>JAIOJA010000019.1 GCA_019912315.1 Planctomycetota bacterium
GGCTGGCGACGTATGATGAGAGGACAAAGGAGATGAAGCAAACAGGCGGAAGCGCACGTGCATGCAGCAAGGGCAAGAAGTACAAACAACGAGTGTCACCCATGCGCCCGGTCTAAACTGTCACCCATCTGCCCGGTTCAAAAAGGAGCCTGACCCCTTATTCCTACCTTTGACGCCTTGACCCCCTTGACGATCCCGGCTCGTACTGGGTTTGTACTGTAGGCTGCCCCTATGCACGCCGAAGATGCCTATCTGTTTCGTCATGCATTGCTGCGGGATGCCGCGTATCAGATTCAACTGCCGCTTCATCGGGCGCGACTCCACGCCCTGGCCCTCGAGCTTATCGAGCGTGTTCTTGGTGGCCGGCCGGAACTACGTCCGCTGCTGCGCGACACCAGAAAAGGGCATTCGCAGCACCCCACTGACATCGCTGCGGTGGAGCTCGCCATCCATGCGCGCGAGGCCAGCTGGGCAGACCCTGACATGATCGACTTGCAGAGGCTCTACCTGCAACGTGCCGCCCGGCATGCTGCAGCCCAGTTTCGCGGAGCCGAAGCTGCAGGCCTTTGGGCGCAATTGTCGGAGTTGCTCGTTGGCGTCGAGAGGGCCGAGGCCCTTCGCCTCTCCGCCGTGGAGTCCTATCACATCGGTTTGTTTGATGCTTCCGAATCCCGCCTGATGCAGGCTTTGAGGCTGGCCGAAGGAACCCATGAGCCGCGCGTCCGAGCGGACCTGCAGATGGCCCTCGCTGGAGTACACCAGGTGACCGGCCGTGCAGCTCAAGCAAGGCAAAGCTACGACGCAGCAATCGAGATTGCGGAGCGCGCGGGCGAGCTGGAGTGTCTGGGTATGGCTTTGGGAAATCTGGCGGCTGCGCTCAGCCGAATCGGGAACGCGAAGGAAGCCGAGCCGATGCTGCATAGGGCGCTGGCACTTCATCGAGAACTGGGGAACGACCGGTCTTACGGGATCACACTCGCCAACCTGGGACTGATGTTGCTGCATACAGGACGCGCGGGACCCGCCGAAGATGCGCTCACGGAAGCCCTTGCGGTTTGTCGGCAATGCCGCGACTTACGCACCGAGGGCGCAATTCTCGTGAACCTGGGCGTGGTCTACCAGCGCACGAACAGACCTGAACGTGCCGAAGCTGTCTATCTCGATGCGCTGAGGCTCCTTCGGGAGACGGGTTTACGGGGGGCCGAAGCAATCACCCTGGGCCAGATCGCAATCCTGTTTGCGCAAGCTGGACGCCACGAAGAGGCGGAACGCGAATTCGTTACTGCGGTCCGGACACTGGAAGAGATCGGTGATCGCATCGGCATGGCGTCAACGCTAGGCGACCTTGGGGTCCATTACTTCGAAACGGGCCGACTTGGACTTGCTGCCGACACCTTCACAGAGGCGATCAGAGTGTCACGGGCAGCGGGTGACCGGCGAGGCGTGGGCGTGTCCCTGGGCAATCTTGCGCACGTCCACTCCAGTTCTGGAGACTTAGTCCAGGCGGACAATGAGTTTCGCGAAGCCCTGGCCATTCATGCCGAGATCGGCAACCGGCGGTTTACCGGTGTCCACACGTGCGAACATGCGATTTGCCTTCTTCGGGCTGGGCAGGCGGACGCCGCCCGCAGAACATGGAGACTGGGGCACGAGGTACTTTCGACGCTTGGGGATGTTCTTGAAGCGTCACGCCAGGCCGAATTGATGCGCCGGGCTTGCATCGACGCCGGTATTGATCCCTTCGACATTCCCGAGCCCGGCTCAGGCTAACTGCTCATCAAAGGGGTCAGGCTACTTTGTGTTGCCCTGTTTATAGGCGTTTGTAGCCAGCCTCCGCGCCTCGGCCTGTTTGCGCATCCTAAGGTGATGCCTGCTGCCGGCGTTGCAGAACCGCGCCAGGGCCGTGCGCGTCATTTTGCCAGCTCAGCGACAAGCTCGCGCGCGTACCTGGCCGAAATGGCCTCGCCCTGTGTGCCCTCGAAGCGGCGCGTGATCACACCAACAACCTTGCCGCTGCTGTTGATCAAAGGCCCGCCGGAGTTGCCGGGCAGCACGGGCGCGGATGTTCCGATCACCCCGACCTCAAATTGCAGGCTGCGGATATCGCCCGTGGCGGGGCTGGTCGTGACGGTCGTGCCCTTGATGACGCTCAACCCGAGCGGATAGCCCAGCGACATGACCTTGTCCATCTGGTGCAGCGATCTCAGCTCGTCGTCGCTCGCGATCGGCAGCGGCGTCGTAAGCTCCGTTGCATCGCGACGGTCAAACTCGAGCACCGCCAGGTCATTGAACGTATCCATCTCGTGTACGCCCGCGGCCTTGACGCGCTCCAGCATCGCCTGGGGCAGATCCGTTTTGAAGCCCGCCTTGGCAAGGTGGGCCGCGTAGTCATCACCGAAGCTGGTCCAGTCATCGGGTGCGAAGCCTTTTAGGCTCAGGGATCCCTTGCCGCCGCGCCCGCCGGGCAATGTGGCCCAGGCTTCCGCGACGCTCAGGTTCGAGTCGCCGACTTTCTCGCGCAGTTTCGTGCCGGGGCGCCAGGCCGCGATCACCCAGTCTT
Source organism: Planctomycetota bacterium (assembly GCA_019912315.1). Lineage (GTDB taxonomy): Bacteria > Planctomycetota > UBA8742 > UBA2392 > UBA2392 > JACKID01. The sequence goes on from JAIOJA010000019.1 coordinate 2,561, forward strand.
TCATGGGCGCGGGGCTGACGTTTCGAATCGCGTGGCTGATCGCGAGTTCCGCGTTGAACAGAAACGGCTTGACCACGTGCTTGTTGGTGACGACCCAGGCCTTCTTGTCGCTGGTTCTGGCCAGCCAGCCGGTGCCGGTGCCGCTTTCAATGCCGACGGCCTTGCCGGTTTCGTCCAGCAGGGGGTACTGCACGAAAATCAGAAATACGGACGCGTTGTATTTGTCCAGCAATTTGCGGAAGTCGCCGTCGGAAGGCTCTTTCGAAAGCTCTTCAAGGCGCTTGATCTGGTCTGCGGTCGCGTCGCGCAATTCCTTGAACTGCGCCTCGCTGATCTCCTGGACGCGCGCGGCGGTCTGCTCGTCCACTTCCTTGCGCAACTCTTCAAAGCGTTTGTCCTGCGCGGCCTTGAGCTCCGCTACCTGGTCCGCCATGGCGGTCTCCAGCGCGCTGAGCTTGTCGCGAAGGTCAGCCAGCTCTTTTTCGCGGTCTTTGTCGGCCTGGGCGCGGCGGCGCTCAGCCTCTTCGCGTTCGCGCTCACGTGCGTCCAGGGCCGCGCTGCTGTCGTGCTTTTCCTGGGCCTGCAGGCGCTCGTTGTTCTGGTAGTACCAGACGCCGATGGCTCCGACGGCGGCGATCAGCATGAACAGCGCGCCTACCAGGGTTACCAGGCTTGCGCGGCGCCGGGCGGCGCGAGCTTCAAGTTTCTGGGCGACGGCCTTGATGATGTGCCTGGTCTTGTCGCCTGCACCGACCTGCGCGCCCACGGAATCAACCATCATGGTGAGGCTCTGGGAGCTGTCGTCGGTAGTGCTGTGAGTTGCGGGTGCGGGCGGCGCGGCGGTCTTGGCCTCCGGTGGGGCCGGATCGCCGGGAATGATCAGGCGCAGCAGGGCGCCCTCCTGCCCCAGGTTGATTTCAAAGCCGTCGTAAACGCGCGTGCCTTCCGCCGTGGCACGCTGCTTTTGTACGTACAGTCCGTTGCTGCTGCCCTGGTCACGCAGGTAGATGCCGTCTTTGCGTTCCTCAAGGAGCGCGTGGTGGCCGGAGACCTTCAGGTCGCGGGCGCCGTCGAAGCGCAGGTTGCAGTCCGGCGCGCGTCCGACCAGCACGCCCTTGCGCAGGTCTTTGCTTGTGTAGGCGAAGCGTTTGCCGGCCAGCGAGCTGGTCATTACCTCGACAATCAGTCGAGGTGTGTTGGGCTCGCGCATGGTGGACGGCTCGTCGTTCATGCTGAAAGGATATTGGCTGGGAGCATTCGGGCAAGCACAGTGAATCCGCGAAACGGGCTGACACCCAGTTATCGCGAATACGGGAAGACGAAAATCGCGTCACTGATTCGATTCTGTGCCCCTCCCCGAAATTTTTGTCGGTCCAATTGAGTAAATGGGTGGAGGAATTGCCTCTTCCTTAGCCGCGGCTTTGCCGCACTAAAGGGAGAAGCGATGTCTGAAGCACACGAACCGCCGTTTGAAGATCAGCAGGAAACAGGAGAATGGGACGAGGCCGAAAGACTCGACACCAGCTCCGAAATCGAAGAGCAGCCCGAGCCCACACCGCCACGTCTGTCGGCCATGGCCCCGGCACCAAGCGGCGCGTGGCACGCACCGTCATAGATCCAGCCCCCAGACAGAGTTTCACGCCCGAGCAGCGGCTGCTGATCCTCGACACCTGGCAGCGCTCCGGCCTGCCCGCCACGGACTTCGCACCGCTGGTTGGTATTTCCAATCACACCCTCTACGCATGGCGCAAGCGCTTCAACGAACTGGGCCCGGCAGTCCCTGGCAGAACGGCTACGTGGAGAGTCTGAACGGCAAGCTGAGAGACGAGTGCCTGAACGAGGAGTTGTTCTACAGTCGCGGGGAAGCGCAGGTGCTCGTGGACTGGTGGAGAGAGGTGTACAACAAAGAACGACCGCACATGTCACTGGGCTACAGAACACCGGCAGAAGCGGCCGAAACTAACATTACGGTGGACCAAAGGACGGGGTAAGGTCACTGCAATTTCGGCGGCGCGGCGCAAGTACAGCCGGCGCAAGCCGCCGAACCCGGAAGCCTGATCGCCCTTCGCAGTGCCACCGAGTCCCGCGTGGTGGGCCAGCTCCAGTGCCACTGCATCCGTTTCGTGTTGTGTGAATTTGCCCGGGTTCGCGGCATCCAGCGGCGGGGGCTCGGGGGCGCGTCCGCCGAAGGCTTCCTCAATGAGGTAAAAAGCCAGCTCATGGAGCTTCGCCCGGTCGCTGGGCAGCTGCATCTCATACGCCGCATCGCGCAGCAGCGCATGGCGGAACAGGTAGGCGGTTTCGGCGCTAATGGCCCGTTTGGTCACCGGGGACTCCGACCGATAATGACTTGATGAACATATGTTGTGCGATGCATTCGTTGTGCTAGAATTTCCAGCGGTCCGCAGTATGGCACATGGCCGGCGGACGGTGCGACTGGATTGACCTGGGGTTGCTGCCCCTTGTCGCCGCCACTGTCCCCTGCGGTTTACAGATACGTTGAACTTTATGGATTCCCAGACGGCCTGAAACGGCCGTATACGCAAGCACCAAATGACTCCACTTCGCCCTGACACTAGCCAGGCGATGGCGCCCGCGACATGCGGAAGCGCCGCGGGAATTGGTGCAGCTGTATCGACTGGCGCTTACACCACGATTGCGGACAGTTCAGGTCCGCCGGGCCTGGCATTCAGGCTGGTGGTCCAGCGCAGACGGGGCAATCCCTAGTTCGACGTACCTCGCTGGCAACACGGTGTGTTGCCAAGGCGACATCGGCTTGGCCGATCCGCGTTAGCGGTGATCGTGGAGGCACGTCATGGAATACGTAATCGGAATTTTCATAGGGTTGGTCGTCGGCGCGGCGGTGGTCGGCGGTGTTTTGATGTCAGTCATGAAAACAAAGGTGGCCGCCGCCACGAAATCCAGTCAAGAAGACGCCGAACGCCTTAAAGAGGAAGCAAAGAAAGAAGCCGAGAACATCCTCACGGCGGCACGTCTGGACGCCAAGAACGAGGCCCTGAAGCACCGTGAAAAGATTGAGCAGGAACTAGACAAGGACCGCAAAGAGGTAAAAGAGCTCGAAAAGCGCATGGCCAAGCGTGAGGAATCCATCGAACAGAAGTTCGAGATGCTCGACAAGAAGGCCGACCAGATCGAGAAGCGCGAAGCAGAAGTCGCCAAGCAGCAGGAACACGTGGATCAGCTTCAGCAGGACCGCGAAGTCCTGCTTGAAGAAGTGCGCGGCAAGCTGTCCGAAGTCGCCGAAATGACACCCGAAGAGGCCCAGCGCGAGCTGCTGGAGCGCATGGACGCCGCCCTGGTCACCGAAAAGGCCGAGCGCGTCAAGAAGATGATCGAGAGCATCGAGGAAACCGTCGACGAGAAGGCGAAGTGGACGGTCAGCCAGGCCATCTGTCGCCTGGCCAGCGAGCACACAGGCGAAACGACCACCAGCACCGTTGAGATTCCCAGCGATGAAGTCAAGGGGCGCATCATCGGGCGCGAGGGGCGCAACATTCGCCACTTCGAGCGCGTGACAGGTGTGGACGTGATTGTGGACGACACGCCCGGCCTAGTTGTGGTCAGTTGCTTCGATTCGACCCGCCGCGAAATCGCCCGCCGCACACTGGAGAAACTGATCCAGGACGGGCGCATTCACCCGGCCCGCATCGAGGAAATCCACGAGCTGTGCACCCAGGAAGTGGACAAGGAAATCATTGAAGCCGGCAAGCAGATCCAGTTCGATGCCGACGTCCACAATGTACATCCGAAGGCGCAGCGCCTGCTGGGCCGTCTGAAGTGGCGCAGCAGCTATGGCCAGAACAACTACAAGCACAGCGTCGAAGTAGCACACCTGTGCGGCATGATGGCCGCGGAGTTGGGGCTCGACGTCAAGCTCGCGCGTCGCTGCGGGCTGATGCACGACATCGGCAAGGCCATAGACCACGAGAAGGAAGGCGGGCACCCGCTGGTCGGCAAGGAATTCCTGATCAGCATCGGCGAGCGCCCGGAGGTGATCGAGGCCGCCGGCGGCCACCACGACCAGCCCATGCACCACAAGTATCCGTATGTGTCGCTGGCCGCTGCGGCCGACGCGATTTCAGCGAGTCGCCCGGGCGCGCGCCGCGAAAGCATGGAGCGCTACGTGCAGCGTTTGACTGCGCTGGAAGCCGTCGCAAAGAGTTTCGACGGAGTCTCAGAAGCCTTCGCCATGCAGGCCGGCCGCGAGCTGCGAGTGCTCGTAAACAGCAAAAAGGTGACCGACGAGGAAGCCCTGCTGATCTGCCGACAGATGGCCGAAAAGATCGAAGACGAGCTCACATACCCCGGAGAAATCCGCGTAACCCTAATGCGCGAAACCCGAGTAACCGAGTACGCCAGGTAGTCCGCTATCCCTTGCGGCATAAGGAAATTAGATCAGCAGCGACCGTCTGTCCAACGGCAGATTCTATTGCAGGCCCTCCGACAACACCGCCCATCCTTGCCGGGATATTTGGCAAGGATGGGCCGTTAAATGTGGCTAACAGTCGGCGCAGACTTCCGTTACAAAATTCTCCGGATCCTGACCCGGGATGGGGGTGTAGGTGCAATCGTCCTCTTCGTCCCCACATGAACCATCCTTCTGAACCGCGTTGTAGGTTGTTTCCACGCATTTCTTCGTCTTCGGCTCCTCTGACGGGACAATGTTCCGGCACTTGGCGCTGTGTTTCTGGCCTGCCGCGAGCTCGATTGCCTTTTTCCAGCAGAACCAGATGGTTATCGTTCCGTCATCATTCGTAATCGCGCAGGGAAGCTGATTGGCGGTGGTCAGTGGTGTCGCCATGACGCCGCCGTCCTGTTCGTCGCAGAGGTGGTAGCAATCATCGTCCGCACTGACGAACGTTGAACTAGTGGGGCCTCAGATTTGTTGTAGCGGCTGACGTTGGTTTGCCGGTTGGTGGGTATCCTCTTTCTTGAGCCCTACCACGGCGAAGAAGTACGGTGTCTGACTTGCCCCCGATGAGCGTCAGCAGCTTCTCTCCTTGACCAAGGCGGGGAAAGCCTCGGCCCGCGCCGTTCAGCATGCCAACATCCTGTTGCTGGCCGATGCCAACGCCGACAACCGAATGGACAAGGAGATTGCCGCTGTCCTGCATGTAGCGCTGCGTACCGTCGAGCGCATCCGCATGTGGTGCGTAACCGAGGGCATCGAGCGCGCCCTGCACCGCAAGCCGTCGCTGTACGAAGCCTTCGATGCCAAGACGGCGAACCGGCTGGCAAAGCGGATCGATCTGCACTTCACCCCAAAACACGGAAGCTGGCTGAATATCACGGAGATCGAGTTGCGGGCGCTGACGGGGCAGTGCCTTGACCGCAGGATCGCCACGCTGAAGGAATTGCGGAAGCAGGTGACCGTCCGGCAGCACCAGCGAAACAAGGAGGTCCGGGCAGTGGACTGGCGCTTCACTACGGAGGACGCCAGAATCAAGCTGAAGCACCTATACCCGATACTTCAAACCTGAGCGCCCACTAGTCCGAGCTGGCCTTGTGGATCCACCAAAAACTAACCTCATCCCCCTGCCGCATTTCAACGTAAAGCCCGTCCTCCGCCTCCAGAATCGTTGAGGCACCGGTTGGCATGGCCTTGCCGTCCGCCTGGGCGATGGACGCCAGTTTGCCATCTGCCTTCACGCGCCTCAGGTAGGTGAGGTATCCACCGTCTTTGTGTCGAACCCACCAGGCAACGAAGGGCTGCTGTTCGACACCCATCAACTGGTAGGAGTCGGCAAAGATTAAAGTTGATCCATTGGCGCCGCGGATCGGCACGGCCTCGTTTTCATTCAGAACGTAGACCGTCTGGTTGGTCAAAAAGCCGGAAGTGATGCCGAAGCACGCTCCACCAGAATCGAGGTACGTCACGCCTGGCAGCTGGAAAGGCTTTCCGTCGGGCGTCAGTATCGGCTCGAACGACTCGTCATTAAGTTTCCAGTATCGCGCGCCCTCTTCAAATCGTTGCCAGAGGAACAACTGGCCGCGGCGGTGCTCGAACCTTGCCTGTGCTGGGTCGACATTGTCCGGCCAGGACAGTGCCTCCGCCTTGTCGCCCAACAGGTGGTATGCAACGACGCTCTTTCCGTCCGGCGTGGCGCCCGCAACGTAGATCGTGGCGCCCGCCCACTTAACCATGGTGAAGATGTGTTTGATCGGCTCGTCACCATCTTTCAACCACACGGCCTTTCCATCGCGTTCAAGCCAGATGTGGTAGCCGCTCCCATCGGCGTACCGCGCAAACACAACGAATTCGTTACCGATGTAGTAGCGATCCAGAACCAGGTCCGTTTCAGCCAGTTCATCTGGAAAGGCGGGCATTGCGGAAAGCTTCGACGCCACGGCGGTTTCGCCGTCCAGGCGGTAGTACTTCGGTTCTTGCTCGGCAGCGCCATCCGTCTGCTCGACAGCGGCAAAAATGCCAGGCGCACCGGCGACGCCATACCAATCCTTGGCCTCAAAGGGCTTGCCGCCCTCCGTCATGATCGGTTTCACAACGTCGCCACCGACGACATGCAGCACGTCGACGCTGCCAAACAGCTCGATTTCGCGATGAATGGAAAGCATCGGCAGCCCCGGAGTAAACGAAAACTTTACGCCAGCCCCGATGAACTCCTTGCCGGCACCGCCCTTCAGGGCGCGCATCTCCAGCCCGTCCAGGCGGCAGATACGACGTTCAACACCCTTGGCAAAGGTGGTCACGTAGAACCCGTTGGGTGTGTTCCATAACTCGGCGTGTTTGTCGGAACTCAGTTTCCCGTCCGGGAACCGCAGTGGTGTGATTTTGCCGTCCTTGAGATACAGCAGGCGCGACTTGTCCGGCACGTCCATCAGAAGCAGCAGCCCACCCTGATAGGGAAACAGAAACTCCCCAGCCAGGGACGCACCTTCAAAATCTGGTTTGATGCGTTCGGCCACCCACTTGCCGGACTCCGTATTCTGGGCGGTGCCTGTCGCAATGAATGTGAAGCCTAAAAATAAGGCGAAAAGGACCAACCGAATAGTTCTCATGCCACCCCCTGATGTGATGTCCGCAACATCAGCATAGCGCGCATTGAATGTCCGGTAAGCGAATACCGGCCTTCATTTGCCGATCAAGGCAGCAGACGGTTGGGCTGACGAGTCGATCACGGACTACGACCCGGAATTCCAGGCAGCCATGCGCAACAACGTGCTGCCGGCCGGCGGCGGCAGCCAGATCATCGGGCTGGACAAGGCGATCGAGACCAAGCTCAATCAGCTAGGCGGCGGCAAAGTAACCAAGGTAGGCGAGCCTATCTACGCCGTACCCCTGCGGAGAGCCACTGCCAAGGCGCAAGGTTCCGCTACGGCTCACTCGTCTTTCAGGCTCGGGACCCGTTTCCGAGCCTGGCAGCACTCGTGGCGTTCCTCGCGTCTTGGCGTTGTGCCTTTCTTCACGACGGCCAGGCCCCGAATTCAACTGTTATGAACCCCTGGGACTACGGGCCCAAGATTTTTCGAAACCTTGCGCGACCTGCTGTGTTTCATGGGCGCAACACCGCACCCACACCTCACAGGAGAACCATCATGCAGTACACAAAGATTCTGGCAGTCGCTCTCATGCTTGCACTCGGCGCCGGCGCAGCCTTCGCCCAGGATGCCGGACGCAAGCAACGGCCGGAAGGCGAACGCAAGGAGCGCCCGGATCGCGCAGAAGGCGACAAGGGCGACCACGCCAAGAAGCACGCTCTGCACCGCCAGGTACTCAAGGGCATGGAGGCGCGCCTGGAGCTTCTCAAGGCCAAGCAGGCCAAGGGCAACGCCGAAGACCCGGAACGCCTGGCCGAGGCCATCGCGAAACTCGAGGCCCGGATAGCCAAGATGAAAGAGAACGCCGCCGAGCACATGGAAAAACACAAGGAACGCGAAGGCAAGAAGTCCTGATCCACACACCCCTTGCAGGATGAATGACAAACGGGAGCGGCGATTGCCGCCCCCGTTTGTTTTTTCACACTACTTGCTGCGCTTGAAGGTCATTTCCACTTCTTTGACCTCTTCGTCCGTGCCGTCGTACATGGTGAGAACCGTCGCGGTGTACTTGTCGTCGCTCTCCCATTTGTAGATCGCGCGGGATGTGCCGCTGAACTTCTCGCCGTTCATTTCGCCGCTGATGTCGGCCTTGAACTCGAGGGTTCTGCTGGCCGCGTCGTACTTGCCCTTCCAGACGATCATGGAGCCGCTCATGGAAGTCATGCGGATGGACTCGTACTCGCCGGACGCTTCGTTGTAGCTGATGTACTCGATACCCTTGTGCGGCATGGCTTCCATGTCGCTGGCGTCGTACTCCATGACGATGCTTTGGCCGTCAAGCGTCCAGTCGTAAGTCATGGATTCGGTCATTTCGATCGCGTCAGGGCCCATCCAGATTTTCATGTCCACTGTGAAGTCGCCTTGCAGCTTCTTCAGGATGCCGTTCGGGTCCTGGGTAGCCGGCGCCTTTTCCTTGGCGCGGGTGAAGATGATTTCGACTTCCTTGTGCTCGCCTTCCATGCCCTCGACGCCGACGTACTCGGAATAGCCGGTGAAGGTGCGCTTGTCCGGGCTGTCGAAGGTGTAAACATTGCGGCCTTTGACATCGAAGACGCTGCCACCCCAGGCCATTTTGTAGTCGGCCTTCAACTCAAGCGACTTCTTCTTCTCGTCGTACTTGCCGTGGAAGACGATAATGCTGCCGCTGCCCGACGTGATGCGGATGTTTTCGTACTCCTGGGTCGCTTCGTTGAAGCTGTAGTACTCGACGCCCTGGTGCGGGAAGGGGCCTTCCTTCATGTTGTAGCTGGTGCTGACGAACTGCTCATCGAGCGTCCAGTCGGCGTTCAGGTCGAACTCCATCTTGACGGGGTCGGTCCCCGGCTCCATCCACACCGTGAATTTGCAGTTCCAGTCGCCCTGCATCATCTTGAGTACGCCGTGGGGGTCCTGACTGCCCTTGGGCGGTGCTTCCGGTGGAGTCTCGCCGCCGCAGGCTTCGCCGCCGCAGGCTTCGTCGCCGCCCATGTCCTGGCTGAGCACGGGCGCCAGCCCGATACCAACCGCAATCAGCAATCCTGCACAGATAAGCCAAAATGTCTTCATGTTCTCTCCCGTCTGGTTATAGGACCGGGCAGTCTGCCTGCCGGCCCTTGTATACGCAACATATTCCCGGACTTCCGGGCGCTATGAAAGGACGGACAGGGCGACGTGCGGGATACGTCTATTCGGAGAAACTAAGCCTTCAGCCCCAGGTCGGGGTTAGCGAGCCAGGCTTGCAGCCTGGCTTTGATCTCGTCGCGCACGCGGCGGAACTCGGCCAGTTGCTCGTCCCGGCTGCCGGTGGCCGCGGCCGGGTCGTCGAATGGCCAATGGTAGCGCCGCTTCACGCCCGGGAAGTCGGGGCAGTGGGATTCGGCGTGGCTGCATACGCTGATCAAGTCGTCGAACTGCACGCGACCCAGATAATCGCGCAGGTTGGTTGATTCCGCGTCACTGATGTCGATGCCTTCCTCTTTGAGCGCGTCGACCGTCAGCGGGTGCACTCCCTTCGGCTCCAGCCCGGCGCTGTGAACTTCAAAGCGGTCGCCGGCGAGTTTGCGCAACAAGGCCTCGCCCATCTGGCTGCGTGCTGAGTTGCCGGTACATAAGAACAGTACCCTGCGTCTGCTCATGCTTGCTCCCCCGCTGATTTTTGCGTACTGGGAAACCAGTGCTGCGTGCGGTTTGCAAATGCCACCAGCGACAGCATGACCGGCACTTCAATCAGCACCCCCACGACAGTCGCCAGCGCAGCGCCCGACGCCAGCCCGAACAGGCTGATCGCCACGGCCACCGCCAGCTCAAAAAAGTTGGACGTGCCGATCATCGCCGCCGGCGCCGCGACTTTGTACTCGAGCTTCAGCAACCGGGCCGCGAAGTAGGCGATGAAGAAAATGCCGTAGCCCTGTATCAGCAGCGGCGTCGCGATCATCACCACGCGCAGCGGCTGGTCCAGCAGGGTTTCGGCCTGGAACGAAAACAGCAGCACGATCGTCAACAACAACCCGAGAATGGAAAAGGGCTTCAGTCGGGCGGCAATCGCGTCAACGGCCTTCTCTTTGGATTCCGGGTCGCCGCCACGCAGTTTCAGGTAGCGCGTCAGCAGACCTGCCATCAGCGGCAACACCACGAAAATCGCCACGGAAAGCACCAGCGTGTCCCAGGGCACGAACAGGTCCGTCACGCCCAGCAGCAACCCGGCAATCGGCGCGAATGCAAACACCAGAATCAGGTCGTTGATCGTCACCTGTACCAGCGTGTAGGCCGGGTCGCCTTTGGTCAGGTTGCTCCAGACAAACACCATGGCAGTGCAGGGCGCGACGCCGAGCAGAATCATGCCGGCGATGTAGTGGGCAGCGTCGTCCGCCGGAACGTAGGGGGCGAAGACGAACTTGAAAAACAGGATCGCCAGCCCGGCCATGGTGAAGGGCTTGATCAGCCAGTTGATCACCAGCGTGAGGATCAGCCCCTTCGGACGTCGCCCCACTTTAGCGATCGCGCGCGGGACGACCTTGAGCATCATGGGGTAAATCATCACCCAGATCAGCGCGGCGACCACGAGGTTGACGCTCGCGAACTCAAGCTTCGCAATCTGCTGGACCAGCTCAGGCGCGGCGGTCCCCAGCAGCACGCCCGCACCGATTGCGAGCGCGACCCAGACCGACAGATACTTTTCGAACAGCCCCAAGGCGCGCTCCTGGAAACATAAAGCCGGGGCGCGCGCGGCGCCCCGGCTGTCGTTGCATGAATCAGCAGCAGCCCTGGTCGGCGGCCTGCGCTTCGGTCTTCTGGGCCGGCGTGCAGCAGGCGGATTCAGCCTTTGCTGCCGGCGCGGGTGCGCAGCACTGCTCGCCTGTCGCCGCCGATTCGCCCTTCATGGCGTCGGCCTCTTCGAGGCGCACCCAGAATTCCCACTCGTTGCCGTCCGGGTCTTTGGCCCAGAACTTGTCGGATTTTGCGTAGCAGCAGATCACTTCCTCTTCATCGCGCAGGCTTAGCCCTGTCTGCGCGACACGCTCGCGCCAGCCCTTCAGGTCGGCGTCGGCGAACAGTTCGACGCCGAAGTGGCGGACAGGATTCGCGCCGCGGGCGTGCTCCGGTGACTGGACCAGCGCCAGGTGCAGCGCGGGCTCGTCGAGGCGCCAGTTGGCATAGTCGTCCTTGACTTTGGTTGGGGAAGCGCCGAACAGCGCCGCGTAGAATTTCCTGCTGGCTTCCAGATTGCTGACCGCGAGGCCGATGTGAATGCGGGTTTTCATAAGGTTCCTTTATTTTGCCGCCACTTCCGCGCGCTTGCTGGCCGGAACGCAGACGCCATCGACGCAGCACTGCTGCATGAAGCGTTTGTGCAGGTCGGCCGTGAGCTCGGGAGTCAGCAGCTTTTTCAAAACTCTGCGGATGATCCCAATCTGCCCATCCGAATCAGGGGATATGCGGTAGTGAACCCAGACGCCGACGCGGCGGTCCTGCACGAGGCCTGCGTGCAGTAGATAGCGCAGGTGGCGGCTGGTCTTGGATTGAGTCGCCCCGATGACGTTTTCGATGTCGCAGACGCAAAGCTCGCCGTGCTGGATCAGCAGGGCCAGAATGCGCAGGCGCGTTTCGTCGCCGAGTGCCTTGAAGATGTCGCTCAGTTCCCGCATGGCATATGTATAACCGTTTATGCGGGTATATACATCCGTGAATTTCAGAAATTCCCCAAGCCGCTAGGTGCTAGCTACTAGCTCCTAGGAGCCAGCGGCTGACAGCTAGTAGCTGGTCACATGGCCAGTTGGGTTGGCGCGGCAAAAATCCCGCGCGCAGTAGATGATTGACGGCTATACTTGGGCGGAATCGGGTACAACCATGAGTGACAAGACAAGAGCCTTCAAGGTACTGGTGAAGGGTGACCTGCGCGGCCCCTTCAAGGAATCCAGCATCATCAACGGGATCCGCAGCGGCATGGTGCCGCTTAGCGCCAAGCTGCTCGAGATGTCCACCAACGAATACATCATGCCCGCGACCTGGTAGGCGAACAGGAACGCACCGACTTCGACAACACAATCCCCCTGTTCGACGGCGAGTTTTAGGGGCTCTGTACCGGTCGCCACTTTCCTGCAGACTGTGTGCCACCGGATTGTCGATGGGACTGATGTGACAACTCACCAAAAATGACTAAATCGGGGGGGGCGGGAATCAGACTTGACATCAGAATCCCTGCGCGTAGGTTCGGCTCTCTAACGGAGATGGAGATCGAACAAATGAAACATCTAGCGAAGGGCTTTGCCATCGTAGCGTTACTCGTGTCGTGCATCGGCGTTGTTGCCGCCAACCAGGGGGTACAGGAACAGACGATCAGCCTCCCTCATCCGATAGATCCGGTACACCCCGCCTACACAGTGCGTCTGGTGGCACCGCCAGTCACCGTTGTTACGGGGATACAAGATAACGGCGACCCACATCCTGAGCTGAAGTTTGAGGAGTGGATCGACAGCCAGTTCATGGCCGCGGATGTATCCAGCTGGAAGCAAGGCAACCTGTTCCTGGATGCCACGCGTTACGGTGACGGCGATGGGCAAGTCAACTGCATGGAGCACATCAAACGCATACCCGGCGGGAATCTTACGCCGCCGCTCTACGGCGTCCGTTGCTGGATGCCGGCGGCTGATTCCCGGGACGTTGACGTTGTGAAGATCACGCTCGACCAGCTTGATGCGCCATTTGGCGAAGTGGAAGTTGAGTTGGTACAGAAGACAAAGAAGATCATTCACGGCAAGTTCACTCGGAACGACGCCGACAATCAGCACAAGTATTTTTACTGGAAAGTCAACAATACCGACATCAAAGGCACGCCTCATGATCTGGTCCTGCAATGGGATGCGTCAACGATGACCTCGAACACCACTGGTGGAAGCTTAACCATCAATCAGACTGGAGCCGGAGGTCTAACTTGGTCTCAAACTGTTAGCCAAGGAGCAGACAATTGGGAATACACGGCGGAAAGCTATCACGAATCGAAGGAAAAATGGACCTTGGCTGCCGACCCCTATATTACAGTAGAGGAACCCGTGAACGTCGATGCTTTTGTCCATTGGGAATTGAAGACCGAGGACCAAAATAGCTCCTCCCTGTGGCGCGACGTGAGCAAGCTGCAAGGGAACTTCAACTTCTACACGGTTATCGGATTCGGTACCATACGAGTTACCAAAAATGGTGACGGGTCAGCGGCAGACGCGACCTACCACAGAGGAACCGACATCGGCAGCCCGCTGTTCCCGAACGACCGAAAGGTAAAGCCTACCGAGAACTACGTAAGATAGATCGGAGACATGGTGACTGGCAAACAGACAACTTCGCCTCCCAGGGGAATCCTTGTGATTCTCCTCCTGCTTGTCGCCGCTGTTGCCGGTTTGTTTCTGCTGTGGAATTATTACGGGCAGCCTACGCCCGGTCAAAGCAACCGAAATGATGGGGGTGGCTCGCGGCGGCCTGCGGATATCTCGGCCGACGTGCCTCCCCCCATTTTTCGCAACTCATCCATAAAGAGCAGCCCCACCACCAACGCTGCCGATCCGGACGACGAACCCATTACCATCGCTGTCAAATGGCTCACCGACCCTGTTTCAGGACGGATTCCGGTCCCGCTGCAAGACCTCGATGATCCTGAGCGAGATCCTGTCTCGGGAAGCCTGGATGGAACGACTTTTACATTTCATCCGGGCTCCGGTACGCGGTTCGCAATCCAAACACCTTCCGCGGCAGTTATCATGCTTGCCCGCGGGCTGATCTTGGAGGATGACCGAAAAACGGCGCACGCCGTGACCCTGTTCGGCGCCCCTAGCCCACACATCGAAGTGCTTGCCGGAGCATGGACCACGCTAGCCGCCGAGAGCCCCGCTGCGGCTCTTCAGGGTCGCGAGGTGAATGTTACCATGATGGCGCTTTCTTCCGGGCGTCCACTTGCAGTGATTCCTATGAGACTGACAGTTGGACAGTCCATTGAGTGTATCACCCCGGCGGTAGGTGTTCACTTTCAAGTAAAGAACGATGAATACTACCTTGCCAGCACGACGCCGGATGACCTGACTACGATGCACGACGGACAGGTTGTGACATTGCATTTGCGGTCACTAGTGATGCTGACCGTAGAAGTTCATGAGTCCGAACCGGGCGCGTGGAAAGATTTGCTACGACTGATGGCGAAGGCTATGGAAGGCCCGAAGGGATGGGAACCGTATGCCCTGTTGGACGCAAACGTGCATGTCCGAGACGGCGGCGGACATGGAGGTACCGTTCGTCAACATTCCATAAAAAGAACACCTGACGAAGTTGTTTCTGTTGGAACGCTGGCCGACCGGTTCGAGGTTCCCATCGCGGTTCCGGACACCGGGCCGCTTGAGTTCACCGTAACAGTCAGAGCCGTTGCGACCAGTTTAGGCATTATAGCTTCCGGGGCCGGACGCTTGGCCCGTTTTGATGGCAACGCGGTCATCCGCGTTGATGTGATCAAGGACCAGCCCGACATTCGGGTTGTAGTTGTCGATACGATGGGTGAGCCCTTTGCCGATATTCCCGTATCGGCGGATCTTTCCTACCCATTGGACTCCCACACTTTTATGGCATCAGGCGCGTCCATTGAAGCCTCAACCGACGCCCAGGGCGTTGCGGTGATTCGCGGCGTACGTGGAGCGCCGGAAGCAATTCTCACGCTAAGAGTGGAAGCCGAATTGAAGGAAGTAGGAAGACCGGAGCGGATCAGTTTGGAGGAAGCCGCAAAGCAGGAAGAGTTCCGGTTCGTGTTGGTCCGTGCCGGCGGGCCGGTGAAAATTGAAATGTCGCCGGAGTTGCCCGCCATGGTTCCAAGGATGCCCGGGCCCGCAGGGAATCTGCGCGAGCTGTACCTGTTTCCACATGCGGAAAGGTCGGAGCCGCTGGTCCGTGACACAGGTTCGTCATTGCAGTTTCCGCTCGTCTATTCGGACATTCCGGCCGGGGTTTACGACTTGATCTTGTCGATATACGGGATCCCTTACCACGCGTCCTCCATCGTCGTTGACGAACACACAGGGGCGACTGTTGTGCTCAGACCTAAGCCGGCCGGCGCGACTACACTCAGAATTACAGGCGAGGATTCAAGTGTTTTGACCGGCGCACGGCTGCTTCCAATGCGGATGCCCGAGTCACTGGCATGGGCGGTCCTTCGGGAGGCCAAGCAGGTTGGCGGGTCACGTTTTCCGATTATAACCCTGGCGCAGACCGGTGAAGTCCAGCTTCCATGGAGTGCCAGCGCTGCTGATTTAGAACATTGGTGGATCGAATTCGATGACGGAAAACGTCTGGCGCGGCTTATCAACGTCAGGAAGTCGGCTGAGCCTGGCGTTATCGAGGCCGGACTGGATACGATCCCAACGGGAACCGTGCAAGTTGACATTCAAGATTCCAGCGACAGCGCCGAATTGACCCGGGAAATTGGGATAACGGCGGTATCCCGGGAGGATGAACACTCATGGACTGCAAACATGCACTGGGGGACGACATTCCCTGTGGTCGATGGGCGTGCTGTGCTGACGGTCGTTCCCGAAGGTACTTACACGGTGTTCGTGATAGAGCGTAAGGACGGAAACGTATCGCTACGCTCAGACGAAGCACACCGCGCACACATCACGGTTCGCCGAAACGAAATCACTAAAGTCAACCTTCCTCGGTAACACCTGGCGTGCCTGACCGTCATGCCGTTGATTTCAGGCTGTTTTTCGGATGCACCTTCGATTGCGAGAGTTTCGGCACCGCCTACAGAAACTTGGCGAAGGCGCCGTAGCCCTGGGTGTAGTGGTTCTTGAAGAACACCAGCGCATTCTTGCGGGCTTCTTTGGCTTGCTTGGCTTTGCTGTCTTCGGGGTAGAGCTCAAGCGCGTTCTTGTAGTGCAACGCGAGCGCCATCACCTGCGGGTTCACCTGCTTGTCGAGGCTGTAGCCAGACGCACGTACGCCATGCGTGTAGTGCGGCGAGCAGCACGAGCGCCAGAAAATGCCAGCAGGTGCATCAGGTGCTTCTTCTGTTGCGGGATCACCACCGGAAGTTGCCCCGCATGTTCCCGATGCAAATGGACATCGCCCGGGAGGCGGCCTTTGTAACTATCTCCCGGGCGATTGATGAGTGCGGTTACTTTGCGGTCTGGAATGCTTTCAGGGCTTCTTCCAGGTCTTTCTCACTGTCGTACCACTCGATGTCGCCGCCACCTTCGGCGTAATTGAAGTACAGCGCACCGTACCCCAGCGCCTCGTCTTCAACCGGCTCGGCCACGATGGCGCCTCGTTCCATGTCCGGCTTCTTGTAGACGGTTTCGCGCACCTTGAAGTATTTACCCTCGAAATCCCCTGCTCTTGTCAGCTTGGTCGGTGCGGTTCCTGTCTTTGCGTACTCCACCCGACTCCAGTCCCGCGCAGCTCCCATCAGTTGCTCACCCTCAGAGCGGCGTGCGTCACGGGTGGCGGTGGCGGGAGCAGAAATCATGTCCTGGTCGCTGAGCTTCAGTGCAAGGTCGGCACCGAGCTTCAGTTCGAGGTCGACGACCTGCCACGCGTCTCCGTCGGCGACAGCGTGTACCGAAATGCTGTCTCCCCTGATCGTGGCGAATCGGACCAGCCCACGAGTAACGTCGGCTTCGACGTACTCACCATTGTGCTCGACTTCTTCTTTCGCGGTGAAGACGAGTCGTTCGACTTCATGCCAGCGCGCCTCGCGGTTTTCTTTCAGGTCAGCACTGGCTTGCATCTTGGGTGTGCCGAACTCAAGGGCCAGGAACTTCGCACTGCTGAGCTTGGCCAAGTCGTCAAAGGACGTGATGCCGAGGACGCCGTTGGGGTCGTCGTCCTTCAGTTCTTCCAGAAACTCCCTTTCGCTTTTCGCTCGCTTGTCCGCGTCGAGATCCTTCAGGAAATCCTTGACCGTTCCCACGAATTCTTCCGTGGACAGGTCAATCCGGCCCTGCATCCACGGCGCCAGCGCGTTGTAAAACTCTTCGGGGGTGCCGCTCAACAGTGCCAGCCGCAGGCTGTCGGCCTTGTTGTGCAGTGCCTGGCCACCCGGAGCCTGGGCTTGCGCAGGCTGCCAGGTCAGGGCAAAGAGGAACATCGCAGCCAAGGAAACTGCAATCACTTTTCGCATTCGAGGCTCCTGAATGTGCTGGTAATAATAGAGCAACGTACTCTACGGCGGGGTCACCCGGTGGGCAATGGAAGCCCTGCCAATTCCGCAGGGTTGTCAACAAACCTGCCTTGATGGCGGGCGGATTGGTCGCAGGGGCACGAATCGGCTAGGCACGAGCTTTGCAACCGGATCCTTCGCAAAGCTTTTCGGAATCACGCCTACAGGTAAGGCGTTCTTTCCACAACGTTCAGGTGGTGCGTGTCCGCAAACCCGCCTGATCCACAGCAGAAATGCGGAATCGGCCACAGCGCATGTCGTTGACGCACTCACAGCGCACGGATACCGTTGAGGAAACTGTGACTACAGCCCCGCTCGCTGGGCGGGATAGAGGCGGAACATGTTCGAGCAATTCACCGAGCGCGCACGAAAAGTACTGGGACTGGCACGCCAGGAAGCCCAGAAGTTCAACCACGAGTACATCGGCACGGAGCACATCCTGCTCGGGCTGATTCTCGAAGGCTCCGGCGTTGCAGCCACCGTCCTGCGCAACATGGACGTTGACCTGCGCAAGATCCGCCTCGAGATCGAAAAGCTCGTACAGCAGGGCCCGCAGGTCATGACCGCGCCCTCCAAGCTGCCATTCACCCCGCGTGCCAAGCGCGTGATCGACCTGGCCAAGGAAGAAGCCGCCACACTGAATCACGAACACGTAGGCACGGAGCATCTGCTGCTTGGCCTGCTGCGCGAAAACGAAGGCATTGCCGCGCAGGTCCTCATGAACCTCGGCGTGCGCCTTGACGAAGTGCGCGAGGAAGTGCTTGAGCTGCTGAGCCCCGACGCCAGCGCCGGCGACAAGGGCGACACCGGCCGTCGCGGCAAGCCGCGTGACACGGCCAGCATCGGCCCCGGCGCCGCGAACGCCGGCGGCGAAAAAAGCAAAACCCCCGCGCTTGACGCTTTCGGGCGCGATTTAACAGAGCTCGCCCGGGAAGGCACGCTTGACCCGGTCATCGGGCGCAAAGATGAAATCGAACGTGTCATCCAGGTTCTCTGCCGCCGCACCAAGAACAACCCGGTGCTGATCGGTGAAGCCGGCGTCGGCAAGACCGCTATTGTTGAAGGCCTGGCCCAGGAAGTGATTTCCGGTGCCGTGCCTGAGCTGCTGCGTGATCGCCGTATTGTCGTGCTCGACCTTGCCATGATGGTGGCGGGCACCAAGTACCGCGGCCAGTTCGAAGAGCGCATCAAAGCCGTCATGACGGAAGTGCGCCGCGCCAAGAACGTGATTCTGTTCATTGACGAGCTTCACACGCTGGTTGGCGCGGGCGGTGCCGAAGGCGCCATCGACGCCAGCAACGTGCTTAAACCCGCGCTTTCCCGCGGTGAGGTACAGGTGATCGGCGCGACGACGCTGGATGAATACCGCCGCTACATTGAGAAAGACGGAGCACTGGAGCGCCGCTTCCAGCAGGTGCTGGTCGAGCCGCCAAATGTCGAAGACACGCTGGCGATCATGCACGGCCTCAAGGATCGCTATGAGACGCACCACCGCGTGCGCTACACCGACGACGCCCTGAAGGCCTGCGTGGACCTGTCCTCGCGCTACATCCCCAGCCGCTTCCTGCCGGATAAGGCCATCGACGTGATGGACGAGGCCGGCGCGCGTATCCGCCTGCGGTCCATGAGCAAACCGCCTGACCTGTCGGAGCTCAACGGCGAAATCGAGAAGCTCGAGGCCGAGAAGGACGACGCCATCAGCAACCAGGAGTACGAGAAGGCCGCCCAGTTGCGCGACAAGGCCATGCAGTTGCGCAAGGAAAAGGAGCGCACCCAGCGCGAATGGCGTGAGCAGTCGAACCTTATCAGCGGCGAAGTGGATGAAGAGATCATCTGCGAGACCGTCAGCAAAATGACCGGCATTCCGCTGACTCGTATTGACCAGGGCGAATCCGAGCGCCTGCTGCGCATGGAAGAAGACCTGCACAAGCGCGTGGTCAGCCAGGACGAAGCCATCGGGCAGATCGCCCGGGCCATGCGTCGCTCACGCGCGGGGTTGAAGAACCCGAAACGGCCGATCGGCAGTTTCCTGTTCGTCGGGCCCACGGGCGTCGGCAAGACCCTGCTGTGCAAGGCGCTGGCCGAGTTCATGTTCGGCAGTGAAGATTCACTCGTGCAGATCGACATGTCCGAGTACATGGAAAAGTTCAACGTCAGCCGCCTGGTCGGCGCGCCCCCGGGCTACGTCGGCTACGAAGAAGGCGGACAGTTGACCGAGAAAATCCGCCGCCGCCCCTACGCCGTCGTGCTGATGGACGAAATCGAGAAGGCCCACCCGGACGTCTACAACATGCTTCTTCAAGTCATGGAAGAAGGCCAGTTGACGGACAGCTTCGGCCGCATCGTCGACTTCAAGAACGTCGTGCTGATTCTGACCAGCAACATCGGCGCGAACATCATCAAGAACCAGACCGGCCTGGGTTTCGTCAAGAAAGACGACGAATCGCGCCACGAAAAGATGCGCGAGATGCTGATGCACGAGATCGAGCGCCACTTCAAGCCGGAGTTCCTGAACCGTCTCGATGAAATCATCGTCTTCAAGCCGCTGACCAAAGAGGACATCTTCAAGATTTTCGACATCGAGATTCGCGGCGTGCGCAAGCGCCTGGCCGAGCACGAGGTTGAAATCGATGTGCCGGTCGAGGCCAAGGAGTGGGTGCTCGAAACCAAGGAAGTCCAGAACCTTGAGTTCGGCGCGCGGCCATTGCGCCGCGGCATTGAGAAGTACATCGAGAACCCGCTGAGCGAGGAGCTGCTGCGCGGCAAACTTGAGGGCAAGAGCAAGGTCACGGTCAAGGTGAAGAAGGTGAAGGGCGAAACGGACAAGACCGAGCTCGACTTTGTCTACACCGACAAGCCCAAGGAAAAGAAGAAAGAGAAGTCCGAGACCGAAAAGGTCGTCAGCGAAAACTAGCTACGGGCATACAGTGAGCACGCTCGCTCAAGACACCACGCAAACGCCCGCTGACGCGGGCGTTTGTCGTGCTGGACCCGAGGCGTAAGCGAAGCGGCCGTGCGAACAGGATTGTTCACACGACCGCTGGCTGACTCTGGTGGACCCGAGGGGAGTCGAACCCCTGACCTATGCATTGCGAACGCATCGCTCTACCAACTGAGCTACGGGCCCACTATCGGCGCAAAACGTACATTCCCTCACTCAAACGGCAACAGCCCGGCATCAAGTTGCGGGAATCCTGTTAGATTCCGGGCCCTCAGGCGACTACCCTGTCACCGCACTTGCCGTTGGAGAACACATGAAAAAGCTCGCTGTGCTGCTGCTGGCGACCCTGATTCTGCCGGCCCTGGCACTCAATACCGCCGCCCAGGACAAGACCAAGGCCAAAGAAGACAAGTGGCCCGATTCCAACCCGGAAGCCAGCCTGCCCGCCACCCAGCCCGAAAAAGGCCCCGGCGGCAGCGATTACGCCCACGAGGAAGTTGCGGTCTACGAAGCCCTCGAGGCTGGCGAGCACTACTGGCTTTATACGCCCGCCAAGCCCGTCCCCAAAACCGCGCCGGTCGTCGTTTTCGTGCACGGCTATAACGCCCTGAAACCCGAGGGTTACGAAGCCTGGCTGCAACACCTGGTCAAACGCGGCAATATCGTTATCTACCCGCAATACCAGGCACACGGGCTCGACCCGGCCGTCAACTGGTGCCCCAACGTCGCCACCAGCGTGCTCGACGCCTTCAAGTATCTCGAAGCGGACGAAACCCGTGTCCAGCCTGACAAAGAGAAGTTTGCCATCGCCGGCCATTCCGCGGGCGGCGTGACCACGGCGAATCTCGCGGCCGACTACGAGAACCTGAAGCTGCCCAAGCCGAAGGTCGCCATGCCGATCCAGCCCGGGCGCGCCTTCAACTACAAAAACAGCGGGCAGAAGTCGTCCATGCTGATCCCGTTCAATGACTTCAGCAAGATACCCGCGGACTGCCTGCTGCTGAGCGTCTTCAGCGACAGCGACACCACAGTCGGTTCCTGGTGCGCCAAAACCTTCTTCGCCGAAGCGACCGGCGTGAAGGCGGAAAACAAGAACCTCGTCGAATTCGTAAGCTGCGATTACTGCGGCGCGCCCGCTGTCGCAAGCCACTACTTCCCGGCCTGCCCCGAAGACGCAAGCCTGGGCGGCATTGACCACTTCGACTGGCACGGCACCTGGAAACTGCTGGATGGTCTGTGCGACGCCGCCTTCTACGGCAAGAACCGCAAGTACGCCCTCGGTGGCACACCCGAGCAGAAGTTCATGGGCAAATGCAGCGACGGGCGCCCGCACGACGAGCTCAAGGTCTGGACCGGCGACGCAGAAGTAGACCCGGACGCCGTCGAGTACGAGCCCGTATACGACCGCAACGGCAAACGCATCGCGTCCAGGAAGCAGCCTGAAGAAAAGCACGCCGAGCCCAAGAAGGAAAAGCCCTCCAAGACGCCCGGCCGCAAAGAAGAAGACGAAGAAGAGTTTTAGTTGCGCACGTAGTTCAGCCCCCAGAGGGGGCGTTAGAGACTAGCCCGGGGCGTGAGCCCCGGGTTTGCGTTGGCGAGAAATCCAGAGCCCCGTAGGGGCGACAGAATTGCTCCCACTTGCGACCGAACCTCGTACCAAGGACCATACCCACGTGCGGAGGTGGCATCGAGGCGCACGTCGGCTCGAAAGTGGAGCTTGGCGAAACGGCAGCAGACGCGCTGGACATTGCGGAGGTGGCGGAATTGGCAGACGCGCTGGATTTAGGTTCCAGTGGGGAAACCCGTGCGGGTTCAAGTCCCGCCCTCCGCACCAGACTTCGCCCGCCACGATCTGCCGACCGCGGCGCGCTTCGTCTGGTCGTTCAGGCTAAACCCCGTGAGTGGCGGGCCTGCCCGCCGAAGCTTTGTCGAAGGCGGGTTGCCCCAACCCCGCAATTCCGTTTATAACCGGGGAAACGCCACCGCAGGGATTGCCATGACAACAACCGAAGCCACAGCCACCAACTTCGACCTGACTGAAGAGCAGCAGCAGATCCAGCAGGCCGCGCGCGAATTCGCCCGTGATGCCGTCGCGCCGCTCGCACAGGAGCTCGACGAAAAGGCCGAGTTCCCCGTCGACAACTACAAGCAGATGGCCGAGCTGGGCTTCCTCGGGCTCAGCATCCCCGAAGAGGCCGGCGGCAGCGGTTTTGACACCCTGAGTTTCATTCTCGTCGTCGAAGAACTCAGCAAAGTCTGCGGCAGCACCGGCCTCGGCTACGCGGCCCACATCAGCCTGGGCGTCACGCCGATCCACCTGTTCGGCACGGATGAACAGAAGCAGAAGTATGTCCCGCAACTCTGCAAAGGCGTCGATGACGCAGGCAATCTAACCCTCGGCTGCTTCGGCCTGACCGAGCCCGGCGCAGGCTCCGACGCCGGCGGCACCAAAACCACGGCCGAGCGCAAGGATGACCACTGGCTAGTAAATGGCAGAAAGGCCTGGATCACCAACCCGCATTACGCGAAGACCTGCATCTTCACCGCCAAGACCAACCAGAACCCGAAAGATGGCAAAGGCATCACCGCGTTCATCGCCGAGCTCGACACCCCCGGCTTCAAGGTCGAGGCCAAAGAGGACAAACTGGGGATGCGGTCTTCCGACACGGCCCAGCTCGTGTTCGAAGACATGAAGCTGCCGCTGGACGCCGTCGCCGGCGGCGAGCCCCAGGTGGACGTCGGGTTTAATAAATTCATGAAGACCCTGGCGGGCGGGCGCATCAGCATCGGCGCGCTCGCGCTCGGTATCGCCGAAGGGGCCTACCAGAAGGCGCTGGAGTACGCGCGCCAGCGCAAGCAGTTCAACAAGCCGATCGGGACCTTCCAGGGCGTGGCCTTCATGCTCGCGGACATGGCCATGGAGATCAGCGCCGCGCGCCACCTCGTGTATCACGCCGCGCGCCTAAGGGACGCAGGCCGAGACTTCGCCCAGGCCGGCAGCATGGCCAAGCTGATGGCCAGCGAAGTTGCCATGAAGACCTGCACCAACGCGATTCAGGTGTTGGGCGGCGTAGGCTACACAAGGGAGTACGACGTAGAGCGCATGCTAAGAGACGCCAAGCTCTGCGAAATCGGCGAAGGCACCAGCGAAGTCCAGCGGCTGGTCATCAGCCGCCAGATCCTCGGCGATTTGCGAAACGTCTAGAGCCCCGGCCGAAAGGCCGGGGACACCCGCCGATGTTGGCGGGTGAAAGCAGTTTGGGGTTTCGTTCACGGGGCAACGTTGCGAATTGATGCCGGATTCGTTCACGTGGCAACCGCGCCGTCACGCATCGCGCACGTTTGCTACGCGAACCCGCGGCCTTTCGGGCACTTATGCCGGATTCATTCACCCGCCAACTTCGGCGGGTGCCCCCGGCCTTTCGGCCGGGGCTCTGTTTATTAAATGTCGGGGCCTTGATCTTCGAGGACGTACTTGATGGCGCGTTTCAGTGAGCGCTCGCTTCGGATGCGTCCTTTGTTTCCTCGTTCGGTCCATATTGGTTGATCCGGCGGGAATGCCTTCTCCTCGCGGAGGATGCGGGTGGCGCGGGCCTTGATGGCGTTCAGCATCTTGCTGGCTGGCTCGGCGGCTTCGACTACCAGGTGCACGTGGTTGGTGCGGACGTTGATGGCGTGGAGCCCCCAGCTTTTGAAGTTGCAGTAGTTCTCGATGGTCTCGCGCACGATGCGGCGGGCGTTTGCGTCGAGCTTGACCTTCGGGTGCTTCAGGCGCTCTTCCATGTACTCGTGCAGGATGGGGTCGGGCGCGACGTACTTGCGATCGATGTCCTTTGACTTGCGATCAACTGAGCCGCGCTCATTGCCGTGCAGCCAGGTTCCGTAGGTGGTGAACGGTTCTGGTGGTCGATTCGCCCGCCAACTTCGGCGGGCGTCCCCGGCGTTTCCGCCGGGGCTCTGATGCCCCGGGGTGTGTCGCATGCCTTGTTACGATTTCCTGCATCGATCTTGGTGAAAGGGAAATCGTTATGAACAAGGCTCAACGTAAACGGGAGGCTCGGGAGAAGAAGGCTCGGGCCAAGGCGGCCAAGAAGGCCAGGAAGACGGTGGCTACTGAGCCGGTGGTGAAGGAGCCGGCCGGGCTTGCTACGGCGCAGCCCGTGCCTGCTGCTGCCAAAGCTTGTGCGGGCAAGGATGCCCGCACCTCAGATGCGGACAAGGATGTCCACACCACTAAGGACGTTCAGGGCTCTGAAAAGCCGTGGTACTCGATGACTCAGGAAGAGCTGGTTGCTGATCCTGAGTTGCTGGAGGCCGTGCTGGCCAGTCAGCATCGGGATGAGGAATCCTTTGACCTGGCCGACACGGCGCGCGAGGCGGAGCACGAGCTGAAGTGGGCTCGCGGCAAGGCCAAGGAAGCCACGGCTGAGTTGCCACGCCGCCGGCGCATCTCCGACCAGCGCGCGCTGGAGATGCTGGAGGATGCGGCCGAGGCTACCCACGAAATTCTGCTGATGGTGCGGGACGCCCTGCGCGGCGTGTCACCGGAAAGGCGCGAGGCCGCGCGCGAGGTCTTGAACGCCAAGCCGCAAACGGGCGTGGACGGGCGCAAGTTGCCGCGCCGCGCACCGGACCCGGTGGTGACGCTTGAGAGGCTCAACCTCCAGGCTGCGAGTCTGCTGAAACGGATCCTGGCCAAAACCAACCCGGACGCGGGCAAGAAGAAAGCGGCATGAGTTCGGGCGGCATATGCGGAAGAGTCGCCTGATTGAAGCAGAGACGGTGTGATCCAGGTCGCCTAGTGAAAAAAGACAAGGGGCGTTGGCCCGCCAAACACCGCGCATCGCCGGGGTCATTCGCCGGAAGCGGTTTCGACGGTGACTATCAGTTTCTCGGAGAGTTGGCCGAACCACTCTTTGCCGTCCTGGACCATGCGCCACTGCATGGCGACGGCTCCGACGGTTGAGGGCGCGGTCACCGTGAAGCTGAAGATGTACGTTTCTTTCGGGCGTACTTCGGTCCCCTGCGGGATCGGCACCCGGTTCATGCCCCAGGTGTTGTTGTCCTGTGGAGCCTGGCTGCCGAGGCGCCACGGCTTGTTGCCGGCGCTGGTCCAGGTTGTGCTGCCCATATTTTTGACCGTGACTTCCACCGTGTACTGCTGCCCGGCGGTCATGGATGTCGGCGCGCTGATACTCAAAACCTGCGCGTAGTTGCCCTGGATGTCGTCGCGAAGGGGAACTTCCAGCTGAAGATTCAAGCTGCCGGCGGCGACGTTGCTGCCCTCGGTGGTGAAGCTCTCATGCGAACTGGTCTGCGGCACATAAAAGTAGTAGTCACCCGCGGGCACGCGGAAGGCGAAGTTGCCCGCGTTGTCCGTCTCCAACTGGAAGAAGTTGCCGTCGCGACCATCGACACCCGTCGATGCAATATGCGCGCGCACGATTACCTGCGGCAGGGGCTGCATGGTGTCCTTGTCAACGACGCGTCCCTTCAGGTCGTAGGCGGGCTCAAGCTCTATGGTGAACTCGCGTTCGGGCTCTTCCTTCAGGTTGTTGAAGTTCACGAATGCCACTTCGCTGCCGTGATAGGCGACAATCTGGTAGTTCCGCACCCAGTGGAAGTTGATGTATTTCTCGCCCTTTGCGTCCGTTGTCCCGATATCGAAGTGGCGCTTGAAATCATTCGGGTCGTCGCCCTCGGCGTCGTTGCGATAAATATGAACATGCGCGCCGGGCTGCGGTGTGCCGTTGTTGGCGACAATGATGCGGATTTCGTTGGCCCCCACCATCACGAGTTGCAGGGGCTCCGGGTCTTCACTTTCAATCGTCACGACGCTGGCTTCCTGGTAGTAGCTGGTCTTGAAAGCGGTGATCGTGTATTCGCCGGCTTTCATCTGCCCGAACTCAAAATAGCCGTAGATGTCCGTGGTCGCCTGCATGTTCCAGGGGTTGTTCTTGTCCTTGCTCAGCCCGACGCTTTCGATGCCCGCGCCCTCGGAGTCCTTGACGTAGCCCTTGATGATGAAGGCGCGCTCAAGCACAAGCTCGATCTCGCCGCCGTCCTGTACTCCCGCTAGGGCTTGCGCGGACAGCTTGGCCTCGAAGAAGCGGTTATGACTGAACGTCGCCTCGTAACTCACGCCGTTCAGCAGGCTCAACGGCAGGTCGGCGCGCCCTTCGGGCAGGTCGATCGCCAGCACCTGGGTCTTGGGTGCTTCGACGCCGGCAGGGGGCGAGCCAAACACCGGCTTGATCGTTACCTGCACGCCGGTCTCCGGCGTGTTCGGCTGCGTGATCACCTTCACGGTAATCTTGCGGTCAACGGCCGCCTCGAAGGACTTCACTTCAATATTGAGCGTCTTGCTTTCGGCCAGCTTCACCTCAAGCTCTTTTTCCGTGGGCAGGTAGTAGAAGCTCAGGCCGTCGGTGGTGAACACCGGCAACTGGCGAATCTGGTCGTCAGCGATCGGATATTCATTGAGGATCTTCACTTTGTGCTTGCCCGGCTTGATGCCGCCCAGCGTGTAGCTGCCGTCGTCGGCGGTCGCCCCCGTGGCTTTGCCGTTCAGGGCCAAGGTGACCTTGGCAATGCCGACACCTTCGCAGCTTACAATGCCGGTAATGGCGGAGCCCGTCGTCAGCTTCAGCTTGATCGGCCCGACGTTGGTGCGCGGCTTGACGTCTGTGGTGGCCTCTTCGCTGTAAAGCCCCTGGTACGTGGCCGTCAGCAGTACGCGCCCGTTGGCGAATTCGCCAAACTTGAACTTGCCCTCGGCATCCGTGACCACGGCGTCATAGGGGTAGCGCGCGCGGTCTTCCAGGTAGGTGCACTCGACAAGCGCGCCGGCGATGGGCTCGTTCTTTTCGTTGATCACCAGCCCGTGCAGGGCGCCTTCCTGTTCCAACTCGATGCGCACTTCGTGGTCATTCGCCAGAACCTTTTCATTCCGGGGCGCGAAGCCCTTGGCGGTAATGCGCAGATTCACGTCGTTGCGGAATATCCGGTCCTTGACCATGTCGAAAGTGAACTTGCCGTCCGCGCCCGTGACCGAGGCCGTGCCGTCGTCGCGTGCCAGCACGTTGGCGCCTTCGATCGGCTTGCCGGCCGGGTCAACGACAATGCCGCTGATGCCGCGCGCGAACTCGAGCAGGATCGTCACCTCGCGCTGATCCTGCCGGAAGTTGAAGACGCGGGACGTGTAGCTCGCGTA
This sequence comes from Planctomycetota bacterium, assembly GCA_019912315.1. Lineage (GTDB taxonomy): Bacteria > Planctomycetota > UBA8742 > UBA2392 > UBA2392 > JACKID01. The sequence goes on from JAIOJA010000019.1 coordinate 29,960, forward strand.
GCCGGGCTGTTTCACTTCGAAGGTGTACAGGTAGGAATCCGCCAGCTTCAGGGTGAACTCGCCAAGCGCGTCGGCCTGGATGCTGAAGCGGTTGGCGGGGGTTGCCGCATCGCCCTGCCTGGTTGTCTGCAGGATATCCACGTTCGCGTACGCCACGGCCCCGCCGCGCTTCTCGCGCACTTTGCCGGTCACCCGGACGCTGGGGTAAACCTTGAACGTAACCTCGGCGCCGGTCTTGAGATCCGGGATTGCCAGGGGCTCAAACAGGTCTGCGTAGCCGATGGCGCTGACCAGCACGCTGGTGGTCTGATCTTCGGCGTCTTTCTGGTCTTCGATCAGCCTGGCAAGCTCTTTGTCACTCCAGATCACCACACCGTGCTTGTTGGTTCGCTTGGCCAGACCGGCGACAGGACCGACGAGCTTGACGTCACCGCCTTCGGTACGCAGGGAACTGCCACGAATGGGGAAATACACGGCCGTGCCCGGCAGGGCGCGCTCGTCTTCCTTGTCAGTCACGCGGATAAGCAGATGCCCGGGCACGGGCTCGTTGATTTCTTCGGGGTCAAAGCTGACCGGAACATCCGAGGGGGCCTCGTTGCCGGGCTGGTCTTCGGGATTCTCGCCCGCCGCGCCGGTGCCCGCCCGGGTACTTCCTCCATTGTCACCGCCCGCCGCCATGGCGGCGTCGGCGTCTGTGCCCGCGCTCTTGTTCGTGCGCCCGCCGCCCCGGGCTTCATCGCCCCAGGGGTCCAGGGGGTTGCCGTCAGCGTCTCTGGCGACGCCGGGCTTCACGATTGGCTCGCTGGAATCGTCGGATGCGAGCAGCAGATACCCGCCAACCATGCCCAGCAGAATGAGCGCCCCGAGAATACTGACCAGTGCGCCGTTGCGCCCCTTCATGCCCCTACCTCAGTCGAATTCGATCTCGCACCAGTGTATGCAATCTATCTACGGACAGCCAACGGAACATCCTGAAGCAAATTGGCGGGGTATGTTGGAAACTCCCTAAGCGACGCCCTCATGCCGCTCCATGTAAGCCTGCAACAACTCGCGCTGGGTGATCGTTCCTACCAGGAGGCGCCGCCCGTCTTCGGCGTGTTTGATAACCGGCAGAGCTGTATTGGGCAGGTCACGCAGCTTGAAGTAGGCCCCGTCGATGTCGTCTTCGTCCAGGTCCACGGCGACCGGCGAGGTAATCAAGTCGGCCGCGCGAACGAGGTCTTTCATGACTGGGTCAAAACCGGCGTCCTTGATCTCGTTAAAACTGATGAAGCCCACATAGAAGCCGTCTTTATCGACGATCGGGAAGCTGTCGTATGGGTAGGTCTCAATGAACTTGGTGATCTTGTCGAAGCTCGCGTCCATGGGCAGCGCCTGTGTCTTCTTCTGTACAAGGTCGCCGAGGGTCTTTTCGGGCCGTTTGCGGCGCAACCCAAGGTGGCTGAGGAACTCCGCCACCACCGCCACAAACTGGTTGCCCGAGGATATGCGTTCCTTGTGCTTCACGGCGTCCACGATGCTGACTTCACCGGAGCGGATTACGGCAACCTTCACCAGAATCGGACCGGCAATCTCGAACACCAGCACCGAGCCGAGCACCAGGGTCAGCACCTCGTTGGCCAGCGGGTGCTGACGCTCAATCAGTACGGCCGCAATCGCCAGCGCAATGGCGCTTTGGGACAGCAGGGAGTAGCTGAGTTTGCTGCCTTGGTCGCGAGGCAGTTTCGCCCAGCGCGCGCCGATGTAAGGCCCGACGGTTTTGCCGATCGTGCGCAACACGAGAAACGCGGCGCCAATCAATCCCAGCGCCGCCAGCTTGCGAACATCCAGCTTCGCACCGCTGAGGATGAAGAAGATTACATAGAACGGTATTTCCAGCGTGCGCATCTGGTCGCGCAGTGCGCCGCTCTTGATGGTGCTGTTGCCGTAGCAGAAGCCGGCGATCAAAACGGTAAGAATCTCGCTGCACTCGAACTTGTCGGCAAGCCCGATACACAACATCAGCCCGCCGAGTGCCAGCAACATGCGCAGGGGGTCTTTTTCTTCGACGGTTTCAAGATACGACATGCCGACGCCGACCACCGCGCCGATCGGGAACGGCAGCAGAATCCAGCGCAGCCCGGGCGCGACGTTTCCGGAAAGGAAACTTTCGCCGCCGGGCGTGTCGAAGATAAAGATCGAGACTACGCCGAACATCATCAGGGCCACAATGTCGCTGCGTGCGACCGCGGCCTTGATGTGTTTGGTGACCGGGCCGTCGGAGTTGTATTCGCGCAGCACCGCTAGTGTCGCCGCCGGCGCCGTTGCAACGGCGAAGCAGACGAGTATCAGCCCGAGGCGCCAGTCCGCGCCGGTTGCCAGCACCACACCCATCACCCCGCCGCCCACCAGCACGAAGGTCAGACTGATTTCGGCCAGTGCAATGCGATTGGCGCTTTTGCTGACTTCGCCGAGGGTTTTGAGTGTCAGCTCGGTGCCGACAAGGAAGACAATCAGCGCCAGGCCGATCTCCTTGACGACGGCCATCTGGTCAAGGAAGTCCTTGCTGATCAGCCCGGCCGCATAGGGCCCGGCCGCGAGACCGACCAGCAGATAGGCGGTGACCTTGGGCAGGTATTTGATCTTGGAGGAGAGCCTGGCGACGACCAGCGCGGCAATAAACAGAAATGCCAGCACGATCGCGCCGTTGTTGGCAAACAACTCGTCGCGCAGCCAGGTCAACCACTGCTGCACATCAATCAGGGCAATCTGCATGAACACCCATGATTAAAAAAAGGCGACCACAGATAGCACATAAACCCGCTCAGCGCCAAAGCTTTCGATGAATCGGCAGGTGCGCTATCGATCCAACAGGCGCACGTCGATGACGCCGTGGATGTCCTCAACGGCGTGGACGGCGTTGGCCTCGTCGTCGAGTGTGCGGGTGACGGTCTTGATCTTCACGGTCCCGTCGCGCATGGGGATGCCGTTAATGGCGACACCCGGCACGGACTTGAGCGTCCGCATGACCTCGTTCTTCAGGTCGTAGTCGAATGTTACGATAAAATGCGACATGGGTTCGGATTCAGAATTCAGGACGAAGAATTCAGCATCTTTGTCAGCAGACCAACATGCCCGCCTGAATTCAGCATCCTGAATCCTGAATTCAAAAGTCCCGCCCGACAGCTCTCGCGACCTCCGGAATACGCCGGGCCATTTCGGTGAACTGTTCGATGAACAGGCTCTGGGCGCCGTCGCTCTTGGCCTGCTCCGGGTCGTTGTGCACCTCCACCATGATGCCGTCCGCGCCCGCTGCCACGGCCGCCAGCGCCATGGGCGGCACGTAGTTTCTCATGCCGGTGCCGTGGCTGGGGTCGACTATAACCGGCAAATGCGACAGCTCTTTGACGGCCGGCACGACGCTCAGGTCAAGCGTATTGCGGGTGTGGTTTGCAAACGTCCGTATCCCGCGCTCGCACAGCACCACCTGCGAGTTGCCTTCACTCAGTATGTAGTCGGCTGCTGTCAGCCATTCATCGAGTGTCGCGCTCATGCCGCGTTTTAGCAGCACCGGCTTCTTGGCCTGTCCGGCCTTCTTCAACAGTGCAAAGTTCTGCATGTTGCGCGCGCCGATCTGGATCATGTCGGCGTGTTCCTCGACCAGCGCCAGCGAACGTTCGTCCACGGCCTCGGTCACGAAGCGCAGCCCGGTTTCGCTGCGCACAGCCTGCATCAGCTTAAAGCCGTCGTCGCGCAGTCCCTGAAAGGTGAACGGGCTGGTGCGCGGCTTGAACAGCCCGCCGCGCATGATGCCGGCGCCGGCGTCCTTAACCGCATGGGCAATTGCCATTACCTGCGCTTCGCTTTCGAAGCTGCAAGGCCCGGCCATGATGCAGAGCTTCTGGCCGGCGCCGATTTTCACGCCGCTGACGTCGACGACCGTATCGTCCACATGAAATTCCCGCGCGGCCAGCTTGAACGGCGCGCTCAGACGCATCACCTTGCTGACGCCCGCCAGGGCGGAGAACACGGCCGGGTCTAGCCCGTTGTATTCGCCGGTTACTCCGACGACCGTGCGACTGCTGGATTGCAGCGGGTGAGGGGTCAGCCCCAGTTCACGCACGCGGGCCGCGACCGCTTCAAGCTGGTCGGCGCCGGCGTTCGACTTCATGAGGATGAGCATGAAAGCCCTTCCATATCTTGCTTCCCCCGCGGGCATGGTAATGACGCAAGGCGCGGGTGTCAGGGGCGGGAGTCAGGTTTCAGGGACTGCGGGATATCCGGCTATCCACCACTGCAACTGCCCCCTAAACCCTGATCCCTGTCCCCTGTAACCTTACACTGGACCCATGGCTGACAAAGCGCAACCATCACCCGAAGTGCAGCTTTACGCGCGCGTGCGTTTGCAGCGCGTTGTCTTCGGCGCATTCGCTATCGTGCTGGTGTGCCTGTTTGCGCTCGGGCTCAGTGCCTACCGGACGATGCAGGTTGAGCGCGACGCCGCACGTCTGGCCGAAGCTGACGCGCTGGCGCGCGCGGCGCGCGCCCGAAACCAGAGCGTCGCAACGGAAAAGGCAAAGCAGCAGACAGAAGATGAACTGTCCGTCCGAGAGCGCGAACTCGCCCTTGGCAAATGCCGTCTGGCTATGCTGGATGTTCGCGACGGTAAGATCGCCCGTGCGGCGGCCTTGTTAAACGACGCGCGGGGTTTGGGGCTGCCCGCCTGGTCGCCCATGATTGAGCGCATGACGCGCGACGCGACGCCCCGCTTTACCGGCAGTGAGCACTCCGACGCACCCGTAGTGGCGGGCGCCGTCAGCGGTGACGGTCGGGTTGTCGCCATCGCGCGTCAGACCGGCGCCGGGATCATCGTCGAAACCTGGAACGCGGCCGGCGGCGAGATCATTGCCGCCTATCCCGCAGCTTCACCGGCGCCGGACCTCACGTCCCGTCCCGCCCGATTGCTATTGAGCCACGACGGCAGCGCCTGGTTTCTGCCCCTGCCCGAAATCTCATTCCACGGCAGCGAAGGCGGCATCACGCCCATCCACATCGATCGCTGGCCCCGCGGCGTGCCCCTGGCAGCTGTGACGGGCGACGCCAGTTTGACGACGGTGCATCTCGCGGCCGGGACGTTGATTCGCCTTGAGCGCAACGCCGCCCGCCAGTGGGGCGAGAGCGCGGTGTCCCTGGGCGAACACCAGTCAGGGGTCGCCGCCCTGTGCATGATGGAGGGGCGCCCCGTGGTGGCGACGGCGACGGGCATATACAGCATTGGGATATCCGGCGCGCTGATCAGCCTGCACGAGTTCACAGAGGCGCCGGGGAAAGTCGCGCTGCATGGCGGCGCGGGGGCCGTGTTCGCGGGTGTTTTGTACGGGCGGGAAGTGCGCCTGCTTGCGCTGTCCCTGGGCGATCAGACGCACCTCGCCACCAGTCGTCACGAAATGCCCGATGAGCACTGCGAAGACCTGCTGTTCCTGCGGGACGACAGCCTGGTGTGGACCGGCCGATCCGGGCGCGCCTTCACTATGAGCTTCGCCGGCAAGCGGGAATGGGTGCTTGGCGGGTACACGCTCAGTTTTATGGAACGCCACAGCCAGGGGTTGCTGTTCGGCAATCGCCGGGGCGAAGTCAGCGTCCGCGTACTGGATGAGTCCCGCGACCTCGGGTTGTCGCGCCATGTGGTGCCGCCGCGGTTCACGCCTGAGGCGCGGGGGCACGGGTTCGTGATGCGCGCACCGGATGCCTGCTTGTTTGTCGTGCGGGGCCATGAGGTGCAGAGTATGGGCGAGTTGCTGTCTGCGGAGCTTGCGCCGCAGGGGCCCGCCTGGCGCGAGGGCGACACCCTGCGCCTGCCTGGGGGCGGGGTCAGTCATGAGCAGGGCGTGCTGCTGGGCGCAATGCGGGACGGCAGCGTGCTGCTGCACGACTCACCGCGCAAACTGAAGCTGGTCACGCCGGACGGCGTAATCGAGCGCCTGCTGCCCGTGGATCGCGTGCCGGAAACCGTGGTGGTGGCGGCCGGGGCGCGGGTGACCGCCATGCGTATCCGTGACGACGTTTACGTAACCGATTTCCGAGCGGACCCGGAGCCCGTGGGCGGGCGCCTGGAGGCGTCGCCCGACCTGCTGGCGCTGGACGCCACGGGCACGCGCCTCGCGATCGCCTATGGGGCGACGGTGCTTGTCCAGGCCGTGAGCGACGAAAGCACATACACCTTGCGCACGGCGACATCGCCGCGACAGATCGCGTTGCTGTTCGAGGGCACGGTACTGGTCACCATCGAGACCGGCGCGCTGGTGTTTTATGAAGTGGAAACAGGGCGCGAGCTCACGCGCGCGGGCACGGAAGTAACGTCCATCGCCGCGAGCGGCACGCGCTCCCTGAATATCGTGGCGTCCAATCGACTGCACGAACTGTCCTGGGATTAGCGCAGTCATGACGGTCGATCTCGCGGAGTACGCAGAGACCGTTTAAAGGAAGCATTTGTTTTCTCTTCGATCTCAGCGCCTCTGCGCGATGGTTTGCAGTGCTTTGCGGACTGATGCTGAAAACGCATAGCCTGAATCGCCGCAAGCCCCGGGAATACCGCCGCATCCTTGCCGGTTTAGTATGGCGTGATGATCCAGTACGTCTTCATGGCAATCGGGTTTCTGGTCACCATCCTGAACCTGCTCGTGTTTCTGGCGCTGCGGCGGCGCATGATCATCGCCTTTCCCCGGCGCGGCGGCCTGATCTCGTTCATACTTGCCGCGCCCTTCTGGCTGCTGCTGCACCCGGCAATCCTGCTGATGTTCGGCGGTGCTTCGGTCCTGATGGTGCTGCGCAACGACGCGCCCCTGGCGCTGCAGCTCAGCAGCATGTCGTTCCAGATGGCGGTGTGGATCTACGGCGGGATTCTGCTTCTGGCGGGCACACCAGGCACCTTCGCGGGCGCCGCCCGCCGCCTGCGTCGCCTGTTCAACAAGCACCCCGACGGCACCCGCCCCGAGAAGGACCTCGCCGTTGACGAACGCCGACGCAACCTTGTGAAGGCCGGGCTGGTCATGCCGGCCGCGATCGTCGCCACCGCGGCGGGCGGGACCCTGGCCGCGCGGCAGGCGCCGGTCGTGAACCGGATTCGACTTCGCGTGCCGAAAGACCGCACCAACCTGCACGGGCTGACGATCGCGCAGGTCAGTGACGTACACGTTGGCAGCTACATGGATCGTGAGCGCCTGCGCATGATCAGCGACGTGATGAACTCCCTGAAGGCGGACTATCACGTGATGACCGGCGACCTGCTGGACAACGACATGATCCAGCTTGAGCACTCGCAGGACTTCCTGCGTGACTTGAGCCCGCGTCGCGAAGTGCTGATGTGCATGGGCAACCATGAGTACATCGCGGCGCGCACCGGCGACGTGAAGGATGTCGTCAACGGGCTGCGCGAAACCGGCGCTCAACTGCTGATTGACGACGCCCGCAAGCTGAGTGTCGGCGGCGATCACCTGTGGGTCGGCGGCATCGACTACCCTGCTCAGGCGGGTCTGCCCGGCTCAAGACGCACGCCGCATGACAGCCTTTCGCACACGCTGGCGCTTATGGACGACGACGGCGCGCCGCGCATTGTGCTGGCCCACCACCCGAAGTCCTTCGCCGCGGGCAAGGACATGCAGCTTGACCTGATGCTCAGCGGGCACACACACGGCGGGCAATTGAAACTCGGGCGCATCGGTGACTTCGCCATCACGCCCGTACTGCCGTTCGAGTTCTTCCATAACGGGCACTACGAGCGCAACGGGCGTCGCCTGTACGTCAACGCCGGGGCCGGCGGCTGGATGCCCGTGCGCATCAACTGCCCGCCCGAAATCACGATCATCGAGCTGGTCTAAACGCTAACATGCAGGCGATGCGGATCGCGCTGATCATGCTGGTCGTCAACGGGCTGATTTTCTGGGCCCTGTGGGTGCGCATTTCCGCGCTGGCCGACAAGCGCAAGAAACGCGCGCGCATTGCGCTTGCCGCAGTGTATTGGCCGCTGCTGATCCCGACGTTCTTCTTGCCGTTCACGCCTTCCGTTCCGCTTTGGCTGTCCCTGCCGAGTATGGTGTTTCAATTTGCCATGCTCTGTTACGGCATCTGGCTGATCCTGTTCGCGTTTCCGCTGTTTGCGGGGGGCAAGCTGTATAGACGCATCGCAAAGCCGGTCGACACGGAGCGCCGTGAATGGATGAAACGGGCGGCGCTCGCCCCGCCGGCCTGCATTCTCATCGGCAGCACGGCCGGCGCGTTCGGCGCCATGAGCGAGCCTGTGATCCGCAAAGTCCGCCTGGATACGCCGCGCGACATGACCAACCTGCATGGCCTGCGCATCGTGCAGATCAGTGACGTGCACATCGGGCGCTTCATGCGCACAGACAAGCTGCGCGAAATGGTTGCCCAGGTGAACGCCCAGAACCCGGACATCGTGGTCTGCACGGGCGATCTGCTCGATCACGCCATGGAACAGCTCGAAGACGCGCAGATGGTGCTGCGCGGCATGAAGTACCGCCAGGGGCTGTTCATGTGCCTGGGCAATCATGAATACTACGCGGCCGGCGGGAAGCTGGATGCGCTGATCGCGGGCGTCGAGGACACCGGCTGTGTGCTGCTGCGCGACGCAAACTTGCGGGTGCAAGTCGGCGGCGACCACCTGTGGATGCTGGGCGTGGACTACCCGGGGCGCCGCCAGCCGCCGGAGAGTTTCGACTTTGCATTGGCTGACGTCGCCGACGACGGCGCGCCGCGCATCGTGCTGGCACACAACCCGACCAGTTTCTGGGAAGGGCGCGAACGGCCTATCGACCTGATGCTCAGCGGGCACACCCACGGCGGGCAGGTAAGTTTAGGGCGCATCGGGCACTATGAGCTGTCGCCGGTGCTGCCCGTCGAGCTGTACCACGCGGGCGAGTACGATCACGAAGGGCGCAAATTGTACGTCAACAGCGGAACAGGACAGTGGATGCCGATCCGCGTGAACTGCCCGCCGGAAATCACGGTTATCGAGCTGGTCTAGCGACCACTACCATGCGCGGCGTCGCGAACTACCCTTCCCTCATGGGCTATCCCTGGACTGGCAACTCACTTGAGGCCGTCGCCTTCGACATGGACGGCACGCTGCTCAACTCCGGCATCTTCGGCGTGCGCGCGATTGAGCTGGCGTTTGAGGAACTGATCGCCGACGGCGTGTTGCCGGGTGTCGAAGCCGTGCCCGGCGCCGACGCGATTCGCGGGCAGATCGGCAAGCCGCCGATCGAGTTCTACGCGGGGCTGATTCCCGACAATCTCGCCCATCGCGCGCGCGACCTGCATGAACGCGCCTCGCACCATGAGCGCAGCCTGCTCCGCAACGGCAGCGGCAGGATGTTCGATGGCGCGCGTGAGCTGCTGGTCGGGCTGCGCGAGCGCGGGCTGAAGTTGCTGCTGGTGTCGAACTGCGACACCGGCTACATGGATTCCGTGGTCGAAACATTCGCGCTTGACGACGTTCTGCATTTCCGCGCGGCGGCCGGTCGCAGCGCCGACGTCAACAAGACGGGCGAGCTCAAGCGCGGGCTTGAAACCGTCGGCGCGAAGACCGGCATCATGGTGGGCGACCGGTTTCACGATCACGACGCCGCCCGCGCCAACGGGCTGTGGTTTGTGGGCTGCACTTACGGGTATGGCGGGCGCAACGAGCTGGCGGGCGCGGACGCACTGATAGATGACATCCGCGAGCTGACGAACCTGCTGGCATAAGGCGCCCGTTTTCGCTCCGCCGCCCGCTGGCAACCACGCCCCGTGCCGTTAAGGTGTTGGTGTGACTGAGCCCGAAACCCAGGTCTCGGAAGTCCCGCTCGAAACCGCGCAGGCGAAACCGCGCGGCAACAACATTCTGCTGCTTGTCCTGCTGTTCAGTATGGTCGGCTCTGCCGCCGGCGTCGCCATCTGGTGGATGGAACGCAACAGCGGGCAACCGGACCCGCACACCACCTACTGGCCCGACTCGCACGACGACGACTACTACCACGTTGACCAGGGCGATTACGATGGCGGGCAGGCCCACATGCGGAAACTCGCGGACGCGCTGCTGGCTTATCGGCAAGGGCCCGAGGGCGGCGGCGTGCGCTGGCCCAATGAGTTGAGCGAGCTGCGGTTGTTCGGCCTGCTGGAGCCGGACTTCGACATGACTGGCAGGCTCAGCGGTGAGCCGGTTGTCTACCAGCCCGAAATGCCGATCAACCACGACCCGTCCCGCTGGGTATTGTGCCACGACATCGAGATCGGCTGGCGCCGCGTCGCCAACACCGGTTTATCCAGCAAGGGCCCCCGCGCCGCCGTCGTGATTCTTGGCGACGGCACGGTGAAGCTGCTGCAAGGGGACGAGCTTGAGTACTACGGCGGGCTGAACCTGCAGGTGGAATCGGCCCGATGAAGATTACCGTGAATGGCAAAGAGCGCGAAATCGCGGACGGCGCCACCATCGCGCAGCTTGTGGACCAGCTTGCGCTGAAGACGGACCGCATCGCCACGGAGCGCAATTTGAGCGTCGTGCCGAAAGCGAAGTATGCGGAAACAAAACTCGCGGAAGGCGACAAACTGGAAATCGTTACGTTTGTAGGCGGCGGATAGAACGGATTCAGGGTCCGGCGCCGCTGCATCCTGAACCATGAATGCTGATTCCGACAGGACTGACATGACAGCGACGGCATCTGAACTGGATACACCCCTCAAGGTCGGCGACTATACGTTCAACTCGCGCCTGTTTGTGGGCACGGGAAAGTACGCGAGCTTTGAGCTCATGCGCGACTGCCTTGCCGCCAGCGGCACGGAATGCGTCACCGTCGCCGTGCGACGCGTGAAACTTGACGGCGCGCCCGGCGAGAATCTGCTCAGCTTCGTGGATGAGTCCCGCTACAAGATCCTGCCCAACACAGCCGGCTGCTTCAGCGCCGAAGACGCGATCCGCACGGCGCACCTGTCGCGCGAGGCGTTGAACACGCCGCTGGTGAAGCTCGAGGTGCTGGCCGACCCGAAGACCCTGCTGCCGGATCCGGTGGGCACGCTCGAGGCCTGCGACAGACTCGTGAAAGAGGGCTTTACAGTGCTGGTCTACACCAGCGACGACCCGGTAATGGCGCGCAGGCTGGCGGACCTCGGCGTCGCGAGTGTGATGCCCGCGGGCTCGCCTATAGGCAGCGGCCAGGGCGTGCTGAACCCGAACAACATCCGCATTATCCTGGAGACCGTGCGTCCCGAGTTCAAGCTGCCCATTATCGTCGACGCGGGCGTCGGCACGGCCAGCGACGTCAGCATCGCCATGGAGCTGGGCGCCGACGGCGTGTTGCTGAATACAGGCATCGCCCACGCACAGGACCCGCTGAGAATGGCCTACGCCATGAAAGCGGCAACCGAGGCGGGTAGACTGGCGCACCTGGCGGGTCGCATCCCGCGCAAGCTGTATGCGAACGCCTCAAGCCCCATGGAAGGGCGCATCGCGGGCGCCAAAGACGCCATCCCCGGGGAGTAGACGCTACTCGAAGAATTGATCGTACTCGTGAAGAAGGTGGGTCACCTGCTCACGCGCCATGCCTGACCTGGCGTCGTCCGTTTCCGCTGCCAAGTGGTCCACAGCCGGCATGTATCTGTTCAGCCATATGTGCAGTTGGTTGTGAGGCTCACCGGTCATGGTGCACTTGCGAACCAACTCGCTGGTTTGCTTCTGCAGCACTTTCCCGAGTGCCATCGAGTCGCCGGTGTGCTCTCGAACGGTCTGCTGCATCCGGTTGACCGCCTCACGGGTGTTGGTATCAGCCTGCCATTTGCTTCCATCGTTCAGCTTCAGCGTTTCTCCGGGGGCTGCTTCGTGCCGGTGTTCCAGTGAGTTGGCGGCTGGCGACGCGTTGTCGCCGTTGCAGCCTGCAAACACAACGGTCATCATTGTAAGCGCGGCGAAAATCGCGACCGTGGCTTTCATGGGAAGCTCCTATATTCGGATGTTCACGTCTGAATATAGAACAGGGATGCTAGTGGTGAGTATTCCCGCGAGTCGAAGTCGCACCGCTAATGCGGCTTAGCGGCAAGCCTGACCCGGACTACAGCCGCGGCTGCCAGGCGCGTGTGAAGGCGCGGCGGCGCACGATCTGCAGCACCGCAACCGCCGTGATGCCGTCGCCGAACACCAGCATGAACATCACTACCAGTTGGTACTTCGCCGCAACGAGTGGCTCCACGCCGCCCAGCAGCGTGCCCACCATGACGCCCGGCAGCTTGACGATCCCGACGATCAGCATGGCGTTGATCACCGGCGTGACGGCCGCCATGAACGCTCGGCTCGCCATCGCTCGCGTCGCTTGCGCCGGAGAGGCGCCCAGCGACAGCGCGGCCTCGATCTTCTCGCGCTGCTCAACAAGATCTTCGGCATAACGCGTCGTCGCCAGCACGGCGGCCGTCATTGCGTTGCCCAGAATGATCCCGCCCAGAGGAATGAAATACTGGGCCGTGTAGTCGTGTATACCGACAACCGCCTGCGTCACGTAGATCAGCGTCAGCGCCGTCACCACCGACAGCACCAGCGTGATCAGCGGGCCCATGCCCCTTAGCAGCTTGTTCACGCGGCGGCCGGCCGTGAAGCCTGCGGTCGCGGTCATGGCGATCAGTATCAGCGAGATTGCCCACCACTGCTCGCGCGCGAAGACCCAGCCGAGAATCATGCCGATGGCAATCAGTTGTACCGTCGCGCGCGCGGTTGCGATCGCGCCGTCCTTCACCATATTGATGCCGAAGGCAAACGCGACGGCGACCACTACCACCATCAGCGCCATGGCGGCGCCGAGCCCAAGCCAGCCGGGGTCGATCACCTGCGCGATCATGACGGGCTCCCGAGAAACGCGCTGACGTCGGCATCGACTTTGCCGGCGGCCACATCCGCGGCGGGGTAGCGTCCGGCCACTTTGCCACCCAGCAGGATCAACGCGTCACCGCCTAGCACTTCAAGGTCCTCCGGGCGGTGCGTGATGCACATCAGGGTGATGCCTTCGTTTTCGACCCAGCGCTTGATCTCGCCCAGCATCTCCCGGGCCGTGCGTACATCGAGCGCGCCGGTCGGCTCGTCCAACAGGAGCAGCTTCGGGCGCAGCAGCATAGCCCGCGCGATGTTCAGCCGATGGCGCTGGCCTTCGGAAAGCTCTTTGGATGGACGCTCAAGCTCGACCTTCAACTGCACGGCCTGCATCACGTCGGCAACGGCCAGCTTCAGTGTCGGCTGGCCGTTCCATTTCTGGGGCAGATACAGCTCCTCGCGCACCGTGCCGCCGAACAGGTATGAACGCTGGGCAACGTAGACGGCCGTGCGGCGCAACCCGCGGATGTCCCACTCGCGCACGCCTTTGCCCAGCACGTTGACATTGCCGGCGTCGGCATCAATCAGGCGGTTGATCGTTCGGAACAGGGTGGACTTGCCGCCACCGGATTCGCCAAGCACGCTCAGCGTCGCACCCGCCGCAACTTCCAGTGACACGCCGTCAAGGATGACACTGTCCGCGCCCTCGCCGCCGGTGTTCAAACGTGCCGCCCTTAAACCCCGCGAGGTCACGCGCACATCAGTCAGTTGAACGGCCGCTTCCACCATGTCGCAATTGTGGCTTCGCTATCAGCAAAGGACAGTGGCATTCGCTTCCGGTGAATGCGCGGCGCCTGCTTGCAGCAAGCGGCTGGAAGGCGATGCCACCGCGTTGCACCTGCCCCCCGCGCCGATATGCTGCGCCCATGGCCGACACGCCTGCTAAGCCTGTTTCGAAGCCTTTAAACATCCTGCGCTGGTCGTGGGGTGTGTTTTTGATTTTGCTGTTTGCGTTTTCGATCCTGATGGCTGCCTGGGGTGACCTGCGCGAAGCCTTGATGCTGAAGGTTCTGGACGACCGTTACAACAAGAGCTTCATCATCCAGGCGCCGCACGAGGCAAAAGTCTGGCTGGGCGACGAATACCTGGGCATCAGCGAGCCGCACCCGCTGGCCGTCAACGAGCCGGAAGACTCGCCCACGGAAGTGGAAGGCATGTCGGTGCTGTTGCCGCGCGTGTACTTCTACGAAGTGCCCCTGCTTGAGACCGCCACCGAGTTTGAAGTCGGCGAGTCCACCACCGACTTGCTAAAGAAGCTGCTGCCACACAGCGAGCCCCTATGGACCGAAGCGGCCAACATGCCCGAGATTGGCTGGGTGCCGGCCCTGCTGAAGACCGAAGACGGGCGTTTTGATTTCGTAAACATCGGGCGCGCCGACTGGCCGACGCGCGAGGGCGGAACCCAGCGGTACGCGTTTTTGATTCGCGTGGTGCTGAACGAGTCGCCGGCGTTCGTGCTGGAGCGCACGGAGATCTGGTCGGATCAGTTGTACGCCGACGAAGGTGGGTTCTGGTCAAGGCGCGATCAATGGGACGGTTTTCCACCACACCTGGCCGGGCAGAGCAAAACCGTCTGGCGCTGGTTCATCGCGACCAGGGACGTCGCCTGGCTCAGCCAGCGCAGCGGCGTGGACATGACCGACGCCGAGTGGTTCCGTTTGCCTGAGACCGATTAACGCCCCAGGTCTTTACGCGTAAACAGTGCTTCGTAGTCGTAGCCGGCCGCCTTCAACTTTTCTGTCGCGCCGGCCTGCCGATCTACCAGGCAAAGAATCTTGACGATCGTGGGGCTGTACTGGGTCCTCATGCCCTCGATGGCTTTCAGGGCGCTGCCGCCGGAGGTCACGACGTCTTCGATCAGTACGACGCGCTCGCCGTCCTTGAGCGGCGGGCCTTCGACCCACTTCTGCATACCGTGAGCCTTCGCTTCCTTGCGAATGAGGAAGCCCTTCAGGTGCGCGCCGTCCGCCGCTGCCGCCATCAGGATGCCGCCGACAATCGGGTCCGCGCCCATGGTGGGCCCGCCGACGGCCGTAACGTCCATGGTCTTGATGCGCTCCCACATCAGCTGCGAGGTAAGGTACAGCCCGCGCGAATCGAGCGAAGTCTGCCGCCCGTCGATATAAAAATCCGACGTCGCGCCACTGGCCAGGGTAACAGTGCCCTCAGCAACGGTGCCCTTCACCAGTTTCATCAGTTCGTCGCGATTGCTCATTGGTATCTCCCGGTTTCGTCAGCACGCTTGCAGCGGCACCACTTAAACCACCAATTGTCATGCAAACAAGCGCGCCCTGCAGGACGCCGCCAATGAACTGGGCGTCCGTTCCGCTCCATCGCGAGGCGGCCGCGCCAATCCCACTCTCCAGCGTCAACCCCAATGCCCACACTCCAGAAACCGCGGCGGGCCAGGCCCAGGTGCGCGGCAGAGCTTTGCGAAGCGGGATCATCTGCGCCGCGGCGAGCCCCAAGCCGATCATCAAAGCTGAGAGCAGCGTCACGGACAGGTGAGCCCGCCCACTCGCGTCAGTGCTGTAACCGATGGATTCGAGCGTCCATCGGATCGCCATGTAAGAGACCAGCCCTGCGGCGGAAGTCCACGCGGTAAACAACGACACGGAAACATCGCGCCCTGCTTCCTTCAGCGCAAAACCCTGGATCAACCCCATCAAGCCAAACGCGAAGGCTCCGCGGGCGCCTGTCCAGACGACTTCAACCCCGGGAAACTGCAGGACATCAGGAGCACTCGTGAACAGCATTCCCGCGACATATGCAAGGCTGAATGCCGCCGTCCAGCGTCCCACCAGTTTTCTCTCCGGGTTCATGAACGTTCCAGAAGTCGTCGTGCCAACTCCCCACCGACCCCGCAGAGACAGTGGTTCCAGCCAGCTACTCGAAGTCTTCTTCTTCGGCGCGGGTATGGATTTCGGCGACGTCTTTGTCGAGTTGCGCTTTCAACTCTTCCAGCCCACTGAACTTCTGTTCGCCGCGCAGGTGAAACAGAAACTCGACGTCGATCTCCTTGCCATATAGGTCGCCGTCGAAGTCGAGCACGTGGACTTCGAGTAACGGCTCGTGTCTTGACGGGTCAACTGTTGGACGGGTGCCGATGTTGGCGGCGCCTACATACCACTTGCCTTCGAGCTTGGCGCGCACGCCGTAGACTCCCAATGGCGGGAAGGCCAGCCCCTTCAGCGGAATGTTCGCCGTCGGGAAGCCGATACTACGCCCGCGCTGGTCGCCCTTCACCACAGTCCCGACGATGCTGTATGGTCGCCCAAGCATCTTGCGCGCCCACAGGAAGTCGCCGTTGGCGACATGCTTGCGGATCGCGCTGCTGGACATGGCGTCGCCGCTGACCTCGATGCGCTCGCCCTCGCGCACCTCAATGCCGATCTCACGCCCGATGTCGCGCAGCACTTCGAACGTTCCTTCGCCATCTTTGCCGATGCGGTTGTTGAATCCCGCCAGCATGGCGCGCGCGCCGACGGCGTCGCGTATGCAGCCCCGCATGAACTCGCCGGCCGTCAACTTTTGCAGTCGCTCGTCAAAGTCGAGCATGATCACAGCGTCCACGCCGGCCTTGGCCAGCAGGCGTAACTTGTGCTCGGGCGTATTCAACGAAGGAATCTCTATGTTCAGCATGATCTCGCGTGGGTGCTTGCGGAACGTCACGACGACCGCGGGCGCCTGCTCGCGCCGGGCCCACTCAACGAGTTCCGCCAGCAGGTACTGGTGCCCCAGGTGCACGCCGTCGAAGCTGCCGACACTGACGATCGGGCGCGCCTCCGCCAAGCGCCCGCCGTCGGCGCGGAACTCCTCGAAGCTGTTGAAGATGTGCGTGCGGTGGGGCAAATCAGCGCCGTTTGATGGTCTTGTTGCTCGTGCCATACTCGGCGTCGCCCTTCGGCAACGCGCCCGATATGGCCTGCATGAAGACGGCCTGACATTCGTTGAAGCTCTTGCTGCGCTCCCATGTCGTGGGGTCGTCGTCACGATCGACGTAGGCCTCGCCTTCGATGCGGGCAAAGTAGCTGGTGTTGACCTTGCCGCCCTTGATTTGCTGCACGGCGATAACACGCTGGGTGCGGGGCTCGCGGTCGGCGCGGGCAATTGGATCGTCGCCAAGGATGTTGATGCTGTGCCCGGTGTCGAAGAAGCCAAGTTCTTTGAAAATGCGCAGCAGGTCGTACATGTCAGCGTTGTAAAGGATGTGCTCTTCATCCGGCAGCATGTAGTCCTTTTCATCGCGATACATGGAGTGCCCCTTGTTCACCAGAATGTGCTTCTGTTCTTCCTGCCGGGCGAACGAGTCCTTGTCGCGGGCGCTGGGGATCGTCATTGACTTGACGTAATAGTACACGCGCACGTCACCGATCGCGTCGTAGGCCTGGTTTTCAAGCTTGTCGGCTTCGGTGTTGGGATCAACGCCGTCAGCCTCGGTGACGCCGCCTCCGCCATTCGTGGCGGGAGTGGAGGTCGCGCACGCGGCGCTGATCAGCAGAAGTGACAACGACAGTACGGCGAAGATTCGCATGATCGGTCAGCCCAAGGGGTGGTCGGGGCTCAGAGGTGGCTACTAAAAAATCCCAACACTCGACAGGTAGTCGCTGCCGAACCGCAGCTTCGTGCCCTTGTCGTCGTCCACCACCATAACGCGCACGGTGGCCCGCGCCAACTCCGGGGCAAGCTGCTGGAAGTCTATTTCTCCAAGCCCGGGCGCCTGTTCGCCGTGTCCGCCGAGCATATCCTCAAGGTATACGCCCTTGAGGCGCGGGGCGAAGCGCTCGATCCACTCCCCCTCGGGCATCCCGCCCAGCTTGCGCAGGATCGCCACGTTGCTGGTGCAGTGCCAGTAGCCGATGTTCCGTCCGCCCAGATCATCAAACACGTGCTGCATGTTGTCCGCCTGCAGTAGCCCGAAAGGGTTGTCCGGGGGCAGCAGGCAGACTTCCATGGGGGCGACGCCCTTGGCAACGGCGTGCAGGTTTCGGCAGAACTGGTCAAGCTGCCGGTCCACGGTGTCGCGATCAATCTTGACGACGTCAGCAAGGTGCGCCTTGCGCGTGTCTTCGCATTCGTCGCAATCGAGCAGTTCATCAAGCTGCAACAGGCGCTCGTTCAATGCGGGGGCCTGTACGTAGCCGCCCTCAAGTACCGCGAACTCGGGCCTTGCGGGGGCAAGCTGCTCGGCGGTCTGTATAACCATTTCGCCGGAGCGCCTTGCAATCGCCTCGTCGAGTGCGCCAAGCTTCGCGTAGCCGGGCTTGCGCGTGACAATGGCGGCGTGGCGATGCTCACGAAGGCGCACCGCGCATACGCTGACGTGATGTTCACGGAGCGCGGTAACGATACGCCCGAGTGCGGTCTGGGGGCTGCAGATGCAAAGGTCGAATTTCTCGAACCCGAGCTCCTGGCCCACGCGCACGCGTTTCAGCAGCCCGTCCAGCCCGCCGTCGTCAAGCCTTACCGTGATGGCTTTCATGGGTACAAGGCTAGCAGTTCGGGGTAGGCGGTCAAATGAGTTCCCACGCGCAATGCCTTTGAGATGGGCATTCGGAGCGATCTGATAGTTGCGAACGAGTAGCTGCTTGCTACCCTTCGCGCGATTGGCCCATGGTGTAATTGGTAACACAGCGGTTTTTGGTACCGTTATTCGGGGTTCGAGTCCCTGTGGGCCAACCAAAAAAGCAGCCCGCCGATCACTCCAGTCGGCGGGCTACCTTCATTAAGGAACCCCTCGAACCCCGAATGGCACGCTTCGCGCGCTCTTCATTTGCTGATTCCGGCCTTTCGCATCCTCGCACCCCCGACCATGCCTGAGCCGTTCCGCACAGTCATCTTGCCCGAGCGCTTTGAAGCTAAGCGCAGCCTTCCTCTATAATCCACGTAGCGCCCCAAGCGCCCGTTTCCTGGTACAACCCATGCGCCACACACGCCTGATCCTCGCGTTTGTCCTGCTGGTGGTGGTCGCCGCGGTTGCTGGCTGGTTCGCCCTCGGTGGCGGGCAGCGCGCACAGATCAACGCCGCCAACGAATCGCTGCTGTCATGGAATTCACCGGACGGCGACCCGCTGCACGCCAGCAACCCCGTTGCGCCGGCGAATATCGCGCCGGACGCCAACGCCGAACCCGCTCCAACGCCGCACGACACCCCACCCGCTGATGACGACAACGCCTTTGTCCTGACGGGACGCATCGAGCCCGCGAGTGACTTCCCCGCGCCCATGCGCAAGTGGCTCCAGGATGACTGCGAGGTCCTGATCGTGTACCTCGCCGATGGCGGCGAGCCTGACACGGCCTGCATGATCTATGTCGGCCTGGACGAGCAGCTCGGCTTTGCCGCCACGGAGCCGCCCGAGGCCTTCGGGCTTGGCGAAGGCGAAGAACTCGCGCCGGGGCGCTGGCAAGTGTTGTGCCGCCGTGACGGCGAGTTCGACGACAGCCTCGCGGATGCGCCGGAAGGCGACTTGAAGGGGCTGATCTCGCCGCGAATCCAGGGGCGCCACATCGACTTCGGCGTGATCCCGCTCAGTGGCGACGCGTTTCTCGGCGACAGCCTGGTGTTCAAGGGGCGTCTGCTGCATACGTCCGGCAAGGCGCTCGCTTACTCGAATGGCATGGGGCTGTACGGTGACAACGAGAACCAGCCCGGCAACGGCGAAATCGTGTACCTTGAAGCCGAAGCCTATACATCGGGCGATGGGCGTTTCTTCGCACCGGCGTATGTGGATGGAACGGCTCCCACAGATTTGTCGGGCTTTCAGTTCCGCCTGCACGACCTGGGAACCGAAGGCGACTTCGAAGAGGGCTACTTGCTGCCGCCGCCTGTGCGCGAGGGGCGGGTGCTCGACTTCGGCGACATCACGCTGAAGGGCGCGCTGGTTGAGGTCGTGGTCAAGGGCCCCTTCAACTCCGAGGGCGTCGAGCCCTTTGAAACACTTGACGACTACGACGGCGACAGCGTCGGTCTGGAATTCGACAACGGCAACGACTACGCCTACGCCATGACACTGCCGCAGCCGTACACCAGCACGCTACTGCTGCCGGAGGGGCGCTTCATTTGGGACGCCTGGGCCAGTACGGACGATTGGTATCCCGCGAAACGGGGCACCCTGCTGACGCGCGTCGGCGATGTACATCGCCTGGAGCTGGAGTTTGAGCCCTACCCGTCCATACCGGTCGAGATCATCCCGAACGAGGGCACGCCCGAGGACGCAATCGTGCATTGGGAAATCAGGCGCGGCGAGGAACCGGTTGACAACGGTTCATTATACCACCGCCAAGGCCACGAACGCGTGGGCACTGTTCCGGTGCTGCAGGACACCATCACAACCGTGGAGGTCCACGCAGCGGACTATGACATCGCGAAGGCCGAGGCCGGGCCAGACACAAAGAAGCTGGTCATTCCCCTGATCCGCAACGCGAGCCCCCGCGGCACACTGATAGTGACCGTGCCGGCGTTTCCGGGTGCCATGGACCCCGCTTTCGGGTCATCGGTGCTGCGCCTGTCCGGTACGGGGACAAACCGGGCGGCCTATGTACAGGTCACCGAGTGGCAGCGCGAAAGCCAGGAAATCACATTCGACGTGCGCGAGTTCGGTAGCTTTGTGCTGGGGCTTACGGGTGGCGAGGCGTACGGGTTTCCGAACGGCGTCATCTACGCGACGCCCGAGTTCGAGCTCGCGGCCGGCGAAACCCGACGCATCGAGATTCCGCCGCTGCCGACGCCGCCATGGCCCCGGGGCATCAAGAACACCCGCATCACCGCCCTGGCCGGCGGGCGCCCCATGAATCTGGAGTGCTGGCTTGCCTATGAGGCTTCTGACACGCCGCAACCCATTGATGTGAGCCACGATGGCGACTTCCGGGCGCGCGGGCGTCCCGTCGCGATCAAAGATGATTTCAGCTCCCACCCGGTCGAGTTCACGCTGCCTGCCACGGGCGACGAGGCGCAGTTGCGAATCGACTTTCCCCACACCATCGAGGTGCGCGTCACCCGCAACAGCGAGCCCGTGTCCGATTTTACTGCCACGGCCACGAGCGAGGACGCGGAACTCGCGATTACCTGCAGCGCTCGCGCGGTCGACGGCGCGGCGCAGTTGTGGTTTCCGCAGGGCAAGGCCCGCGTCATTGTGTGGACGTTCGGGGACATCGTTTACTCGCAGTTACACTCGGTCTCTCCCGGCGGCATGGTGCGCATCGAGGCAAAACTCGACCTCGCGCGCCTGACGGTCGAGTTCGCCGGCGGGCCCCGGGACGTCGTGTATACGAACAGCGAACTGCCCGAGTTGTGGCGTCTGGACCGGCAAACCAAGGACGGCGCGTGGAAAGAACATGACGCCGTCAGTTACCCCGACGAACTGTATCTGGAGCCCGCGCTGTACCGTCTGGTCCCCTGGAACGGCGGCGCCGGCCACGCGGTCGAGGCCGACCTGCGCGACGGCGACCGCACGGTTACTCTGCCGGAGCTTCCGGCACGGGAAATCGGCGCGCTTGTACTCAAGTTCGACGTCAGCCGGCTTGGCGACCATTGGGCGTCAGCGGAATTCATGTACCAGACAACCCATCGCCTGACTTCCGGCAACAGGGACGAGCCCGAAGGGCTGTGGACCGAAACCAAGGTCGTGCCGGACGGCTTCCGGATTGAAGGACTTCCCATGCACACGGAACTCGCGATCTGGGGAGGTATCTGGATTGAAGACGAAGATCGCGAGCGAGCCCTGGTGCTGACGCCGTTGCGCGTGACGATCGAGGAAGACGGCAAGATGGTCGATGCAGACCTGCGTCCGGGGGTGCAGCTTCACGACGAGTGGTACGACATCAGCGCGCGACTGATCACCGGCATTGAGGGGCTTTCCGTGAAGGTTGACTACTACGTGTCGAGCGGCCGCAACGAGTACGCGTTTTACGACCACAACGGCAAGTTCCTGCTGAAAGAGTGGGCAACGTTGCCGGAGACAGCTCCCGAGGGCGGCGCGAAAATCCCCGCGCACATACGCGCGCGCCTCGAAGCCATGGAAGCCCTCCCGCCCCGCGACGACGAGGATGACGATGAGTAGGATCAGTCGTCGCGATCCCTGCGCGGCATGACCACATCGAGCACCTCTCTCATGCTCAGCACCAGGTTCACCACGATCATCGCCAGCGCGGCGCCACCCAGCCAAACGAAAAAGCTGCCCGTGGCGATGTAGTCAATCAGGCAGATCGCCGCCGGAATCAAACAGATCAGCCAGCGCGACCACCAGGGCCGATCCATCCACCACACTACGAAGCCTGACATTGCCGCTCCTGTTCAAGACAGTGCCCAGTAAAGCGCGCAACCCGGCGGGCCGCCATTCTACTCGCCCATCACCTTTATAATGACGCGCTTGCGGCGCTGTCCGTCGAACTCCGCGTAGTACACCTGCTGCCAGGTGCCCAGATCCAGGCGCCCGTCCGTAATCGGCACAATCACCTGATGGTGTACCAGGATGCTCTTCAGATGGCTGTCGCCGTTGTCCTCACCGGTGCGGTGGTGTTTGTACTCGTGGCGCACGGCCTTGACCGGGGCTTCCTCACCGGGTGCCGGCCACTTGATCTGGGGGTACGCGCCGTATGGCGTCAGGCTTTCGAGCCAGTGGTCGATGTCGTTGATCAGCCCGTCTTCGGCGTCGTTTACCCAGACGCCTGCCGTGATGTGCATGGCCGACACCAGCGCCATGCCCTCGCGCACACCGGACTGCTGCACCACTTCGTCCACCTTGTCGGTGATGCGGATGTACTCGCGCTTCTTGCGAGTGTTGAAGTACAGGTACTCAGTATAGGTCTTCATTCCAATCCCTTGCTTGACACCCGGCGCAGGCGCGAGTGTACTGAACAGGACCAATGTAGTCCGCTATTTCACTCCCGGAAGGAACCTCGTGATCTTCAGCAGGAAAACCGACTACGGATTGCGCGCCCTGATGTACCTGGCGGAGCGCCGCGCCCGTGGCCCCGTGACACTCAGCGAGATCGCGGAAAAGCTGATGATCCCCAAGGCCTTTCTATCGAAGATTCTTCAGCAGCTTGCCAAGAAGGGCGTCGTCCGCAGTCTCAAGGGCCCCAGCGGCGGCTTCGTGCTCGCCGTTGAGCCCGCCGAAGTCACGCTGCAGGAAATCCTGACCGAGATTGACGGCCCCACCCGCGTCTTCGAATGTTTCGCCACGGAGTCCGACTGCACTCTGTATGGCGACTGCCTGATGCGCGACGTGTTTGGCGAAGTTGAGGATCAGATCGGCAAAGTGCTGGCGCGCTACACACTGGCCGACTTCCGCTACACAGACAAGTTGCCCGCCAAAGCCTGACAGTTTCCCCGCACACATGCGGCTATCGCTCAGGGCCCGGTCCGGACCCACAGCCCGCGCGCGGCGTCACGGACTTCCAGCTCAAGAAGAATCTCTCCGTCCCAGCGGCGCGCGCGCAGTGTGGCCGTCAACTGCCCGGTGACAACGAGCTCCCAGCCGGTGCCGCCGTGCCTGCGCGACAGTTTCAGCTCGTCGGGTCCGGCCAGATGGTCAATCTGAAGAGTGCCGTGCACCTTTCCGTCAGCAGTTGATTCGACGGGACGGTTATCCTGTCTGGCGACGCCTTTGGCGAGGATTGGTCCACCCGGACCCAGCGAGCCGTTGTTCTCCTGGCAGTACTGTTTCAGACGCATCGTGAGAAGATCCTGGTCGGCGTACATGCGCTCCGCCAGGTTTTCTTCCTGTTGTTCCTCGCCGGCGCGCATCAGCACCATAAAGCCGACAAAGGCGGCAATGGTCGCCACAATGCCGAGGGCCGACAGTACCGTGCCCGCAATCGCCAGCCCACGACCGGCACGGGAACCGTTCTTGCCCGTCTCAATGATCGCGAGGGTGCCCATGATCAGCCCGACGATCACCGCAACACCAAGCGGCGGGCAGAAAAGCGCGCAGAGCGGCCCGGCCAGCCCGCACACCATTGCGGCGATGGCCTTGCCGCTGGTGGGTTTCGCCGGCGCCCAGCTCTCGGGCGGCGGGGGTGGAGGCGGCGGAGGAATGTACGAGGGCGGCGGTCCGGTCATTTCAGCTTCGCGGTCGTCTCGATGCTTGAATTGATGTAGCGCGCATCCTTGATTGTCAGACGCAAGCCGCCCTTGCCGTTGGTCAGGGTGAACCCTTTCTCGTCCGACGATATCTTCAACTCGTAATCCCCAGCAGGATTCAACAACTCGTCATCATACACGAGGTGCTTGATTTGCAGCGGCTCCTCGACCTTCAGGTGATCTTCGGGGATCAGCCCGCCGTCCGGGTAGTCACGGACCAGAGGCCCGCCCGGCGCAAGGCTGCCGCCGTTGTCCACGCAGTAGGTCTGAATCCGCCGCGAGATCAGGTCCATATCCTCGCGGGCGTCTTCTTCGTAGGCGTACTCCTGCATCCGGACGGTTCGGTCCCGGTCCATCCGGTCCGCCTGGTCTTTAGCGAACGCGAACACCCAGACGAACAGCGCAACCAGCCCGAGACCGATCACGAACATGCCGGCGCTGACGATCACGCCGGCCAGAGCAAGCCCCCAGCCGCGATGAGTGGCGCCGGGCTCTTTGCTGTCCTTCATGCCCATGAAGCCTATGATGGCGCCGACAAGCCCCGTAATCGGCGCGACCGGCCAGAACAGCACCGACACGCCGCCGCAGACGATAGAAACAATGGCCTTGTTGCTGAACGGCTTCAGCGGCGCGTACGGCTGCTGGTACCCGTAAGACTGGTAGTTTGGCGGCGCCTGGTTGGGGCCCGGATACTGCGCGGGACGCGGGCCCTGGTTGCCGGGATATTCAGGGCGGGGGCCGTAGGGGTTCGAGTCCTCGGTCATTACTTGCTCCTGGGGGGCGGCTGGAACTCGCTGTCGAAATCGAACTCGTCGAAGCTCGCCATTCGCCCGTATGAGCCGACTTCCTGGCGCTGCCCGTCGGGCGGGCTCCACCAGATCGTTGCCGTATCACCGGCGATTTCCAGCGAGTACTGCTCGATGGGGTTCTTGAGTTCACTGGGCATCACGAGGTCCTGCACCGTCAGTTGCGGGCCTGTTACCGCAGTCGGGTTTTCGAACCCCTTGCGCATCTGGGGGCCGCCCGGCTTCAGGTCGCCCTTGGCCTTTGCGTAGTCAAACAGGCGACTCTGAATCAGCGGGCCGTCCACGATGAAGGCGTTGTTGTTGCGCTCGACCAGGTCAACGGTCGAGCTGCCCAGCCACAGCAGCCCGACGACCCCAACCGCGTTCAGGGCCAGCAGCGCGCCGTTCGCGATGGTGCCGCCCATGGCGACGCCGCGCCCGGATTTGCGCCCCCAGGCCGCGGTCTCGCGCAATCCCAGGTAGCCGAGGATGCCGCCCGCGATAAAGAATGGCCAACTGAAGAACCCAAGGCTCAACAATCCGACAAGACAGCCCACACCGGCCAGCACCAGCGCGATGACACCCAGAATGGTAATCGGCTTCTTCGGCACGAAGTTCGGGTCGCCGTAGGGCTGCTGCGGCTGCGGTGGCGGCGGATAAGGCTGCCCCTGGGGCGGCACCTGCCCGGGATAGCCAGCCTGCGGTGGGTACTGCGGGGGCGGTCCGCCGCCGTAAGCGGGCGGAGGCGGCGCTTGTGCGCCGGCGTCATGTTGCCGGGGCGAAAACGGCTGCCCGATCATTGGCCCATCCCCGCCCTGCGGGGGCTGGTTGGGTATCTGGCGTGTGCGACCGCGTCCCATGTCTTCGCCGCCAAATGCGGCCGGCGCGGGCGGAGGCCCATATCCGGGCGGTGGAGCGGCGTAGCCCGGAGGCTGCGCCTGCGGGCCCTGGGTCTTTTTCTTGCCGCCCGCTTCCCATGGAGCGGGTTTGAAGCCTTCTGGGCTGGAGTCGGTCATAAGGGACCCTCCGAATTCCGGGTTGGCGCGCAGCCAAAGATACGCGCGGATATTACCAAACACACAAAAGCAGTCATACCGCACACCCTTATGTTAGGCGCGTTCTGAAGCCCGCGCGGTTACAAACCCCCGGCGGTGTTTGGAACGCCGCCGGTGATTGCCAATGGGGCCTGCGGGATTTCGGGCGGGGGGAACGCCCCTGATTGTGGGCGCAACGGCTATCCGTTACCTTCTTGCCGATGACCGACGCGACCACCAAAACCGGCAACGCCTTCATGTACACCATCGGGTGTCAGATGAACGTGCTGGACACCGAGCTCGCGCTGGCAACCCTCGAAGGCGACGGGCTGAACGTCGTTGAGGCGGCAAACGAGGCCGACGTGGTGCTGGTCAACACCTGCAGCGTGCGCGAGAAGGCCGAGGAAAAGGCCTACTCGTGGCTCGGGCGCATGAAGGTGCTCAAGCGCAACAACCCCGAGCTGATCATCGGCGTGCTCGGCTGCATGGCCCAGAAGGAGGGCAAGCTGATATTCCGGCGCGCGCCCTACGTTGACATCGTGGCGGGCACGGCTCACTTCACGAAAATCGACGACTACGTGCGCCAGGTGCGCGCGACGGGCAATCGCATTCTGGCAGTCGGGCGCGACGAAGAAGTCGAGACGGAAAAGCGCCTGAAAGCGCGCGAAACACGACATAGCGCCTACGTGGCAGTCATGCGCGGCTGCGACCACCACTGTACGTACTGCGTTGTGCCCAACACGCGCGGCACGGAGAGTTCACGGGCGCTGGAGGAAATTGTCGAAGAGTGCCGGATCCTCGTCGGCGAGGGCACGCAGGAAATCACGCTGCTTGGCCAGAACATCGACAGTTATGGCAAACGCCTGCGCCCGCGCCGCAGAACACTGTCCGAGTTGCTGTACGCCGTTGCGGATGTGCCTGGCCTAAGGCGCCTGCGCTTCATCACCAGTCACCCCAGCGACCTGAAGCCCGAGCTGTTCCAGGCGTTCAAAGACCTGCCGAACCTGATGCCGTACCTGCACTTCCCGGCCCAAAGCGGCAGCGACGAAGTGCTGAAGCGAATGCGCCGCGGCTACACCTTCGGGCGCTACATGGACCTAGTCGCCGCCGCGCGCGAAGCCGTGCCGGATATGGGGCTGGCCGGCGACACGATCGTTGGCTTCAGCGGCGAGACAGACGAAGACTTCGAGAAAACCATCGAGCTGCATGAGCGCACCCGCTACCAGAACGCGTACATCTTCATGTACAGCGAGCGCGACTACACGCCCGCCAGGGATTTGAACCTGCCGGACGACGTGCCCCACGACGTGAAGAAACACCGCATCAACCGACTGATGAAACTCCAGCGCCAGTGGGCCAACGAAGAGAACCAGAAGAAGGTAGGCCGGGTGCTTGAGGTCTTCGGCGAGGGCCCAAGCCGGAAAGACCCCGACAAACAGGAAGGGCGCAGCCCCCAGAACCAGGTCGTGATCGTGGAATCCGGGCGAGACCTGAAGGGGCAGTTCTACAAGGCTGAAATTACGGCGGGCACCGATGCCGCGCTTTACGGCAGGCTGGTGTGAAAAACTGTTTTCTATTTCAGCCTGCCGCCGCGGGGAATTTCGCCCCCGTGATTCGTTAACATCGCCGGGATGGTCATTGTGCAGCACGGTTGCTCATTGACTTGCAGGGGTTCTCTGTTGCAATACGCACTTTGGCTTGGCGCCCCCGCCGCTCGGCCGGTTCTCATGAGGCAACCAGTTGAACGCACCCGTGATCCATGCCGCCGCCCCGGCGCTTTCGGAGCGTGAATTACTTGCAGCAACGCGCCCTTATGCGGCAGAAAGCAAGTGGCGCAGCTGGTGGCACGTGGGCTCGACGCTCGGGGTAATCGGCGGCGTGCTGACGCTGGCGGCGCTCGCGCCGTGGTGGTGGCTGCAATTGATCGCGTCGCTGCTTGGTGCGCTGGTAATGGTGCGCGGTTTCATTCTGTTTCATGACTTTGCCCACGGCGCGATCCTGCGCAATTCCTGGACGGCGCGCCTTCTGCTGAGCACCTACTCAATGATCTTTCTGGCCGGCGTGAGTTACTGGCGCGAGGCCCACAACTTTCATCACGCGCACGTCAGCGAAAACCATGACACCAGCCAGGGCTCGTTTCCGATCATGTCCCTGAAAGATTGGGGCGAGGCCAGCCTCATGCAGCGCCTGTTTTACCGAATCAACCGCAACCCGGTGACGATCCTGCTGGCTTACGTGACCGTGTTTCTTTTCAGCAACACCATTGAGCCGTTCATTCGCCACCCGCTCAAGCACTGGACCTCGGGCTTCTCCGTGATCGTACACGCCGGGCTGATTGTCACGCTATGGCTTGTCGGCGGGCCCTGGACGGCTTTCTTCGCGTTTCTGCTGCCGTATTCCGTGGCGGCGGTGCTGGGCGCGTACCTGTTTTATGCGCAGCACAACTTTCCGGGCATGGAGATTCTGCCGAAGGAAGAATGGACGCGGACCGCCGCGTCGTTGCGCTCGACGAGTTACATGAAGACGAACAGGTTCGTTGACTGGTGCATCGGCAGCATCAGCTACCACCACGTGCATCACCTGAATTCGGCAATTCCGTTCTACCGCCTCAAGGAAGCCATGGACGGCATCCCCGCCTTGCAGAATCCTCACACTACGACTCTGCATCCCCGCGATATCTGGCGTTGCCTGCGCCTCAAGCTGTGGGACGAAGTTGACCACCGGATGCTGACCTGGCGCGAGGCCCGCCACGCCATGCGCGCGCGTTCGGCTTGAGCAAAGTCACGCGATGCGCTAAGCTTTCGCCATGATCAACGGTGTTCACGCACTGATTTACGCCCGGGACGCCGAGAAGGCCCGGGCGTTCTTTCGTGATGTGCTGGACTGGCCATTCGTTGACGCGGGGCACGGCTGGCTGATCTTCGCCATGCCGCCCAGCGAGGTCGGCGTTCACCCGACCATGCCGGGCGATGCCCAGTCGCACCAGTTGTACCTGATGTGTGAGGACATCAAGCGGGCAGTCGCGGAGCTTGAGAGCAGAGGCGTCCAGTGCGCCCCGGTTCAGGACGCCGGCTTTGGTCTGCTGACCAGTTTCGAGTTGCCCGGCGGGGGACCGTTGGGCATGTATCAGCCCCGCCACCCGGTCGCCGCCGGCAAGAAGAAACGCAAGCCCGCGGCAAAGAAAGTCGTGAAAAAACCCACGAAGAAAGCTGCGAAGAAAGTCGCGAAAAAGGCCGCGAAAAAGCAGTCGCCCAAAAAGCCCGTGCGCAAGAAGCGCTAACCGGCTATTCCTCCAGGATCTTGGCCATGTTGATGCGCGTCAGTTTCTTGCGGATTTCGTCGTACTCAGGCTCGCCCTTCTTATAGAGCTTCTTGAGCTCCCGGTAGCACTTCTCCGCTTCCTTCCAGTCCTCGAACTTCTCGGCCTTGCGCGCTTCAAGCCACAGGCGCTCCGAGCGCTGCTTGTTCACCCAGTCCTTGAACTTGGGGTCGTTCTCAAGTTCCTTCAGTGCCTCGTCAATGCGGGTCTTGGCGTAGTCGCCGTACTTCTTCTTGATGTCCTTAAAGCGCTTTTCAGCGCCGTTGAAGTCGCCCTGTTTGGCTTCCTCAATCGCCTCATGCACTTCGGCGTCGATGATTACCCGGCACTCCTCGATGCGCTCCAGCGACGCTTCGTAGGCTTCAATGCGGACTTCAACCGCCGTGGCCGCCAGGTAAAAGTTCAAGGCCTGCAGGTAGTTCTTCGCCTCAAAGGCCTGCTCGCCCCTGGCGTAATTGTTTTTGATCTCGTTGATCAGCCCGTCGTCAGGCCCCTTGTTGCCCGATACCGGGTTCGTGCCGTACTGGGGAACGCCGTTGTCCGCCTCAAAGTCCTTGAAGCGGCACGGGTAGTCGATCATGCCCTTCCAGATGCAGAAGTGCAGGTGCATGGACTCGTTGCTGCCCTGGCAGAGTTTCTGCCCCGCCAGTACCTTGTCGCCCACAGCGACCAGCGCCGTGTTGCTGCCGTTATGGGCGTAGACGCTGGTTTCACCGTCCGCGTGCTCGATGTAAATGACGTTCGCGTTCTCGTTGCCAGCAGGCTCGTTGTCCACGACGTTTGTGACTTTGCCGTCGCGCGCCGCACAGATGTACTGCCCGCGCACAATATGAAAGTCCCAGGCGTAGTAGTTCTGCGCCTTCATGTGCGTGGCCCGCGGCGGACCGATCTTGTTGCCATTCCAGCTCTGGTACACCTGGTGCCCGACGCCCGCCGGCCACGGCAGGAAGTACTTCGCGGGCCAGGTCAGTCCCACACCCTGCTTCTGCTGCCAGCCCGCAATCCCCGGGCGATCCGGGTTGCTGCCGACGGACACCAGCTTCTCGGTTTCCTCGTAGGCGGCCTGCAACTCTTCTTCGCTTAGCTCGTCGCCCTTCTTCTTCGCCTGCGCGAACAGTGCCGGGCCCAGCGCGCTGGCGGCAACGGAGAACCCGACGGCCTGCATCCAGACGCGGCGATCTTTCCGGAATTTCGGTGTGTGCATCTCGGAGTTATCCGGCATGTACCTTACCCTCTTGCCCAGGGTTGAGCGACAAACCTGTCCCGAAGCCGCTCTGCTAAGGTTGTGCATGTTAACGAATTGTTCTTACGGTGGTTCGGCGTTTTTTGGAGTCTCCGACTCCGCGGCAATGGCCAGAATAGTCGCCGCGGCCGCCCCGGCGGGCACCACGAACAGGTTTACACCGGGAACAAGCAGAAACAGGCTGGCACCCGCACCCATGCCGGCGGCGGCCCAGAAGTTGCGCTTTGCCCACTCCAGTTTGCGTCGCAGGGTGTAATCCTTCAGTGCCAGCGGATAGTCCATCAAGTCGGCGCCCATGATGATCGCGCCGACGGGAAGGGCGACGAAGCCCAATACCACTGTCAGCAGGGCGCCGATCGCAAGCGGAATCTCGATCAGCAGCACCACCAGCGTCCACTTGAGCCCCTGTACCAGGGCAAACAACTGGCGCCGGACGTAGTGCAGGCGGGGCTTCTCGCCAACCAGCGCGCGCCCCGTATAGCGCCCGTAGACGCGCTCGCAGATCGGGTCAATGAACAGGGGCCCGAATATGGCCATCACCGGCACAAACAGGAAATACGCAAGCACCAGCGCCAGCAGGAACGCAAGAACACCGCCCAGCCAGGCGATCCAGCTTTCCTGAAGCCATTCAACCAGCCAGTACTTCGCCGCGAAGAAGGCGCCGATGGACACGCCCAGCAGCACCATGGCGCACAGGATCACGGGTGCGAGCG
Organism: Planctomycetota bacterium; assembly: GCA_019912315.1. Classification (GTDB taxonomy): domain Bacteria; phylum Planctomycetota; class UBA8742; order UBA2392; family UBA2392; genus JACKID01. Next base: position 61,020 of record JAIOJA010000019.1, read on the forward strand.
CGTACCGGAACAGCCCGCCGCCCGGCGCCACCAGTTTCAGCCCCGTGGTGAACGCGGCGAACCCGCTGACGAAGCCGCGCATTCCACCCGGCAGGGGCGTCGTGACGGGCAATGGCAGGGGCGGGTTCACTGTGGCTTTTCCGTTTGTCCGAGGCGCAGAGTGTGGGCGTGAACGTGATCCCATTCCGGTGGCGGCGGGTGCTTGCGATACAGCGTGCAGCGCCGCAGATACAGCCGCGAAGGCCCGTCGTCGCCAGTGATCTTGTCGGCATCCTGGAAGCGCTTCTCCGCGCGGTCCCAGTCCCGGTCGCGAAACGACTTCAGTCCCCGCTCAAAGATTTCGACCATCAGACGGTTCTGGTCCGGCACGTCTTCGCGAGGCCCGACAAGCTCATAAATCGGGGTTGTGCGGTCCGTGCCGTGTACCTTGACCACGTCCAGTTCACGCGTCAGGAACTGCTCTTTGACCGCGGCGTTGGTCTCGCGCGAGATGATAATCGGCGAACGATACAGCCGGGCCGCCTGCTGCAACTGCACTGTCAGGCTGACGGCTTCTCCGATTGCCGTGTACATGGCGCGCTCAGACGTGCCGACGTTGCCCACAATGGCGGGGCCGGTAACCAGCCCGATGCTCTGGCTGATGCGCCCGAAGCCCTTGAGTTGCCACTCGGCGGCCATCTTGTAGGTCTCGCGAAGGGCCGAATAGGCGGCCTTGCAGGCGTGCAGGGGGTGGATGTCGTCATCCACGGGCGCGCCGAAAATAGCGAAGATGGCGTCGCCGAAGAACTTGTCCACGAAGCCACGGTTGCCGCGAATCAGGTCGGTCATGCGCGAGAAGTAGTTGCACAGCAGCTCAACCACCGCGTCGGGTGAGGCGTAGCTTGTGACTTCTGTGAAGCCCCAGATGTCCAGATACGCCAGCGTCACGTTGCGCCGCGACGCGCCGAGCCTCAGCACGTCCGGGTTCTTCTCGGCCGTCTCGACCAGCAGTTTGCCGGCGTAGCGCACGAGGTGATCACGGGTAACTTTGCGCCCGAATGCCATGTTTCTCCTGTGAAGCCCGCGCGAGATTACCATAAGGCGCGATGACGGGAACCAAGCCGTCGACGCCGGGCTTTGACGCGCCGCCGTAATCGGCCATAATCGTGCTCATGGACGCCGACCCGAACTTTCGCCTGAAAGCATTTGCCGTCATCGCATGTGTGCTGGGGGTGTTCCTGGTTTCCTTTGTGGCGCAGCGCGTCTGGTTCTGGATGCGCACCCGAAGGCGCGAGGACGTCGATACGTCGAAGGTTGAGCCGATCATCGACTTGGGGCTGCTGGGGCTGGGCGCAATCGTGATATGGATGGCCGTAGAGGCCCTGGTGCTGGCCGTTCTCACCACCGATTTGAACGTCCAGCCGAACCAGCAACGCAAGATTGCCGAGATCGAAGTCGGCAAACTGGACAATGAGACCGACCAGCTGAACCTGTTGTTCTACCCCGTCGATCCGGCCGGGCGCCGTCTGCCCGCACAACGCCGCCCCGTGCTTACCAGCGGCGATGAGCTGGAGCTGATCGTTGAGGTGATCGAGTGGCGCGGACCATGGCGATGGCTGGGTGAGGGCGGTTTCTACCGGTTCGTCAGCCTGGGCGGCTACGACGATGGCTCGGGCGATACACCGGAAAGGACGCTGCTGGACCCTGCGGGAGTACCCCGCACCATCGGTGCGACGGTATTTCTGCGCAAGGCCAAGCAGTGGGAGGTGCGCCAGATTTGTGAAGAAGGCGACATCTTCGACGTGTGGCTCAATCCCGAAAGCGGCGAGCTGCAGGTGCGCGAACACTCCGGCGGCTAAGCGGCCCGGGGCGTCATTCCGGCTTGTCGTCGTCGGTGATCACCTGGTCGAAATCGGGCAGGTCGGGCGGGGGCTGGGCAGGCGCTTCGGGTGTCGGCATCGGCTGCACCTGCGGCGCCGTCACGGCCGCGATGGCGGCATCAATCTGAGCCTGGGTAGCCTCGACGGGCTGGGGCAGCGGGTCGCCGCCGGCCTGGCTTAGCTCGTTCACTCGGGCGAGAATCCGGCGGCGGCTGGCCAGATTGGTGACCAGCAGCCCTCCCGCCAGCGCCGCGCCGAACGCGGCGTACGTCACCCAGCGCCACTGGAAATCATCCGCGCGGCCCGCGTGGCGCTCGCTCGCGTTGCCCGGAACAATTGCCGCCCGCCCCTTCTCTTTGCCCCAGGACATCGCGCTGATCGAGCCGTGAATCGGCGAAAACTGGGATACCGTCTGCCGCTCCGGGGAGTCGCTCGATCCGCCGATCAACTGCGCGATGTACGGAACAACAAGCCACACCACAATCAGCAGCCCCGCCAGCACGCCCGCAAGCGCCCGCGAGATACCACTAAGCGTCAGTCGCCAGGTAACCTGAGCCGCCGCAAGCAGCGTAATCCCGATCACCAGCAGCAGCGCCAGATAGCCCCGGAACTCGTGGTCGCGGAAGGTTGTCACGGCGTCGCGCAACTCGGATTCCGGCTTCATCGCGACTGACGTAAACCCGCCCGCCGAAGCGGGACCGCCGCCTCCGAAGGCCGATTGCGTGTCCAGCCCCATGACTTGCGTGTAATCATCAATCAGCGCGGCCTTGTCGTCGATGCGGGCGTCTAGCTGGGCATAGCAGATCCACGCCGCAAAACCCAGCAGCGTAAGCCCCACAACGGTAATGATCGCGCTGTGCAGGGCACCCCGGTCACTGCCCGGAAAAAACAGGCGACCGCCCGCCTTCATCATGCCCTCGGGCATCTTCTCCATCTGCCGGCGTACCCGGCGGCTCGGTACGGGTGCTTCCGCCGGCGCGGTCACGGCCGGAACCATCAGCACCAGCCCGAAGTAGACAGCGCCGAACAACAGCGCGCCGATACTGGAATCGTGGTACGGGGTGCGCGCAATCAGGAAGTACAGCGCGATCTGCGCCGGAATCACCACAGCCGCCAGCGACCACAGAACGCGCAGACCGGTCGATTTGTTGTGCGAGGTCGGCTTGAGGCGGTTGGTCGTCGAGAGAAACAGAAACGCGCAGTACAGCGCGCAAGTGACGGTCATGCTGGATACGTAGTAGATACCCTCGCTGACCGTCGGGTCGAACATGTTGGCGAAGCCCGGCATCATCACCATCACGTACGCCAGTGCGAGGCTGGTAATGCTGAATACGATCAGCATCACAAACCCGATCAGGAACGCGAACAGGTACGTCACCAGCACGGCCGGTATGGCCTTCTTGACCAGGCTCGAGGCGTAAACACCCACAAAACTGATGAAGATGCTGAACAGAATCAACACCCACAGGACCACGAAAAATATGGCGGGATCAATGCCGCCGAACAGCCCCGCCAGCGCGAACAGGGGCACCGTCGCGACCAGGAAGATGCTGCTTTGCACGCCCGCCGCGATGAATTTGCCGCTGGCGATTTCCCACGGGGCGAGGGGTGTCAACAGCAGCAGATCGAAAGACTTCTTTTCGTGCTCGCTGGCGATGGCCGTGCTGGAAAATGCCGGGAAAACCAGCATCACGATAATCGCCAGCACGATACTAAGGGTAATGAACAGCCCGCGCCCGATGGCCGTGGGGTCGTCGTACAAGCCGTTGCTGTCCGACTCGATGTACAGCCAGATCGCGAAAATGGCGCACTGGATCAGCAGGTAGGCCGTCAAGATGATAACCAGCTTCCAGCTTCGGCACGCCACGCGCAGCTCACGAACCGCCAGGGGGTTCATGAACAGGCGCTTGAAGAAGCCGGGTGTATTGGTTGCTTCCACTGTCTTCCCGCTATTCGATTCGGGTAATGATGTGGTAGCCGAAATCGGATTCCACAATATCCGCCTCGCCCACCTCAAGGCGGGACGAAAGCTCTTTGAACTCCGGCACCCACTGCGAGCGCGGGTCTACATCATAGACGGCTGTCGGGTCAGCCGAGTCCTCATTATGCGTCTTCTGCAACTCGGTGAACTCTTCGCCGTTACGAAAGCGCTCCAGCAACTCGTTGGCGAGGGCGGTCGCCTGCTCTTTGGTGCGATCCGGGTCCATGGGCGTGACGCGCGGGTTTTTGCCAGCCCAGGAAATCAGGATGTGCCGCACCTTCACGTTGTAGTCCTTCAGCACGCGTGAAAACAGCGCGTCAACCGACGACGGCGCGACCAGGTAGAACTGCTCCGCGCCCTCGGAGGCAATCATCAGGGTGACTCGGTCCCACTTTGATTTGCCGAAGTACAGGCTTACCACTTGTGTGCTTTCGTCCCTCGTCAGGCGCAGGTCGATCATGCGGGCGGACAGCCCTTCGCCCAGCCCGTACTCTTGTTTGTCGAGAGTCGCCTGGCCAATTCCCTCAAGGGCGTTCAGGTCGCGTATCAGGCCTGCCGCCTCGGTCTGGTTGGCCATTTCGTCATCGCCGTCGCCGAGCATCCAGCGTTTGCCGCCGTCTTCGGCCACGGGCTTATGAACCATGCGACCGACCTTGCCGTCGTTGACGCGGCGCACTTCGCTTAGCGTCCAGCCCTCAGGCACCGGCTTGAAAGCCTTCGGCATCGCGAAATCAATGGCGGGGCGAAACAGACGCTCCAGCACCGTTTCCGACAGCCAGTACAAGTCCGTCTTGTCGCCGCTGATACGCAACATGGGCACTTCCCCCTGCCGCGTCTTTCCGAAATACAGCGTTGCAGTTTCGTGTGCGAGCTCCGTGTCGGCCGGGGGCTGCCCGTCCGGCGGGTCTGTTTCATCCTGTCCGTCGCTGTCATCAGGCACGCCGCGCGGGATATAGCGCAGGGTGATTACTCTGGTCGCAAGCCCGGGACTGACGCCAAGGGCGTCGTAATCGGCCTCTCCGCCGGTGCGGTAGCCCTGCAGGGTGTTCAGGGCGACAAGCAGGCCGCTGACGGCGATCTGTGAGCCCGGCGAAGCCCAGGGTTGCAGCAGTTTCCAGTTTACGACCGAGCCCTGTTTTTCCCGGGCCAGTTCCAGCAGGGCGCCGTCGTCAAGAATCGTGATGTTGTCAATATCGGCGCCGTCCGGGTACGGGCTGACGCGCTGCTTTTTGACGAAGTCCGCCTTGGGGCGAAACAGACGGGAAAGGATGAAATCGCCGGCCCAGTAAATGTACTCGCCCTTGTCTTCGGACTTCAGCCAGACGGCCACTTCGTTGTCATCATTCAGGCGCCCGAAGTACAGGCGTACCGTCCTGATGTTTGACTCATCACTGTATGTCAGGGCGATCTCGCGCCCGCTTTCCATGAAGCCGAAGCCCGTCGCGTCGGTGTCGCGCCCGGCGATGTCGCTCGCGTTATAGTTCATCAGGGCGTCGATCACGGCGCGGACTTCAGCGCCGTCGGCGGGCACCACATGGGGCTCGGTCAACTCCCAGGCTTCTTCGGTTTCGTCGGCGCCCTGCTTGCGTTTGAAGACAAGAGTGCTGTCGCCGTCCTTGATCGCCAGCGACTGCGCGACCGCCGTGAACGGCATGGTCTGGAAGCCTTTCGTGCTGATCCAGCCTTTCGCCTGTGGCGCGCCGTCCGCGTCGAGGTTCAGAGTGCTGTACAACGTGTTGAAATCGCCGCCCGCGCCCGTCAACTCGAAGATACCCGGATCGGTGCCGTCGCCCATCAGGCGCACGAAATCCCGCGCGCCGGTTTCGCCGCGCCCGACCATCACGTGCAGCAACTCGCCGCCTTTGTCGTCTGTCAAGCGCAGGTGCACGCCCTGCGCGTCACTGAGGCGATAGTTGACGTACTGCGATTCCGTCTCCGTGCCGGCGCGGTTCAAACGCTTGGCTGCGAACACCTGCAGCAGCAGGGCGTCCACGTCCGACTCGTCCGCCGGCGCGTTGAAGCGCGACGGCACGCGCCACTGCTTGCCGTCACGGGCGATGGCCAGCCTGTCGCCCTGGGCGCCCACCCACAGCTCGATCTGCTTGACGTCTTCCTTCGCAAAGGCCGGGTCGTCCAGCGTGCCGCCCACCAGCGGAACATCCTTGAGGGGCGATTCCGTGTCCTTGAAAGTTGTCGTCAGGTAGACCAGCGCGGCCAGCACGATGATCACGCCCGACAGCACGAACAACTGCCTGTTGCGCTGTGTCGCGATGACTTCATCCGGCGTGAAGCGATCGCCTTTGCCTTCGGTTTTGCCGTCATCAGCCATGCGCTACTTCTTCTCTTCGACTTTTTCCTGGCCTTTTTCTTCGCGAATGCCCAGCCCGGTCTCGTACTCCTCGCGTTCGCGGGTCCGCGCGAACGTGCGCATCCCGGCCAGCCCCATCAGAATCGCGGGCGCGCCGGCGATGCAGATCAGAAACCACAGCATCTTCGTCTGGTCATCCACGGGCCCCACAATGCGCGGGGCGACCCCCGTGCGGGCGCGCAGACTGACAAGGTCCTCACCGAATATGAACGCTTCCGACAGGTTCCGGTAGAACGTCAGTCCGCGGTCAATCACCACGGGTTCGATTTCTTTCTGCGGGTAGCCGCGCAGGTAATCGATATTCAGCGTAGCAGCCGTGCCGACCACCAGCAGGTTGCCCTTGCCCTTGCTTGAAACCGGGGGCGCGTCCGTTTCTTCGGGGTCGCCTTCCCAGCCCGGTATCTTGCGCTTTTCGTCAACCCACAGGCTGGGGAACTCGCCGGTCAGCAGCGTGGCCACCAGCGGGTCGTGGTCCAGCCGCTGGGCAAGGATACCCTCCCCGGGTTCGCCATTCGGGTTGCGCTCGACTTCTGCCGGCGACTTCAGGTCAAAGCTGATCGGCATGTCCGGTATGGCGGGGTTGGCGGGCAGGAACTTATAGATGTCGTCCTTCAGGCGGATCAGCTCCGTCTGTTCAAGCCCGAGCTCGCTGATTCTGGCCGCGTCGACGCTGGTTTCCACCACGAGGGGCAGGGGCATGGCGGACAGCCCGCGGGTAAAGACGCTGGATGAGTTCAGGTCTTTGGGCTCAAGCACGGGCGCGAGGCGTGCCGGCCCCGGCACGAGCTCCAGATACTGCCCGCGCTGGTCCTGCGCGATGGCGTAGCCTTGCAGTTTGGCATTGGGGCGCAGCAGCAGGTCCTGCTGGACGGTCACGCCGACGTGCTTCAGCCATTCGTCGAAGTGCGGCTCGCTGGGCTCTTTGCTCAGACGTATCTTGTCGCGCGGCATCATGCTGAGGTCCACCTTTGCGCTCCAGCCCTGGACCAGCATCACGACGTTGCCACCCTCCACGAGGAAGCGGTCAATCTCATACAGTTCGCGCTCCGACAGCAGGTTCGGCTCAAGCACGATCAGGCAGGCCAGGTCGCGCGGTACGCGCTTCTGCCCCTTGATGTCCACCCAGATTGTTTCGTACTCGAGAACCTGCTGGATGTAGCTGAGCAGCGGGGAATGACCGTTGGCTGGCGGCTGTCCCGGCTGGCGCTGTCCGCGCATGGGGTCGTGGGGCGGCAGCACGAAACCAAGGCGCGTACGCGGGCGGTAAAGCTCCCAGATCGTGTCCTGAATCTTGGTCTGCACGTCGTTGACGGTCTTCGCGTCCGTGAAATTCCCAAGCGACGTATCGCGATACCCCTCGGGCGACTTCACCCGGATCAGCAGGTGCGTGGTGTAAATCTCAAGGGGCACCGCCTGCCCGCGAACGATCATGGCCTGGCGGCTGTTGGCGAACCAGTTCATCTGGATCAAGGCCTGGTCGCCGTCGGGCACGAAGGGGTTCGGCTGAATCACCGACTCCTGGGTTCTCGCCGATATATCCGTGCGCACGAAGTCGAACTCGCCGGCGTTGCTGTTCACGAGCTTGCCCACGGCGTCATCGACGGTCTGTTTGATCTGCGCGTACTCGGAGGGCATTTCGCCGGTGACGAACAGGGCCATCTGCACGGGCGAATCAATCCGCGCCAGCAGCGAGCCGAAACTCGGTCGCTGCGTCTCGTTGCGCATGGTCAGCACAGAGTACGCGATGTCGAACTCCAGCGTGTCCACTCTGTGCTGGCGCTCTTCGTCCGCGCCCTCCACCAGGTTCACAATGCCGTTCACGGCCTTGGGCTTGGATGTCCCGTAGCTGACCACCAGACTGCTGTAATAGCCCTGCATGCCGCGCATTTCCGCGCGCTCGTCGTCGCCCGTTGTCAGCACGTCGAGCGTCGGGCGGATCCCCAGCTCTTCCAGCTCGCTTTTGCGCTCGGCGGCTTCCTCATTGGCGATGCGCTCAACCCGGTACTCGAGTTTGCCGCCGGACGAAACGGCCAGTTCTTCCAGCTTGTCGCGGACATCGCGTTCAAGGTTGATGCGCTTGGCCGGCGGCTCCGCGTCCACGTAGTAGGTGACGGTGATGGGCTCGGTAAGCTTGTCAAACAGGCGCTCCGTGCCTTCACTGAGGGTAAAACGCTTGTCGGCCGTCAGGTCAAGGCGCGCGCGGTACTCCATGCCCAGATAGTTCACGGCCCCAAGGGCGACCATGACCAGCACCGACATCAGGTAGAAATGCAGCGTGAAGTTGCGCCTGCGGTTGACCATTAACTGTACCGCCTTGATTCAAGACTCCACACGTTCAGCACCACGAAAAGCACCACATAGCCGGCGAAAAATACCAGCCCGTTGGTGTTCACTACCCCGCGCTGGATTTCCCGGAAGTGGTCCAGCACCGCCACCTGCGCCAGCGCACCGACTACGAACTCGCCGGCCTGCGTGGTGCCGCGCGCCGCGCCTTCGCCCTCCGCGCCCGAGTTCACGATGTGCGCCCCGGCGTTCACCACAAAACCGATCAGCCCCACGGCCAGCCCCAGCATCCGGTCGCGCCCCACCACGGCCGCCAGAACGCCCATGCCCACCAGCGGCACGCTGATCACGTGAATCATGGCCGCCTGCGGGTTATCGCGGGCCATATCGCCCAGCAGCCCGCGCAATTCGCCGACACCGACGATGCCGAGGCACAGCAGCATGGCCATGAAGAAGGCCAGCGCCTGGTTTTCCGTCAAGCCGCTCATGAACAGACCCACGCCCACAAACGCCGCGCCCAGCAACAGGCAGGCGATATAGCCGCCGGCAACCGGGCCCCAGTCGGGCTGCCCGAACACGAACAGCATCAGCGGAAACGCAACCGTGGCCGCCAGCATGGCGGCAAGAAACAGCACACCGGCGAAGTACTTGCCCAGGGCGATTTTCCAGGTCGGAATCGGCAGGGTCATCAGCATTTCGAATGTCGCCTGGCGCCGGTCCTCGGACCACAGGCGCATACTGACCGCGGGAACAACCACCGCGGCGACCCACGGGAAAATCCCGAAGAAAGTGCGCATGGACAACTCGCCACGCGCGAACCAGTCCCCGCCGCTGCCCCCCGGGTCAAGCAGCACGCTCAGCAGCATGATGACAACCACAAAGGCGCCGATGATGCCGTAGCCCATGGGCCCGTCGAAGTAGGAGCGCAGCTCGCGAGAGAAAATGCTGTACATCAGTCATCCTCCCGCGGGGGCAACTGCGGCGAGTACTCGGTGTCGCCGCTTGGGGCACCCGTTTCGCCCGGCTTGAACGTGTCAAAGGCGTCGTCTTCGAAATCGTCCTGCGACTTCGTGAACGCCGTTTCGGATGCCGCCTCCGCCGCGTATTTCTCGGAGGTCGTGGGCTTGCCGGTCATGCGCGTGGCGCTCGCGGTCGCATCCGGGTCTTCGGGCAGTGCGGGCGATACATCGCCTTCGCCCGATGGGGATTTTTCGGTGCCTTCTTTGGGACTTTCTTTGGCGTCTTTCGTGGTGCTTTCCGCCTCACCCGATTCAGCCTTCGGCGGCGTCCCGCTTCCGCGCTTGAGCAATTGCAGGAAGATCTGCTCCAGGGTCAGTTTCTCGGGCGCGAGTTCGGACAGGGCAAACCCCCGCCCATGTGCCAGGGCGGCGATTTCTTCGCAGGCCGTGCGGATCGCTTTCAGCCCGCCGCCCACGCGCAGCCCGAAGCGCGCATAGCCGGTCGGGCCCTGCTGCATTTCCACCTGCTGCACGTTGGCGATGTTGCGCAAGGGTTCCGCCAACCCGGCGTCGGCGCCCTTGACCAGCAGGCGCACGTGCTGCGTGTCGACGGATTTCGAGGCCAGTTCATCGACCGTGCCGTCGGCGACCTTTTTGCCCGCGTTGACAATAACCAGGCGGTCGGCCACGGCGGTGGCTTCTTGTAGAATATGCGTGGAAAAGATGATGCAGCGGTTTTCGCGCAGTCGCTCGATCAGCTTGCGGATCTCGACGATCTGCATGGGATCAAGCCCCGAGGTTGGCTCGTCAAGGATCAGCACGTCCGGGTTGTGGATCAGGGCCTGGGCCAGCCCGGTGCGCTGCTTGAAGCCTTTTGACAACTCGACGATGCGCGCTTTCAGCTTGTTGCGCAGCCCGCAGTCGCTGACGACTGTATCGAGACGATCCTTGAGGTCGTGCCCGCGCAAGCCCCGGGCCGAGCCTGCGAATTTGAGGTAATCCTCGACGGTCATGTCACCGTACAGGGGTGGTGTTTCGGGCAGGTAGCCGATGCGTTTGCGTACTTCGTGGGGATAGACGTGAACGTCGAAGCCGCCGACGCTGGCGGTGCCTTCGCTGGCGCTGATGAAGGTGGTAAGTACCTTCATGGTGGTGGATTTTCCCGCGCCGTTGGGGCCCAGAAAACCCAGCACCTCGCCCTTGTCAACGTGAAACGACACGTCGTCGAGGGCTTTGAAGCTGCCGTAAAACTTGGTGATTCCCTTCACTTCAATCATGGGTGTGCGAATCTTAGGTCGGCCGGAGGCAACTTCAACCGCGCCGCCTTGGGCTTCTGCAATTACTACAGGCAGCACGCCATTGTGTTACGTTTCAGTTTACGGCGGAATCCCTGCGGGAACGGTGTCTTTCGGTTGTCTCTATTGAGGACAGCATGCAGCCGGTGCGGGTCCAGCATGAGTTCGAGAAGTTCGTGGAACGTGTGGAGACGCGCTTGATTTCTTATCTGCGCTTCTCCCTGCGTGACCACACAGAGGCCGAAGACTTGTTCCAGGAGACATTGTTGCGCGCGCATGGCGAGTGGGATCGTCTGGCCGAAATGGACCGCCCGGACGCATGGCTGTTTCGAGTCGCACGCAACCTGATGATCAACCGCAGCAAGCGCCGCCAGACTGAACGTCGCGCGTTGAATGAAAAAGTACACGAAAGTGCTGTAAACAACGCCTCACCCGCGGAACGCAACGAACTGCGGCGCGCAGTACAGGCCGCGCTGAACGACTTGCCCCAGGATCAGCGAGAAGCCGTCAGCCTGAAAGTGTGGGGCGAGTGCACCTGGGTGGAAATCGGGGTGACTCTTGGCGTCTCGGAGGACACGGCCAGCAGGCTGTTCAGCCGCGGGCTGAAGGCGATCGCCCCGCACCTGAAAGACCTGAAGCCATGAGTGACGACATGACAACTGATCTCGAGCACGCCATGGCCATGCTGCGCGCGGCAAGTATCCAGCCCGACCCGGATCGTCGTGAGCGGGTCTACAAGGCCGCGCAGGGTGCACGCTCGATCCATTACCTCTGGCCTCTGGCGGCGGGGGTTGCAGCCTGCTTCATCTTCGGCTTGGGAGTGCTGATTTTTTTGGCCATCGGCGGCGGCACCCACCAGCCACTGATCGCCACGGCAAACATCCCGCAGGCAGTGAATAGCGCGCCCGACGCGGGAGGCGGAACACTGGACAACACGGAAAGCACCGGGGGCTCAACCCAGACCGGCAGCAGACCGAAAGCGCGCCCGGCGTGGGTCACAAAACAGATTGCCGATGTCGGCGCCCCCCCGATCGGACTGGGCGGCGGCTCACCGCCCGCCGGCGGTGGTGACAGCAGCGGCGGCAGTGGTAGTGGTTTCGGAGGCGTAACCGGGGGCGGCAACGACCCACTGACGAAGGTTGCCAAGCTTGCCGGATTCACCGTTTTCAGCCCCGCGAATCTCGCGAAGTACACGCTTCAGCACGCGACGATCGAGCGCGCAGACAAGACCGGCGCTGAGTTCGACATCCTTCGTATCGATTACCGCCTTAAGGACAAGAAGCTGCTGATTCTTCAGGCCGCCAATACGAACGATGCTCGTAACGCCCTGTCTGCGGAGGGGCTCGACGGCACCGCTTTCAGCGTCGTGCGCGACGGCACGGTCGTGCTGCTAGTTTCAAACGACCTGACAATCGAGCAACTGCGTGAGCTTGAGTTGAAACCGGTGAAGTAATCCTGGAATTCTTGCGGGAAAGACGGCGCCAGTCTGTCTCTAACTCAGAACCAAATTCAAAGGAGAAGTCATGCGTATAGTTGCCGCCATGCTGCTTTGCCTGTTGGCCTCGCCTCTGGTGGCAGACATGGGCCCCAAGCCTCGAACCACCGCCCCCGGCCCTGTACCCGAGAAGGACCTTGAGGGCATAGAGGTCGAAATGTCTTCCGAGGAAGTGAGCCTCGTACTAAGCCAGGGCGAAGATGGCGCCGACTTCCTCGATGTCGAAGTCAAGTTCCACATGACCAACCACGGCGGCGACACCAGCTTCGAAGTCGGCTTTCCCATTGGCTCACACGACACGTTCGATACGTTCACCGCATCGACAGACGGCATCGAACACGAGCACAAACTGATCGACCGCAACCCGCCCAAGGAAGAAGAGAAGAAGGATGAGTTCGGATTCGGACATCCGCACGACTACTGGTACGTCTGGCAGGCCGAGTACAAGGCCGGCGTGAAAGTTACCCACGTTGTGAAGTATCGCCACCAGATCTGGCACCACAGTCATACCCGTTCCACGGGCTACATCCTGCACACTGGCGCCGCCTGGAAGAACAAGATCGGCAAGGCCGTCGTGACACTCACTTTTGGTGAAGGCATGGAAGCCGGGCACATGCGCGACCTGGCGCCGCGCGGAAACATCGAGATGAGCGATGTGGACGGCAAGCGCGTATTCACCTGGACCTTCAAGGACCTTGAGCCACGCCGAGAAGACAACATCTCCATTCGTTATGATCGCACCGAAACCTTCGACGAGGAAGTAAAGTCGCTGGAAGGCGAGAAGGCGAGGTACTGGTCTTCGCGCGTGGCACTGGCCTCAACCTGGCAGGACGCTCCGCGCCGCGAAGGACGCGACGACCATAACGCAACTGAGCTGGAAAAGTACCGGGACGCCGTTTCCGGGCTTCTTGATGAACTTGAGGAGGACGGCGACAAACTGGTCATGCCCGCAACCCAGCCCACGAAGATCGAGTGGGGGAATGCGGAACTGCCGGAAGAAGTCAGAAAGAAGATGGAAGAAGAATTCGGCGATGAAGACCGCAACTATGCCGGACGCTGGGGCTCAGCCAGGCACCTGATGACCTGGTTTGGCGCTGCCGTGAAAATCGCTGAGAAAATGCCGAACGACGCCACAGCAAAAGAGAACCTCGCCAAATGGGCACGCGTGGCGAAGGCCTTCAAAGCGGGCAACCTCTACGCCGGCAGCAAACCGCTCAGTTTCTCGGACGACAGCGAAAGGCTGATGGCTGATCTCGACGCGAACCTCGACAAGTCTGAGGCACTGTTGGCAAAGGCAAAGTAGAGACCCGCCAGCGTTCATACAAGCCGGCCACTTGACAGTCAGCGGCGGTACGGTATTTCTAAGCCCCTCGCGCGCCAAATGCGCAAACAGGAAGCCTCCGTAGCTCAATCGGTAGAGCAGCTGACTCTTAATCAGCGGGTTGTAGGTTCAAGTCCTACCGGGGGTACCAGACACAAAGCAGCCCGCAGATTCGCTCTGCGGGCTGCTGTTATCTGGCTCCCCGGGCTGGACTCGAACCAGCAACCTGTCGATTAACAGTCGAATGCTCTACCATTGAGCTACCGAGGAATTGTCAAACCCCGTCAGGGAGCGAAAACCGTATGTTTCCGCCCTCATTTTTCAAGAGGGCGCGATGCCTTCCAACGCCCTGGTGTTGCAAACGCATCGTAACAAACATTGCCCCTGCACGGCACGGGCCGTAGCATGAAGCACCAGTGGAGCCACCTATGCGCATTTTCACGGCACTTTGCATCAGTATGTTGGTCTGCGTCTGCGTTGCCTCCCAGGATCGCATTTCACGCGCCGATCGCGCCAAGATGCGTGAAACCCGCGAAACCATGCGTGGCCTGCACCTTGATCTCACCACATACCACCAGCTCAACGGGCAGTATCCCGACGATCTGAAAGCACTGGTCAGCAGCAACCTTCGGGAAGTCCTGCCGAAAGACGCATGGGAAAAAGATTTCACCTACACCCGCGAAGACCGCGACTTCAAGCTGACCTCTCTGGGTGCGGACGGCAAGCCAGGCGGCAAGCTGGCCAACGTTGACATTGTCTGGACCGAAGCCGGCGAGTACCGCGAAATGACCGCCGACGAAAGGGCCGAGCGCGAGCGCAGGCTTGAAGAGCAGCGCTTCGAGACCACCAAACTTCTGGCCCGTCGGCGCATGGTGGTGATCGCGGGCGAAGTCGTGAACAAGCGGCGCACTTCCGGCGCCTGGCCCAAGCAGCTTGAAGACTGCAGGCGTGACGGCGAAACGGACGCGGACAAAGTCGTCAACCTCTGTTTCGCGGACCCGTTCGGGCACGCGTTCACATTGCGCCTGCTGCCGCACGAGAACTTCGCGGTCGTCTGCTGGGGCGCCGACGGCAAGGAAGGCGGCGCCGGGCGTGACACCGACTTCGTGGTCACGGAACGCGAGGTGCGCAAAGAGTACGCCGATTACCGAGACTACTGGGGCTACAACCCCTGGAACGGCGACTGGCGAGTCGAGAACCTTGCCAACGACGTAAAGCGGTACAAGGAGCGCTTCGGCACCCTGCCGAACGAGCTGGCGGACCTGACCCGCGCGGGCAACGGGCCCAACGGGCCGATCCAGGCGATTCGCAATTCCATTCCGCAGGACGACTGGGGCAACGACTACGTGCTGATCACTCTCGGCGATGAAGAGTTCTATGTCGGCGGGCTGGGCAAAGACCAGCTTGAAGGCGGGGTCAAGGACAACGCCGACGTGATTTTCCCGCGCCCGGGCGCGGTAGCCGAAGAAATGGACGAATGGGAAGAACCCATGCCCGCGCAGAACGACGACGAGATCCTGTACGAAGTCGCCCAGGCGCTCATGGATGACATCATCAGTCGCGCCAACGAATACCACGCGGCCAACGACAGCTACCCGGCAACGCTGGAGGACATCGCGGACAAGTTTCCCGAAAAGGCCGTGCCCCTGGACCCCTGGGAAGCCCCCTTCATTTACGCGCTGACCATGGACGCCGACGGCAAGGTCACAGGCTTCACGCTCACGTGTCATGCGTCCGACAGCGCCGAAGGCGGCGACAGCTGGGCGGCCGACATCGTGCTGAACCAGGACTACGAGCAGCAGTAACAGAGCCGGCTTGACTGATTCCGAACAACGGGTGAACACGCCGGTCGCGATTGGCATCGCGTGCGTGGCGGCGCTGCTAAGCACCATGCTGGGCATCGGCGGCGGTGTCGTGATGGTGCCGCTGTTGACCCTGTTCGCGCGGATGCCGATCAAGCGGACGGCCGGCACGAGCCTGGCGGTGATAGTGCTGGTGATCAGCGTCGGCGTGATCACCCAGGAGATCCGCAAGCCGGGCGACATTCACTGGGATGTTTCGCTGGTGCTGGCGGCGGGGGCATTCGGCGGCGCGTTCATCGGGCGTTGGCTGAACAAGCGCCTGCCGGAAGCGGCCTTCCGGTACATCTTCTGCGCACTGCTGGCAATGGTTGCGGTTCGCCTTCTGGGTGTGCTGCCGCGGACGGAGCCGTTTCTCGGCGCGATGGCGGAACTGGACAACCCGGCGCATCTTGCGTACCTGGCCGGCGTGGGGTTGTTCGCGGGCGTCGTGGCGGCGCTGTTCGGTCTTGGGGGCGGGGTGGTTGTGGTGCCGGCCCTGGTGCTGGGGTACGGGTTTTTTCAACAGGACTTCGCCGCGACACGCGCGACCAGCCTGGGAATGATCCTGCCGACAAGCATGATCAGCGCCTGGCTGCATTATCGTGCAGGCAATGTTGATATGCGTCTGGTCGCACGCATGACACCGTTCGCGCTGGTGTTTGCGATCGCCGGAGTCCTGCTTGCCTACGCGGTTCCCGGGCAGACCCTGAAGATTATCTTCGGTGTGCTATTGATCGCGGCGACAATCCGGCTGGCGCTGAAAAAGTCGAAGAAAAGTGGATAGACCATTCACGAAAAACAATCTATATCTTCGCCCCTGACTGAATTTTGGGTCGGCTAAGGGAAGTACTTGCTGTTATGGGGGGGCAGGTATTTCTTCGACCCTGCTAAAGGGCGCCGCGAATGCGGCGCCCTTTTTGCGTCTGCCGGGAACAAGTGCTGATCTCCGCCCGTATACCGCCCAACGTCCTGCTGGCAGGTGAAGAGCCAATCCCCGCCGGCTCGACGACTGCGGGACTACTCAACGAGCGTGAGGACGTTGCCATTGAGGACGATGGCCGCCGGGTTGTTCTCGGGTTCGCCGGGGTAGCGGTGAAAGGCGAAGCGGCGGCGACGGCCGTCTTCGTACAGCAACTCCAGCGTGTTGTTTGCGACCGTCCAGGTGCCTTTGCCTGGTATGACTTCGATGTCGCGCAGCTCGCAGTCTCCGCCGACCCACCAGCCAATGTTGACGCGCGAGTTGAAACCGGCGTCGTCGAACGTGCTGTCTTCCTTGAAAGTGATGCCGAGCTTGTAGTACTCGCCCATGCTCTCGACGTCGTGGCGCATGAACGTGCCCTTCAGCTTGGCCCTGCCATCCAGCGGGCGATAAGGCTTGTCGCCGTCGAGAAGTTCATCGCCTTTGCGCTTCAGCTTCTCGGTCCACGTGCTGCCATCAGCGCGCGCGAAGGTCATCTCGACCACGTCATTCTTGAGCGCGTACTTGCCGCAGTCGCCCGGGTATCGCTGCTGCCAGTACTCGAATTTAAAGCACAGCAGACCTTCGGGCGGGACAATGCGCATCACGCGTCCGTCGGCGAAGAACGTGTAGTAGCGCCAGCGATACTTCGCGGTAGTGATTTCCTCGCGCGGGTCGCCTGCGGCACCTAGCCCCGTCGCGCCGTAGATTCCTTCGAGCCCGCAGTCGCCCTGTGGCAGCTCGGTTGCTTCCCACAGGAATGAAGGCGTGGACTTGGGGTCGATGTGAATTTTCAACTTTGGCGCGGGCTCGTCGCCACGGCAACTCGAAAACGTAGCAGTGTTCAGCAGCGTGTCCATGATGCCAGCTTGCTTCTCCAGCCGATCGAGATCGTTCGTCACGTAGATCAACGCTCCCGCACGAGCCTGGCACCTTAGGCAGGTGAGGATCACGACCCACGTCACGTCGCGACGATCGGTGTAGCCAGCGGCCCAGCCCAGCATGTCGTAGCCGGCCTTCGTGCGGGTCTCGGTAACCTGCCCGGCGTCCGCCACGCCGAGCGCCTTCTTCAGTTCCTCCCGCCCCTCTTCGGCCCACTTCTTGAACGCCTTCTTGCGGTCGAGACCCTTGAGATCAGTTGAGCCGGCAAACAGGACGGTAGTCGAGAAGTTGTCCGGCGTGTCGACAAACGCCATTACCGGCTGGCCCTTCAGCCCGGTCACGATGCGCATGGAATCTGGCAGCTTGAACACCCAGTCCGCAACCTGAGTGTCCGCGGATTCAGCATCGGCGAAAGAAGAAACCGGCGCGAGACAAAGCACCAGAAATACAACGCAAGCGAGTACGCCGCGCATAGGGAATCCTCAAGCCCGAGAAGAGTATACACCGCCGCGTGTGGCGGATGCTATCTCCACGTTCACAGCAGAATGTCGAACTGGTCCACGATGTCGCCAAACAGTGCGGCTTTTCGCGCGTCACTCACGGTACCCAGGGGCGCCCGCGAGTACCCAGTTCGTGAGTTCCGCAAGCTCGTCATCCGTCAGCGCCGCGTCGGCCGGGAATTGCGGGTGGGCTTTCTGGCCGTTCATACGACCGAGCAGGGGCGAGTTTTCCGCAAACGGCACAACAGCCTCACGCCGGTTGCCGAGGTCATCGATCGCCCCGCGGCGTAATCCGTCCAGGCTTGTCAGGTTAAGCCCCGCGTCCGGGCTGTTGCCCCCGTGACAGCTCGCGCACTTGTCGCCCAGAAGCTCCGCCACTCGCGCGGCCGTGACGTCGGTGGGCGGCGACGGAATGGCGTTCAGGATGTACCACGCGAGGTCCTGCGCGTCTTCTTCGGTCACGTTCAACTCGGGCATTCGCGACCATGGCATCCAGTCCGAGGGGTGCTGGATTACCGCCAGCAGCCAGGCCGGGCGGAGACGCTGCCATGCGTGGGTCAGGTCGGGCGCGCGCAAGGCCCCGTGCTGGAACACGACGTTGCCCTCTGCGTCGCGCTGGATGCGGATCTGGTGCTTGCCGAGGCTGTGGCAGTTCATGCAGTTGTAGCGGATAAACAGGGACCGCCCCAGCAGAAGGCGCGGGCGGCGCGGGTCGGTTTCACGGGCCAGGCTGAATTCCGGCAGCAGCTTCAGCCTTTCCGTACCGAGGAGCTCAAGGTATCGGGCAAGCAGTTCGACGTCGTAATCGCTCAGGGCGAGGTTCGGCATTCTTTCAAGCTGGTTTTTCCGAACCGGGTATGGCGCATGCAAGTAGCGCCGCAGCCATTCCCCGGTGCGGCGCTCGGCGATGCGCGAAAGCGGTGGCGCAAGCTCGGGCGCGCCCGCCAGTTCCGTGTTGGTGTCCGGGCGATGGCAGGAACGGCAGGCGTAGCGGGCAATGATGTCCTCGCCCTTGCGGGTCAGGTCAGCCGCGGAGGCCGGTATGGTTCGGCCCTCGGGCAGCGGGGTCTGGCACCCGTTCGCCGGCACGGACGCGGGTAGCGCATTGTCCGGGGACTTCACGCACCCGCCCCACAGGCACAGGAGCGCCGCAAAAGCCAGCCCGCAGGTGTAGAGTCGCAGTAGCCGCATCGTGAGCGAGTTTGACTGGCGGAACACTTTCGTCAACGAGCCCGGCCGACGGCAACGGCTGTTGCCAAAACGACACCGATGACGCATGGGCAAGTGAAGCAGCCGCCAGTGGCTAACTTTGCCGGCAAAGCATGATTCGGCAACACCAACTTTACGGACGAACCTTCGACCAGCTCAGCTGTCGCGATTCAGTGACGTTGCGCACGGCATCAAGCCTCCAGTTAAAGGGAGCCAATCGCAAACATTGCACAGAGAGCATGTCGTGCAATTGTATGTCTTGCTGTCGTGAACGCTTGCGTGCAGCGGCGCGGCCGTCAAGCTTTTCATAAGTCAGGGGCACTTCCAGTGCGACGCTGTCACACCATAGACGCTCGTCATACCATAGCGTACTATTTAAGTTTTTTCCGATTTTTGCTACACGATTGTGCCAGTATGTGATACCGTCCTTCAAAGGCGGGCGGAATTCATGGCTACGGAACTCCGGCACCACTCAAGATATCGATACGCCTGCGGAGCGCTGGGGCTGGCGTTTCCTTTGTGCATTTGGGCGGGCTGTGGGGAAAACAGTAGCTCTCTGACTGAACCAACTCGTGCCATGAGAAGGGTAACCCCCGCGACGTCTGCGTGGATTGCCATACACCTGTTACAGATCCCCGGCGACGCTACCTGAAGAGCGTGGACGACACATGCCACTGCGATATTGAGACAGATAGTGGGGCCTGCAAGAGGAGATAGATACGTGTCGCTTGCCAGAAAACTCGTGTTCGGAGTGGCGGTCGCACTCACAATCACAGTGTGCTACGTACTAGTTGCGTACAAGTACTCGAACGTGCCCATTGAGGCTCCGCAGAACGCACCTGATGCGCCACCGCATTTGCCGAGCGGTACCAATCAGGGGGTGCCAATACTTCGGTTGGAGGAGCCACAGGAGACCGGTGCAGAAGCGTTTAACTCGCTGACAATCAGGGATATCTTCCTTGGGTTACTTCGGGCCGCATCCGCACGTGACCAGATCGCCACTGCTCGGTTTCGCCAATTGTTGGATGGCCGGGATGCTGACGAGGTTTTTTCTACCGCTGTCGAGTTGCTCAAGGCGGAACGCATGGCGAATGCCGACGCACGCTCGCCGGACCGCAGCAGGTTGGTCAACTTGATGTACTTCGTTGCACCGCGAGAGCCGGGGCTTCTGTTTTCAGTCGTTCGCGAATGTTGGAGTTCGAGAAGTATGCCGAGTGATGCACTTGAAGCATGGACTCGGCTGGAACTCAGACCGCTTGATGTTCACGCCAACACGATTGTTGGCGATACGTCCAAAACGGAAGCGGTCGCGATTGCCGGCCTGCTTGTTAGCGGTCTCGACTCGCTCCCGTGCAGGGGTGTTGAGGTGTTCGAGTGGCTCACGCTTTCCTATGCGGAGAGTTTCCCCACGGGCGAGGTGCCCGATCCATGGTTATCAGTTATCATTAGCATCGTCGGTCGCGAGGCCGCTCGCCTGAGCGCGACGGGCTGGGCCGTCGCGCTCGACTGGTTCAATGCTCTCTTGCAACAGCAGCAGCTCAGCGCACGTTTACACGCGCAGATCAGGGCCATTCTCGCTGAACCTCCCAATAGTTATTGGGAAATGATGGATGCAATTTCGGCCGCTGACAGCCTCGACACTTGGGCTCGTCTCTTCCGGGGGTTTCTCGCCATGCGCGCCCTCACGGATGAGGAGATGGATTTGTTCCTGGCGCTGTTTCGAACAAAGAACGCAAGTGATCCGTCGGCTTATCGCAGGTTCATGGGTGCGGCAATCGGGCAGAGCTCCGGTTCGGTTTCAATTGAAACCTGGCGAGAGACAGCTTCCTCTCTGCTGAACATCGGCCTGCAGACGTCTAACCCGCAGCACGTTCACGCTGCGGTCGATATGCTCGCCGGCATGCGATTTCGCTGGGGGCACAAGTCCGCGATGAGTGTTGCCCGTGGTGCGATGTTTCCTGGCGTTCACCAAGACATCGTCGAGCGGCTGCTTGACCTTCATAGCGCCATCATCGCCTTGCCCGATTCGGACCAACGGAAGAACAACAATTCCGCCGCGCGCATATTCGAGTTGGTATGGGTATGTGATGCGCCAATTGAGCAAAGACTGAAGGCTATAGACATAATGCTGAATAGAACGACGTCGGTAAATTTCACTTGCTTCATAGCCGTCGTTAACGGGCTGGACAAGACGCTGGCCGAGCTGGACTACTCATCCCAAAGTGCTGTAGCGAAGATTGTAGATACTACCGTTGCCCGCTTTTCGGAAACAAACCGCTTCGAAACGCCCGAATCACTAGAAGCAGTATCTAAAACGTTGAAGTAGGCGCTTAACGCTTGCCGATACAGTCGGCATGGAACTTACTGACGCGCAATGGGCCCTTCTGGAGCCCCTCATTCCCGTTCCCGTGCGGCGGGCCGACGGCAAGGGCCGT
>JAIOJA010000084.1 GCA_019912315.1 Planctomycetota bacterium
CGCTGATCACCACGCCGCCGATGTTCAGCACCGAGCTGCCCAGGTTCGCCACCGTGTAGGTCAGCACCAGGGGCACGCCCGCCACGTGGCCCGAGCCCGCGTCGTCCGTGTCCGTGTCCGCCAGGGGGATGCCGCGTGTCAGGTCGATCTCGCCGCCCGGGATGGCGCTGCCGTCCACGTGGATGTCGTACGGGTTCTCGTTCTGGTCGTCGTTGAAAATGCTCAGGTCAAAACTGAAGGGCCCATCCGTGGCCGGCGTAACCGTAACCTGAAGCGGCGCGCTGAAGCCGTTCGCGATGGCGCCCGGCAGGGTGATTGTCACGTTGGCGCTGCAGTTGACCGCGTTCGTGACAGCCACGGCGGCAATCTCGAGCTCGGCACTGCCGAAGTTGTAGACGGTGTAGTCGAGTACAATCGCAACCCCGGCCACATGCCCGGCGCCCAGGGGGTCGGTCGCGCCGTCCAGGATGTTCGTCGCGATGGGGCGCTGCACGTTGATCTCGCCGCCCGGCAGCGCGTTACCCTGTACGTGAATGTCGTACTGGCTTTCACTCACGTCGTCGTTGTCGATGTAGAAATCAAAGCTGAAGGCCCCGTCGTCAACGGGAGTCACGGTCAGTTGCAGGGGCGCGTTGGCGCCGTTGGCGATGCTGGCCGGCAGGGCGCCGGTAATCACGACGCCGCAGTTGACCTGGTTGCTGATGACAACCCCGACAATGCCAAGTGCGGCCGTGCCCTGGTTGAACACCGTGTAGTTCAGCGCCGTCCCGATTCCCGCGATGGGGCTGCCCGCGATCGTGTCCGGGTCGCCGTCGAACAGGTCCGTCCCCAGCGGGCGCTGCACATGAATCTCGCCGCCTGTTATGGCCGTGCCCGATGCGAGAATGTCGTAGTTGCCTTCGTCAACGTCGTCGCTGCTGATGTCGATCTCGAAGCTGAAGATTCCGGCCGCGCCCGGCGTCACGGTAATCTGCAAGGTCGCCGCGCCGCCGTTGGCGATGCTGCCCGGCAGGGCGCTTGTCACGCCGGCGGTGCAGTTCACGAAGTTGCCTACGCTCGCGCCGCTGATGGTCAGCGCCGCCGTGCCCTGGTTGCGCACGGTGTAGGTCAGTACCAGCGGCACGCCTGCCACGTGACCACCGCCCAGGGGGTCGGTCGCGCCGTCGGCCAGGTTCGTCGCAACCGGCCGCTCGACGTGAATCTCGCCGCCCGCGGCCGCGCTGCCCGTAATGTTGATGTTGTAAGGGTTCTCGTTCAGGTCATCGCTTGCGACAACCAGTTGCAGGCTGAAGGTGCCGGACGCGGCGGGCGTAAGCCCGACCTGGAAGGTCGTCGTCGAGCCCGGCCCGGATGGCGTCAGCACGCCGGACCCCGGCTGGATGATGGAGGCGAAGCCCAGGTTCACGGGCGTGTTGCCGGAAACGGGGCTCGCCCCTGTCAGCGTCAGGTTCGCGGTGCCGAGGTTCTGAATCGTGTAGGTCAGTACGGTCGTCACCCCCGCGACGGCGCCGGTTACGGTGTCGGTTCCGCCGTCGGCAATGGAGATTGTGCGCTGGATGTTGATCTCGCCGCCGACCGCCGCGTTGCCGCTGACGATGATGGTGTAGGTTGGCTGGGAAGGCGCGTTGCTGGTCACGTTCAGGCGGAAGCTGAACGCGCCGGCGGCAACGGGCGTGACGCTGACCGGCAGGTTGCTCGTGCCCCCCGCGCCCACCGGGTCAACCGTCGGAAGCCCGACAACCACGTTGCAGTTTGAGGTCAGGGTCGCGTTCTGGCCGGTGATATCCAGCGGCAGGGTGCCGGGGTTGCGAATCACGTAGGTCAGGTTGCTTGTCACCCCCGCAACCGCGCCGGTGACGGGGTCCGTGCCGAGGTGCGGGATGACGGTCAGGGCCGGGCGCTCGAGTTGTATCTGTGCGCTGCCCGTGGCCGTGCCGCTGATGTTCACGACGTACGAAGGCACATCCGGGTCGTTGCTGGCGAACTGCAACTGCACGCTGAACGGGCCGGGCGCCGCGGGCGTAACCTGCACGACGGCCGGCGTCGTGCTTAAGGCCGGTATCAGCGCGCCCGATGGGTTGGTGGTAACGCTGACGGCGCAGTTGCTGTTGCCGCTGAAGGTGACGGCCGGGTTGCCCATCAGCAGCCCGGTGCTGCCGGTGTTGGCCAGTGTATAGGTGAGGTCCACAGGCACGCCGGTGCTGACGCTGCCAAGGGCGTGGGAACCGCCGTTCGGGATGACTACCGGCCCGAGGCGGCGGACTTCGAGACGCCCGATCAGCTCGTTGTTCATGTTGGCGCTGATCTGGGCCTGTGTGCGGGCTTGCGCCCAGAAGCGGAACTCGTCGAGTCGCCCGGAAAAGTTCCCGCCAGTGCCGCCGTTGCGGAAGACCGTCAGGGGCGCGTCGACGAACGGGAACGTGTAGTTCACGTCTTCAAAACCAAGCGTGCCGTTGCGGTAGACGCGCAGCCCGGAGACTCCGGGCTCGGAGACGATAGCAAAATGCGTCCAGTCGCTTTCGGTAACGGTGAGCCCGGTGTTGATGTTCTGATTGCCGCCAGAAGGGCCGCTCTGGATACGCAACGTGTGGTTCGGAGAACCTGTTCCGCCGCCGCTGCCGGAGCGATAGACGCGAAATGCCGTGTTGTCGCCACAGATCGTCACCGTGCTGGTGTTGTTGCGCCAGACCCAGAACTCCAGGGTGAACTCCGGGCGGGGCAGGTCCGTGCAACTGAAACCGGTGGGCAGGTTCGAGTTGTTCTGCACAGCGTTCGCCCCCAGGCGCGCGTTGCCTGTGCCGGTCCAGGACGGGCCCACGCTGAACGTCGCCGGGTTCAGTCCGCGCCCGGGCGACGCGTCGTTGCGTGCTGTCGTGCCACTGCCCTCGTTGAACCTGTAGTACAGCATTTCCGGGCGCCCGGTGTTCATCATGCCGTTGAAAGTGAACTGGTACGGGTTCGGCGTGCGGTCGTTGTTGACGTTGACCAGGAAGTTGAACTCGGCCTGCAGGGGCGTCACGCGCACGGTGAAAGTAGTGGTTGAGCCAGGGGTCAGGGGGCCGGTCGGCTGGGTAATGACGTTGGCGGTGCATCCCGCAATCCCGGTCAGGGTCACGGGCGAGAACGCGACATTGCCGGATGTGCGGACATTCTGAACCGTGAAGGTGTAGTCCGTGAAAGTTCCCGCGGCGACATTCGTGTAGTTGGACGTGCCCTGGTGCTTGATGAACTGCATGGACGGGTCGAACAGCTCCAGATCCTGTGTCGAAAACGGCGTGTTGCGGTTCGCCTCAAGCTGCGCCTGTGTGCGCTCAACGCCCCACAGGCGGAACTCGTCCATTTCGCCGTTGTAGGTCGCCGGCACCTGGGCCTGCCAGTACAGCATTTCAAACGCATTGCTGCTGAACGTCAGGTTGTTGGTGGCTGTATCCGTGCTGAGGGTCCCGCTGCCATTGCCCCAGTAAAGCGTGTAGTTGTTGCCGGCGTCGCGGGTCAGCGCGCAGTAGTGCCATTGTCCATCACTCAGCCCGCCCGACGAGTTCAGTGCCACCGAGCCGTTCAGGTACACCTCGATCTGCCCGCCGTTCAGCCAGAGCCCGAAAGTGTTGCTGTCGTTGCAGAAGTCCTGATAGCCGCCGCTGGCCGTGCGAAACCAGAACTCAATCGTGAAGGCCTGCCCGTTGCGCTCACTCAGGGAATAGCCGGTGCTCATCTTGCGCGCCTGACCGATGTTGTCCACGGCCGCGGGGGCGACGGCCGGGTCGGTGGTGTTCCATAGCGGCGCGGCGCTGAGCGAGCCGTTGGTCCAGCCCTGCCCTGGAATGGCGCTGTTGCGGGCCTGTGCGCCGGATGTTTCGTCGAACTTGTAGTAAAGGATGTCCGGCTGCGCGAACAACGGCGCCGCACAGGACAGTAATAGAAGAAGAACTGGCAGGCGCATTCTGTCCCCGGCTCGGCGAGGCGCCATTATGCGAAATCGGCGCCCCGGTTCGGTGTTGAAAAGCTGCTGGTGTCGCGTCGTTTCAGTGCCCAAGAGTATGGTGCAAAGTGTCGGGAAAGTCAAATAAACGCATGATACGCACAATTAGCACAACTGCATCTGTGGCGCGGATTTCCGGGCGGATGCCCGGTTCGCCGCGTCAGAGCGTGACGAACTGTATGATTATCGGACGCACACAGGCGCCTGAATTTGTGGAAGCCTTGTTGGCAAAATGATTTGCGACACCGCCATGACGCAACTTCGCTTGCGTCAAACGTCTCTGCGGGGTACTAATGAATGTCGTCCCGCCCCGGAGTTCCCGTTGTCCACCAAAGCCGCCTCGACCAGAGCAACCCGCGTCGTATCTGATGACGCCGTGGACTGTGCCTGGTGCGTCGCCGGGCAGCGCAGCAGCCACGTCCGCGCGCTCTGTGACGCGCTCAAGATACCCGAATACGTCGCACGGGCGCTGATTCATCGCGGCGCCAAAGACCCCGAGGCCGCGGTTCAGTTTCTGAAACCGAGCAGCCACCAGCTTGAGGACCCTTTTGTCTTCCGGCACATGGAAATCGCCGTCGAGCGTGTGCTGCGGGCAGTAAGGAACGGCGAAAAAATACTGATTCAGGGCGACTATGATGTCGACGGCAGCACCAGCGCCGCCCTGCTGGTCAACCTGTTCCGCCTGCTGGGCGCCGACGCCGAAGTCAGCATTCCGTCCCGCGCCGAAGAAGGCTACGGGCTGAATGAGCGCATTATCCGCGACGCCGCAAAATCGGGCGTGAAGCTGCTGATCACCTGCGACAACGGCACCACCGCGAACAAGGAAATCGCGCTGGCCAACGAGCTCGGCATCGACAGCGTCATCACCGATCATCACACCGTCGGCGAAACCCTGCCCGAGTCACTGGCGCTGATGAACCCGCACATCGCCGACGAAACCGTGCGCTTCCGTGACCTGTGCGGTGCGGGCGTGGCGTTCAAACTGGCCTGGGCAATCCTGCAGAAACACAGCGGCGGGCGCGAACTTGACGCCGCCAGTCGCGACTTTCTGGCTGGCGCGCAAAGCCTGGTGGCCCTGGCCTGCATCGCGGACGTCGTGCCCCTGGTGGGCGAAAACCGCGTGCTCACGACACAGGGTTTGAAACTCATGCCCGACAGCCCGAACCCGGGCATCCGCGCGCTGATGGAATCTTCCGGGCTGGAGCGCGTGCCAACGGGCACGGACGTCGCCTTCAAGCTGGCGCCGCGCCTCAACGCCGGCGGGCGCCTCGGGCGCGAAAGCCTGGCCCTTGAGCTGCTGACCGCGCGCAGCTACGGCGAAGCCATGGATATCGCCAAAACCATGGACGCCCTGAACCGCGAACGCCAGGGCGTTGACCGCGCCCTCACCAAGCTGGCCGAAGAACTTGTCAGCGCCGACGTCAGCTATGAAAGTGACCGCGTACTGGTGCTTGGCCACGACGAATTTCATCCGGGCGTTGTCGGCATTGTTGCCGCGCGCATCTCACGCCGCTTCAACAAGCCGGCCGTACTCGTCGCCATGCGTGGCGACACCGGGCGGGGCAGCGGGCGCAGCATCCCCGGCTTTCACCTGTACAACGCCCTCAATGAATGCGCCGGGCTCATGCAGCGCTTCGGCGGACACGCGCAGGCCGCGGGGCTTGAAATCACACGGGCCAACATGGGCAGCCTGCGGCAGGCCGTGAACGAGATTGCCGACAAACACATCATCCAGGCCGACTACGAAACCCGCACCCTCGACATCGACGCGACCGTGGGCCTGTCCGCGCTGGATGTTGCGGGCGTGAAGCTGCTGGAAATGCTGGAGCCCTTCGGGCACGGCAACCCGGAGCCGGTGTTCATGGCGGACAACATTGAGGTGGTCGCGCCGCCTCGCGTGGTGGGGCGCGGCACGGGGCACCTGAGCCTGATGGTACGGCAGACGACAGCGCCCGGCGCGCGCACACCTCGGGGAATGTTTGACGATGAGCCCGCCCAGGCGGCGGAAACCAGCGCTACCTTCAAGGCGATCGCTTTCGGCATGGGCAAGCGCGTTGATGAGGTCAGGCGCGGCAGCACCATGCGCATCGCCTTCACGCCGAAAATCTCGACGTTCCGGGGCCCCCCGGAAGTCGAGCTCGAACTCAAGGACTTCCGTCCCTGACGCGGTACGAGCCCGCTGCAATCGCACCACTGACTTTGCTCTGGCCCTGGGCTCCATCCAGCGAAAAGGTATGTCGCACCGGTGGGTATACTCTTTGTGTCGGCGCAACGGATGCGCTGGTCCTTGAGAGGCACCCGTCATGCCAAAACACAATCAACGCAAAAAGAAACTCCGCAACCCATCAGCCGAAGCCGTCTCGGAGTACGTCAGGCAGCGCCGGGCACAACTCGAGAAAGAAGAGCTCGAACGCCAGGCGCAGCATGATGCCGTCCCGCCCGAGCCCGCGACACAGCCCACGGACCCGGACCTCCAGTTCTTCGCACGGCTTTCGTCCGAAGACCGCGCGGAATGGGTCGAGGCCGGCAACAGACTGTATCGAACCCTGGCCGAGTCCCTGTACGTGACCAACGAGCCCATGACCGAAGAGGAGGCCCTGTGCTCCCTGGACAGCACGTCTCGGTTCCTGAACCTGCTGGTCAACGTCGGCACGTCGGTGCTGGAAACCGTGGACATCGCGTCGATACGCAGAATCGTCGCGGGCGATGTGCCCCTGACGGAATCCATGCGCCTCACCCTCAAGGCTGCAGGGCGCGACGTGGACGACATGGTCCGGCGCACCACGGAACAGCCGGCGGGCACAAGCCCCCAGAAGCGCCCGCGCGGCGCGCGCCACCCGCTGATGACGTTTCTGAGCCTGTGCGCCCAGGCCGCGCGTCTGCAGGAGAGGCTGCTGGGCGCGATGTTCCCGCAACTGGTGAACAAACTGACGCGCGAGGAACGGCAAGACCGCTTCGAGGCGCGCCAGTCAAAACTGTTCAACGTCGGCACGAAGCTCGCCAAGCTTGACCGCTTGTCCAAACAGCAGACGTAGCGCGCGGAACCTGAAAACGCGAAAACCCGGGCGCGCCCGGGTGTTGGCGATTTAAGGGGTACACGAAAGGGGCCCAATTCGGGCGCAAACAGCGCCTTCGAGGCAGGATTTTGGCGCCTCCCAGGTCCCTCCGACAGCCGTGAGCCATGAGCAGTCGAGAGACTTAAATCTCGTAATGAGCATGAACGGAGCATCCGGGGAACGCATTCCGTAGGCACAGGTTTCGAGATGGTGCCCGCCGCTGTCGCGCGAACGAAGATATTTATCAGGTAAGTGCTTGTAATAAAGCAGCTTATGGTGAGTTAGTGTTTTATTTCTGTAAATGGCACGTGCAATGCTTATCATGCAGGCAGCTACGAACCACCAACTGGATCAGTCTGAGGAGCTTTCCATGCGCAAGGTATTCGCGAGCATCGCCTGCCTTACCTTCGTGTTCTGCGCCGGATCACTGGCCGCCCAGCAACCCGCCGGGCCGACGGTATCCAGCAAGGACGCGAACAAGCAGGATGCACATGACCGCCCGATCGGCGGCATCACGATCAAACTTCCGGCACCGGCCGGCAACACTGGCACTCCCCCGCCTGAGCCGTCTCCGCTTCCGCCTCCGCCCCCGGCACCGCCGAGCGAAGGTGGCGACATTCCTCCCACAGAAGTTCCGCCTGACCCGCCGCCGCCCGAAGATCCGCCCACCTACTATGG
>JAIOJA010000085.1 GCA_019912315.1 Planctomycetota bacterium
GGGGCAGGCAAATCCGCCCGGCCAGCGCGCGTTGATGAGGGCTTCGAGGCAGGCCTCTTCGCTGCCGTACATGGCCATGAAGTCGATCAGGTTGGCGGGCACCGGGATGGCAAGCGCAGCGGGCGCAGTCGCGGCATCGGCAGGGTTCAGGGCAGGGACGGATTCACGTTCCATGGCGTTCTCCAAAAGGGACGCCATCAAGCTAACATGGCCTGCGACACAACCGGACGCTGGTGGTCATGCAGTTCCCGCCATGGGTGGCGCGTCTTCAACTCTTTATGTCTGTCAAAAAGGGTACGCAGCGTCGCAAGTATTGTGGTCCGGTCGGAATCGAGTTTCACGACACAGTTGGCCTGATAGTTCCAGATGGTGCCCGCGTTCCAAGCTTCAACTGTGTGAAACTCAAGTTGCACCCCGCCGTTGGTCAGTGGCGTCTCCTTCAACGCAACGTCCATGAGTGTGCGTGCGAGTTTCGCCTTCCCCCGGTCCCAGCAATACAGTGCCATCGCGAACCAGTTGTTTACCGGGTACGGATTACCGACGTACCCCCGCAAACCAAGTCGTTCGATGGTGAATTCATCGGCGTCGACACCATCGACTACCTCCCAGTCTGAATGCTGCTCGAAGGTTCCCATCAAGTAAGTGATCCAGGGGCGGTCGCCCGATTCTGGGAGGAGGAACACCGGAATTCGAGCCGGTTCTTGCGGCTTGCCGTTAACAGTGCCCGTAGGCCCAGTCTGCTTCAGTATCACAAGGCGCGCATCTGCTGGCGGCTCGGGCATTCCGAATTCGCGCCACTCCTTAAGTGCGGCATCGAACTGTTCGTCTCTGACTTCCGCGAACAGCGGCGCGAGCAGCCCGAGAAGCAAAGCAGTTGCGAGCACGTAGCGCATCAGCCGTTACAAACGGGCTGGATGGCAAGAAGTTTGGACGTTACTCGTCGGAGGTCGACTTTCGCCGCTTCTTGGATTTGGTTGCTGTGCGTTTCTGGCGGCCCTTTTTGGGTGGTTTGGGCACGGTGCTCAAGTCGAGCCCGATGATGGCGCGGGTTAGGTTTTCGGTTACGTCGTCGGTCAGCGTGATTTTCAGTGCCTTCTTGGCCTCGTCCGGGATCTCGCGCAGGTCCTTGTCGTTCAGTTGCGGCAGCAGCACTTCCTTCAGTCCGCTGCGGTAGGCCGCCAGCACCTTTTCCTTGATGCCGCCCACCGCCAGCACTTTGCCGCGCAGGGTAACTTCGCCGGTCATGGCGACGTCGCCGCGTACCTTCTTGCCGGTGAACAGACTTACCAGCGCCGTGGTAATGCTAACGCCGGCGCTCGGGCCGTCTTTGGGCACGGCGCCTTCCGGGAAGTGAACATGCACGTCAAAATTCTCGAAGTCGTCGCGCGGGATGGCAAGCACCTCCGCGTTGCTGCGGACCCAGCTGAGAGCCGTCGTGACACTTTCCTTCATCACGTCGCCGAGACTGCCCGTCACGCGTACGTTTCCCTTGCCCTTGTAGCGCGTGCTTTCAATCAGCAGCGTGTCGCCGCCCATGCTTGTCCAGGCCAGGCCGTTCACGATGCCGACTTCCGGCTTGCGAATCGCGGCTTCGGGCAGCCACAGGCGCGGCCCCAGATACTCCAGCAGATCGTCGGCGCGGATTGTGGTCTTTTCGTCCACGCTGACTTCGTCCGCGGCAACCTTGGTCGCCAGCTTGCGGCAGATGCCGGCAATGCGGCGCTCGAAGTTTCGCAGACCGGCCTCGCGCGTGTAGCCGCGCACAATTTCGCGGATCGTGCTTTTCAGAAAACTGACCTTGCCCTTCTTCAGCCCCGCGTTTTCAACCTGGCGCGGAATGATGTAGCGCTTGGCGATGGCTTCTTTTTCTTCCAGCGTGTAGCCGGCAAGGCGAATGATCTCCATGCGGTCGCGCAGGGGCCCGGGAATCGTGTCCAGCATGTTGGCCGTACAGATGAACAGCACCTTGCTGAGGTCGTAGGGCGTGTCCAGGTAGCGGTCCACGAACATGTGGTTCTGTTCCGGGTCCAGTACCTCAAGCAGCGCCGCGGCCGGGTCGCCGTGCATGCTGGTACTCAGTTTGTCGACTTCATCCAGCATGATGATCGGGTTGACATTGCCCGCCTTCTTCATGGCCTGGATGATGCGCCCCGGCATGGCACCGACGTAGGTTCGTCTGTGCCCCATGATTTCGGCGTCGTCGCTTAATCCGCCCAAAGAAATGCGCTGGAACTCGCGGCCCATGGCGTGCGCGACGCTGCGCCCCAGGCTGGTCTTGCCGACGCCCGGCGGGCCTACCAGGCAGAGAATCGGGCCCTTGAGCTCTTTCTTCAGTTTCAAAACGGCCAGAAACTCGATGATGCGGTCTTTGACTTTCTCGAGCCCGAAGTGGTCTTTGTCCAGCACTTCACGGACGCGTTTCAGGTTCAGGTTGTCCTTGCTTGCGCTGTGCCAAGGGAGGCTCAGCAGCCAGTCGATGTGCGTGTGTACGACGTTGTATTCGGCGCTGGCTTCGCTGATCAGGTTCAGGCGATCAATCTCGGCGGCCGCTTCCTTGCGCGCGGTTTCGGGCGGGTTGGCCTCGGCCAGGCGCTCTTTCAGTTTCTCGATGGCGGCTTCCGTGCCTTCAGAGTCGCCAAGCTCGTTGCGAATGGCTTTCAACTGCTGGCGCAGGAAGTACTCGCGCTGGGATTTTTCGATGGCCACTTGGGTGCGCATCTGCACTTCGCGGTCGACGGCCGTGCGCGCGATTTCGTCTTCAATGCGTTTGATGACGAGCTTCAGGCGCTTCTTGCAGTCGAGCTCGCACAGGATTTCGGCCTTCACGCCAACCGGCAGGCTCATGTAGGTCGCCAGCAGGTCGGCGAAACGCCCCGGGCCGCGGATGTTCATCTTGAGGACGTTCACGAGTTCGTTGCTGTAATTCGGGTCGAGACTGACCAGCGTCTCGAACTTCTCGAGCGCCTCGACGATCAGCTTCTGCATGGAGGGCGTCTCGTCCTCGCTGCCAACTGTGTGCGCGGGAGAAACCTCGGCCACGGCGAACGGGTCCAGCCCCGTCAGGCGCTTGATCTTGACGCGCGTCAGCCCCTGCACGGCAACCTGCATGGTGCCGTCGGGCAGATTCATTTTATGAATCAAACGCCCGCTGACGCCGACCGTGTAAAGGTCCTCGGCGCCGGCGATGCTTTCTTTCTGCGTATCGCGCTGGGTGGCGAGGCACACCATGGTATCCGTGGTCGGCAGCGCGTTCAGCAGGTTAATATTGCGCTGCCTGTGTACACTGAAACTCGCGACCTGGTACGGAAACACGACCACGCTGACAAGCGGCAGCAGCGGCAGCGTGTTCGGTACGGCCTGCGCGAGAATCTTGGTGCTGTTGTTTCCGGTGTATACGGCCATAATCCTGTCCTGCACGGAGTTCTAGCAGCGCGAACCTATGGACACAACGCAAACTGAAGCACTGGCGATCTCGTCATCCTCGAATGGCCCGGGCGTCGCTTCCCGTGGAGGCCCATGGTGGCTTGCGCTTGCAGGGCTGCTGCCGTCCGCAGCGACTTTCCTGTTCGGCGGGTTTCTGGTTGTGCTTGTGATTCCGTTTCTGTTTCCGCCCCTGCGACGGTGGCGGGCATTTGCTTACGGCCTGTTTGCCGGTGTGGTTCTGGTGCGGGTGCTGATGGGTCTGGGCGTAAACCCCGTCGTCTCGTGGGCCCAGGCACGGGTGATTGAACGCATCGAGTCGTCCCTTGGCGGTGAAGTCACCTACGACAACGCCGACGGCGATCCCCTCAACGGGTGGCTCAGGTTTGAGGGCGTGCGCGTTGCGATCCCTGATCTCAATGGCAGCGTCCAGATCACGCAGCTGACCGTAAACGCGGGCGCCTTCATGCTGCACCGGCCGGACGGTGTGAGCGTGACCGGTCGCGGGTTCACCGTCGTGGTGGACGCCGGCAACGACCGCCTTGAGGACTGGCTGAGTTCCCGCGAGAAACATGATGGCGAGCCCGTCTCACTGGACCTGGAAGAAGGAGTCCTGGAGGTGCGCGGCGGCGTTGGCGCTGTGTTCGCGGTTCCCCACCTGGCGGGTCGCGCCGCGTTGGACGGCTGGGCCCTGCACGTTGCCATGAGCCAGGCCGCGATCACCGTCAAGGAGCGCACCCATACGCTTGACGTATTCGGCGGTGTTTCCGTCGGTGACACCGGTGACGGTTTTCGCGTGGATGTCGATCTGCGAGCCGTCGAGCCCGAGTTGGGGCACGGTGTGATGCGCGGAAGCCTGCGCCCCGGCAGCGACACGTTCGTCGCCTGCACCATCGACGAGCTGAACCTAAAGCCCCTGTGGGCGCGGTACCGGGTGATGGACGAGTACGACGGCGTCGCCTATGGACACGTCAAGATCAGCGGCGAGCTTGGTCGCCTGGTGCTGGATTTCGACCTGGGCATCAGCGACTACAGCTACTACCACACGACCGCCATGGGGCTCGAGCGCGAAAACAGTTTCATACTGCCGGGGGCGGAGCTGGCCGGGCGCACGGTGCTGATCGACGGTCGCGAGATTGAATTCGAAAATGTCACGCTGCTCGCCCCGGAGGCGACACTGGCGACGGGCAAACAAATGAATGCCCGGGGCAGCGGCCTGGTCGTGCTGAACGGGCGGTATCCGAAACTGTCGGGGCGCCTCGAGGCCATTGTCGAATCCGGCGAGATCAACCAGGGAGTTACCTGGGCGACCGAGCAGCGGGAATCGCTGCAAGACGTGACGCCGAATCTGGTGCTGGTAGGCGAGCAGTTTCCCCACCTTGATCTGGCCTGGGAAGTTGAGGTCCGGGAGCTGACATTGAAGACCGCGCCGCTTTCCGGAAGCGTCAGCGGTAAGCTGGAAGGGACCTTCTATAAGGAAGAAGGCGCGCGTGTCGGCAAGCTCCGGGCCGGGGGCGAGCTTGTGCTGGGCGACGGCAAAGTTGATTGCCTGGGGCTGCAAGGCGACATGACCGGCCGGCTGATTTTCAACCCGAGCGCGCCACCGCGCCACGCAACCCTGCGCGGGCAGATCACCGGCAGCGTCGGCGAGACACCCGTCGATTGCGAAGTTACAGGCGAGATTTCGCACCCCGGGTTCATTTTCAAGAGCATGACCATGAGCCCGGAGGCGCTGGGACGGAAGATCTACCGGTACAGCGCCCACGCGCTGACGCCGGGCGAGGAGCTTGCCCGGCGCAGCGAGTGCGTGCGCATTTTCGGGGCATACGCGGCGGGGCAGCAGAATCCGTTCGAGGCCCGGAACATGGGCAAGGTTTCCTTCGGCTTCAAGTGATGCGTCATCGCGCCGGCTGCCGGGTGCGACACCCTGTTGACATGTAAGTAAGAACTTACTTACAATCGCGGCATGACGCCCCTGACCAGAAAGCCGACCGCCCAGAGACGCGATGAAATCGTCCTTGCCGTGCTGCGCATCATTGGCGAGCAGGGGTTGACCTCGCTTTCCACAACCACACTCGCAGAGGAAGTTGGAGTCACCACAGGCGCGTTGTTTCGGCACTTTCCGTCTCGTGAGGCGATACTCGAAGGCACCGTGGATTACGCCCTCACGCGCATCGACGAGACATTTCCCGACGAGACCCTGCCGCCACTTGAGCGCCTGCGCGAGCTAGCCGCCAGGCGCGTCCGCCTGCTGGGCGCTAATCCGGGGCTGTCCTGGCTGCTGCGGTCGGAGCAGGCGTACCTCACTCTGCCGCCTGAATGCGCCGCACATCTGAGGGACGCCGTCCGGCGCTCCAAGCGCTTCCTGCTCGACGCTATCCGCGAAGGTGCCGCCCGGGGCGACATTCGCGACGACATCGAACCCGAAGTGCTGCTGGTGCCGGTCATGGGCACGATTCACGCCCTGATTGGAATGCCCGGCGTTCACCGACCCGCCGCCCGTGCACGGCGTCCTGACGCCGACCACATTTTCCTGGCCCTGCTGAAAATGCTTGCGCCGCCTTCTACTGACCAACGCACCCGGAAACGATAACCCGGGACACATCCACGGAGAGACAGCATGACCATCACTACAGATAGCCTCGTTGGACAACTCGCCACCGAGAACCCGCTTGCCACGCGAGTCTTCGCGCGTCACGGCATTGATTACTGTTGCGGCGGCGGGCGACCCCTGGCCGAAGTGTGCGCTGAAAAGGGGCTCGATACGGGCACTATTGTTCAGGAGATCGAGAAAGAACTCAACGCACCCGGCGACCCTGCCGAGCGCTGGGACGAAGCCCCGCTGGATTCCCTGATTGACCACATCCTTGCCACCTACCATGTGCCCCTGTGGGAGGAGCTTTCACGCCTCGAAATGATGGCACGCAAGGTCAACCAGGTACACGGGTCCAAGGACCCGGAAATGCTGGGTGGAATCGAAAAGGTATTCACCGCCCTCAAAAACGAGCTTGACCAGCACATGCTGAAGGAAGAACAGATTCTTTTCCCGATGATCAAGGGCGGGCAGGGTGCCATGGCCGGCCCTCCCGTAAGCGTCATGAACCATGAGCACGAGTCGGCCGGCGAGATGCTGCGCCGCCTGCGCGAACTCACCAACAATTACGAGGTACCTGAAGGCGCCTGCAACACGTGGCGCGCGCTGTGGCACGGGCTGGAAGCGCTGGAGAATGATCTGCACCAGCACATTCACCTTGAGAACAACATCCTGTTTCCGCGCGCGCTGGCGAGTTGATCCTGCGCAAGCCACCCCGGGCGCGCCGCTGCTGAGCGCCCGGGGGTGCTAACCGGCGTCGATGTAGCCCATCAGCACAAGCGCCCCAAGCGCAATCGCGCTGCCGGCGACCAGCAGCAGCATCGAAGTCAGCAACGCCCGTGCCCCCGAGGCGCCGCCTTTGCCCGGCAGGAACGCGCGACGGGCGCCCGTCCCAAGTCCTGTCAGCGCCATGCACAACCCAGCGACGAACGTAAGCCAGCCGGGCAATTCGCCAATGCCGGCCGGACCGGAGGGCGCTTGCGCGGGCGCGGCCTGGGCAGTGGACTGGACCACGATGTCCGTGACGGATGACTCCGGCCCTTTCACGTCCCAGTTGAAAATGAGCTTGGGAAAGACCTCCATGGCGACATCGTAGCTGGTGTCGCTGAGCCGCCTGCGCGGCGTGGTGCGCGCGTCGAAAGCGATCATCTGCTCGCCGGGAGTATGCACCACCGTCTGGTATCCGCTGAAGAAGTACTCAACGCGGTGATCGCCTGGCGCCAGCGGCGTCGGCGCGGTCCACGCAAACACAAACCGGTAGTGAATGCGGGCGCTGTGGATCGGGTAGGGCGTGGAGAAATCTACCGGCGCGGTGCTTTCCATGTTCTTGAACACAAAACGCTCGAAGTCCGCTTGCAGTTGCACCGGCTGGCCATCGACGTTGATGCCGAATGAAAACGCCATGTCGTCAACCAGCAGGTTGAAACGGCGCTTGAGTTCCTCGTGGCTGACCTCGCCGTCGCCGTTGCCGTCGAGCCCCGGCTTGTCCAGCGTACCGGAGTACTCGCTGAAGCTGGCCATCACGCTGACGTAGCGGAAGTCCAGCACCAGCTCAAGCCGCTGGTCGTCAATGATCACGACCTCGCTCAGCAACTGGGCCTGGTCGTCCAGCGGGTGCGCGGACAGGAACGGGACAAACGCGAACGCCAGCAGGCTGAGCCATCTCATTGCCGCAGTCTACAGCAAAGCAATGCGTCTGTTCCCTGTAACTCCGGGGCATTCGCATTCCAATGCGATTGCCCTGCCTGTAACCTGAAACCGGTAACCTGTAACCTGATACCATGAACGAGTACGAGCTCCCCATCCGCCCGCGTCGCAACCGCCGTACCGCGGCGATCCGCGCGCTCGTCCGCGAGACCCGCCTGTCGCCAGCCCAGTTGATCTACCCGCTGTTTGTTCACGAGGATGCAAAGGACACGCCGCTGGATTCCCTGCCCGGGCAGACGCGCTGGGGACTGGACGGATTGGTCACTGAAGCCGCGCGCGCAAACCGGCTCGGCATTCATGCCGTGGTGCTGTTTCCGAAAGTTCCCGACGGGAAGAAGAACCCAACCGGCAATGAGGCGTTCAACCCGGACGGGCTCATCCCGCGCGCGATCAAGGCCATCAAGCAGGCCGTTCCGGGGCTCACCGTCATCACCGACGTCGCGCTTGACCCGTACAACAGTGACGGGCACGACGGCATCGTCCGCGAGGGTGTCATCGCAAACGACCTGACGCTCGGCGTACTTTGTCAGCAGGCCGTGATGCAGGCGCGCGCGGGTGCGGACATTATCGCGCCATCCGACATGATGGACGGGCGCGTCGGCGCGATTCGCGATGCGCTGGACGACGACGGTCATCAGGATGTCGCGATCCTCAGCTACACCGCCAAGTATGCCAGCGCGTTCTACGGCCCGTTTCGCGGCGCACTTGATTCCGCGCCCAAGGCCGGCGACAAGCAGACCTACCAGATGGATCCCGCCAATATCCGCGAGGCCCTGCGCGAGGCCATGCTGGATGAAAGCGAGGGCGCCGACATGTTAATGGTGAAGCCGGCGGGCCCGTACCTGGACGTGATCGCCGGTCTGCGGGCGGCGACAGACCTGCCCCTGGCGGCCTATCAGGTCAGCGGCGAGTATTTGATGATTCGGGCCGCGGCGCAGAGCGGCTGGCTGGATGAAAGGGCCGCCGTGCTGGAAAGTCTGACAGGCATCCGGCGGGCCGGCGCGGACATGATACTGACGTACTTTGCGGCACAGGCGGCCGAGTGGCTATGACCGAGCTGAGCTTGAAACCGGAAGCGGGGCGCACGCCGATTCAGAAGGCGTGGGACATGCGCACTCTGCCGCTGCTTGCGCCGATCTGGCTGTACAAGAAGTGTGTCAGCCCGCTGATGCCGCCGGCCTGCCGGCACTATCCCACCTGCAGCGAATACACTTTCATGGCAATCAAACAGCGCGGCATTGTGCGCGGCTCTGTGATGGGCACCTGGCGCGTGCTGCGCTGCAACCCGTGGGGTACAAGCGGGTATGACCCCGTCGAGGCGTTCCGCTGGCCGTGGCAGGAGAAGGCGGTCATGCCGGAATCAGGTGTCGCTGATAGTGTCGCAGAAGGCTCCGATGCCGTCCTCGCGCATGACGTTCACGCCGAGAATCCGGATCGGTGAATCCGGCTTGTGCCAGCGTCCCTTGGATTGCTCGAGCCACCAGTCGGCGATGTCCTCCACGCCCATGTCGCCGTGGCTGCCGAAATGCGGCGCGGTCTTGTGCATCCACTCCTGCACTTCGTGCGCGTCTATGTTGCCCTTGATGCGCAGCACCACGTGCCAGGTGTGATAGTGCGGGTTGCTGTGTACCGGGTGCTCAAGGCGGGACACAAAGTGCGAGGCCTTGTAGGTCAACTCAATCATCAGTCCTGTTGCCATACGCCGCTTTTGCCACGCGCGCGTCAAACCGCAACAACCGGGCTATGCCACTTTCGCAGGTGCGGGGCGCCGTGAAGCCAGCAGCGTGTCGCGCTGGTCGGGTGTAATACGCGCGCTCAAATCCGCGTACGCGTCGCCCCAGCCCTTCTTGCGCGCCTTGAGGCGCCGGTGCATCCAGAAGTACTGCTCCGGGTCTTTGCGGATCACCTCTTCCAGGAAGTCCCGGTAGTCACGCACGATCTTCATCGGGTCGTCGCCGCGCTCATAGGTCAGGATCCGCGAGGGCAGGTACTCGAACCCGAACCGGTCGCCCGTGCGCCGCATGGCCGCCAGCGCGATGCGACCTCCGCCGCGCAGTGCCAGGCGGGCAAAGTCGGCCTGCCAGGTGCAGGGCACGTCAAAGAACGTTTCCACGGGCGCGAAGTCACCGCCGTTCTGGTCCACCAGAATGCCCACCGTCCGGTGTTCCTTGAGCGCCCGCGCGAACGCGCGAGCCCCGCCCGTGTGTTCATGCACGTCGTTGCCGAATATTTCCCGCGCCCGCAGGATGCGCCGGTTCAGGGCCGGGGGCTTCACGGGCTTGGCCAGCACCATCAGGCGCGCGAAGCCGAAGCGGTTCACGTTGAACGTGCCGACTTCCCAGTTGCCGAAGTGGGCAGCCAGGATAAACGCGGGCTTGCCCTCGGCGACCCACTGGATGTACGGGCTGTCGGCCGGGCTGCCGGTGATGTATTTCTCGCCGCGCCCTTTGCCGAAGCAGCGTGGCGCAAGCATGTAATCGCAGAAGGTGTAGTAGAAGTGGCGGAAGCTGGCCTTGGCGATACGGGTGCGCTCGGCGTCTGATTTTTCGGGCAAGCAGAGGTCAAGGTTGCGCAGGGCGGTGCGGCGCAGGCGCGGCATCCCGTACCAGGTGAGGCCGGCGGCGCGGCGCGCCCACCAGTAAGCCCAGCCTGGCCCGAAGATGGTCAGCGCGAATGCGACGGCGTTGAGCAACTGATTCGCGGCGAATCTTGACGGCGCCCAGTTCAGCAACTTGGCGCCAAAGCTTTTGCGTTTGCGTTTTTTTGCCACGGCGCAAGCCTCCGCTATGGCGGCTGCGACGTCAACGGGGCGGCAGGGGAAGTCCGCGGCACGTACATTGACCAACGTCACCGCGGACTCCGCCGCAAGCGGAAGGCTGTCGTGCTACGATTCGCGTACACGCCCCTGCGGCAAGCGCGGCGCCGGCAGCTTGCGATGCAGGCTGCGACGGGGGACGCGTCTCGCCTTGCCAGGCATCACGGAGATGACAAGCAGGGTCATCACGAACCCGGCAAAGACCCCAATCACGAACATCAACCAGTACAGCTCCGGGTAGCCTTTGCGGGCAACCCAGCGCGCGCCAAGCCACGCGAACAGCACGTTCAGTCCAAAAGCAGCGGCGTACAGTCCAATCACAAAGTATTCCATCGCATCCTCCGTGGGGTCCTGTTTACACGCAGGACATGAGCTGTGCTGTTACAAGGCGCTGTCGCGTGTGTAGCACCGATAGTTGCAACCCCAGAGCAGATGTATAATGCACCTGCCGGCAGGCGACGTGCGCACGGGCGAGCAAGCCCCCGACGCCGCCACCGGTGCGGAGAACGGCCGTGCAAAGGTACGTCGTTTCCGGCCTCGGACCCAACACTTCCCAG
Source organism: Planctomycetota bacterium (assembly GCA_019912315.1). Classification (GTDB taxonomy): domain Bacteria; phylum Planctomycetota; class UBA8742; order UBA2392; family UBA2392; genus JACKID01. The sequence goes on from JAIOJA010000085.1 coordinate 11,093, forward strand.
GCGGAGCAGGACAAGCTCGTTTCAGCTTTCGGTACAGTCAAAGGCGTCAAGGACATCGCGCTCGCGCTGGACCGACACGAGATCACGTTCGGCATAGCCGGGCCCGAGCCAAAGGCAAAGCTGCTCGAAGCCGCCTGCGCCAGCGCCGGCTTCAAACTCGGCGCCCGGATGTAACTCCGAAGACGACGAGATCTCCGAACCCGTCGCGAGGCGGGGCTTGATTCCGTTTGGCGTTGAACCGTGCGTTGTCGCTACAATGTACGGATGGTGCAGCATTCCCGTCTAAATCCGCGACTCAAGCCGCTGCCCGCGGTCGTATTGTTGGTGGCGCTGATTGTGCCCGTACTGGTTTACGCGACCTCTTCGCAGCGCAGGTACTCGCAGAGTCTCTATTCCATGTACTCAGGCACTGCGGCCATTTCCTTCGCGGAGATGATGCAGAAGCGCGCAAAGGAGGAGGGGACTCAGTTCACTGAAGGAATGTCGGTCGTCGAAATTGCTGACGGCGAGTCATGGGGGTGCTGCAGCTACAATTTGGACGACATCATTGTTGAGATCGCAGGAGAGGCACCCGCATATGAAGGCACCGTCATTCGCTGCAAAGCCCATAAACTGGATGGTTCAGGCGTACTCATTGTGAGCAATCTGTCCAACTCGAAATGGACTGTTGAGTATCCCGAAGTTCCACCTTGGTGGATGGTCTGGAAGTAATCACTCCCACTTCGGCGGCTCTTCCGTGCGTTTCCTAAATGCATCCTTGGCGGCTAGCTCTGCGAACAGGCGCTCGGTGGCGGCCTCAAAATCTTCCTGGTCGGGGAACTCGGCGCGGATCAGCGCCAGCTCGGCCTGCAGTTGCGCGTGGTCGAGCCCCCAACGTCGGATTCTGGTCTTTGTGTCGCTCATGCCAACCTAACAATCCCCCGCCGTGGCCGATTCCGCAAGCGAAAAGCCGTCACAGCAAGCCCGCCGCTTCGAAATCTTGCCGCATATTCGAAATTTGCGAGTAGAATGACCCCTTAACCAGGCTCACTGCATTCACGAGGTGACGGGTCATGCGCAGCGCCGTGCAAATCGAAAGGCTGGTCCAGGATCACCAGGACGGTTTGTTGCGGTATCTGCGCTACCTTGGCTGCGAAGAAAACCTGGCCATGGACCTGGCACAGGACACCTTCGTCGCGACCATAGAGGCCGACTTTGAAATCCGTGACCGCAAGGCGACCAGCGCATATCTGCGCACGACGGCGCGCAACTTCTACTTCATGTGGCTGCGCAAGGCGCGCCGCGAAGTGACGCTGCCGGATGAAGATGTGCTGGAAGCGCACTGGAACGAGCTTGAACTGTCCGACGAAGGCGATACGTATCGGCGCGCCTTGCGCAACTGCCTTTCGGCGCTGTCACAGCGTGCCCAACTGGCCCTGAAGCTGCGCTACGGCCAGAACGCGTCGCGCGAGGAAATCAGCTGCGCGGTCGGGCTTGAGGCGGAAGGTGCCAAGACCCTGATCCGCCGGGCGAAAGAAAAACTGCGGGACTGCATCCGCAAACAGGTAGGGGAATGAACGAGCACGAACAACTCGACGAGCGGTACCTGGAAGCGCAACTGCGCGAGGAGTTGGGCATTCACCCTGACCTCAGCGAAGATGTACTTCAGCGGGTGTACGCGCAGCCGCCGCGCCGCCTGATTCCGCCGCCGCGCCGCAAGTCGGTATGGAAGCCACTGGTCGCTGCCGCATCGGTGCTGCTGGTCGCGGGGGCTGCTGCCTTCGCGCTGGTCAAAGTGCTGCCCGACAGCCTGGGGCCGAAACAGCCTGAACAACGGCGCAGCGTGAAACAGGTTGACGAGGGAACAGCCGCGCCGCGCAGCCCGGAGCACGACCCCGCGGCGCCGCCGGAGCCCGCAGATTCACTGCCGCAAGACCAACCGGACGATCAGCCGGACGATCAACTGGAGACGCCCGCCCCACAGGAAACAGAGCACGGAACGGGCAAGCAGCCCGACAAAGGCATCGTAATCGAGCTTCCGCCGGCGGATGACAAGCACGACGGTACCCCGAAGGGGGAAGTCGAGGTGCCGCCCCCGAGGCGCACGCACACAGACCCGCACCCCATGCCTCCGGACCACTCCCTTCCAAAGGAGCGCGCGGTACTGGCGGCCTCGTGGCAGGGCGAGTCCATCAGGGTAACGAACAAGCGCGGCGAAACGCGCCTGGAGCACGGCGAGGAATACCAGGCCCGCGCGGGTGACCGGGTCCGGGTCAAAGGCTTCGCGGACTTCACGCTGCTGGACGGCAGTCTGCTGCGCGTGGACGGCGAGTTCACCTTCGAGGGCGAAGCGGGCGCCGTGGAAGTAATCCTGCATGACGGGGCTTTGTACACCGACACACTGGCGCCGCTGGCTGTGTCCGGCGACGGGGTGTCCGCCGTAGTGGACGGTGTGGCGGCCATCGAGGAACGACTGCGCGCGCTGGACGTGTACTGCGTGCAGGGTCGGGTCAGCGCCGGCGAAGAAGTGCTGTCGGCGGGCAGCCAGTCGCGCCTTGAGCACGACGGGTTCGGGCGCGAAAAACCCGTCAGCTGGGGTGACGTGCAGCGCGAGTTTCGCTTTCTGAAGGACACGCCGGTGCGTGCTGTGCTGCGCGAAGACCTCGATGAAGCGCCGGGCGTACTGTTTGGCGGCGCGATCAAGGACGGCGTTCTGCGCGGCGAAACGGACAGCAACACGGGGCTGGGCTTCTACCTGCGCGAGCCGTACACGATGCGCGCCGGCGATGTTGTGCGCTTCCGCTTCCGGGTCGAGAAAGCCTGCGAGATGATCCTGCAGTTCGGCACCGTCAACGACGCCAACTGGCGCCACAAGATGGGCGGCGTCAAGGCCGGCGAATGGATCGAGTACGAATTGCCGCTGCAAGAGCTGTACAAGACCACCGATGTCGCCCGCAAAGCCGAGCCCGGGCTAAGCCTGAAGTTCTTCCAGCTGCACCCGGAGGACGGTGGGGCGGCGATCCAGCTTGACCGGGTCGAGATCATACACCGCCCGTAAGCGACTCCGACTGCCCGGCGCATACTCATGGCTGCATCGCAGAGTCGCTGCTGATTGGGGAGTCGGGAGAACCCTGAAACTGCTTAGTCGCCGTAGCGCCCGGCTGGGGACACCGCCTCTTCGCGCGACTTGGCGGCAGCCTCGCGTTCTTCGCGGATTTTGCGGCTGTACTCGACCTGGCGTTGCTCGAAGTCGTCACGCGGTTCCACGGGTGACGGCTCGGGGTAGCGATAGCCCTGTTTGGCGGGAGGGGCAGGTAGATCGGTCGGCTCGCCAGGTCTGGCCAGCGGTGCTCTCGGCACGATTTGCTCGTAGTCGTCGTGGCACTCGCGACTCTGGTCCGCCATGGCGCGCCCGCAATCTCGATCCACGAACAACCCCAGCATCATCACGCCGGCCACCACAAGCGCCAAGGCGCTCATGCCCAGGCCGACACTCGCCCGAGACTGACCGGGTTGTTTGTGATGCCGGGCGAACTTGCGGCTGCGTGCCCAACTGTTGACGCCGAACAAGGCCAGCATGGCGCCGGGGATTGCCCCGCAGCCCGTCAACACCAGCATCAGCGCGAACAGGCCAAGCCAGAAGGCAGGTCCCGCGTTGGGATCCTCAGGCGTAAACAGCGGGTAGGGGCGATACCTGGCCGGGCGCGGAACGGGCTTCTTCTGCCAGGTTGGGTAAGGCGCGTAGCCGTAAGGAACGCCAACTTTGGCGTGAACACTCAGCCGGACGCCGCAATCGGGACAAGAAATGTGATCGCCAAGGTAGTATTCACTGACCTGGCTGGTCCAACCGCAATTGCAGCGTAGCTGAAGGCTCATTGCGTCACCGGACCCAGTATACCCCATGAATTTCTGTTCGCACGGACTTTGAAAAATCCTTCATAATCAAAAACCCCCGGGGTAGCCCCCGGGGTTCAGAATTCCTGACGTTCAGGGTTATTCGTTGCGCAGGGCCTGCCGGGCGGTGTTCAGTCGCTCAAGCTCGTGCTCTGTCAGCATGCCGCGAATGACCTGGAGCTGCTCCGGTGTAAGGTCTTCATCATAGTCGCCGAAGTCCGCAGCAAACCGGGCCGCCGCTTCGCGGTCCTGTCCGAGGCGCAGGTACGCGCCGACGGCGCTGGCGTTGGCATGGTGCCTGAAACGGCCGGTCTGCATGTTGCGCGCGTAAAAGCGCACGGCGTCCAGAACGGCGCGGTGGTCGTGGCGGTACTCGGCGCGGCGCACCAGGGAATACATGGCGACGTCGTCCAGGCTGTCGGCGCCCACGCGCTCGTCTTCGGGGGCCAACTCACCGCTGTTGAGGCTGAGCTGATAATGCTCGATTTCACCGCGGGGTGTTCGCACCGCGCCCATGGCCTTCTCGATGGCGGCGACATCAACCGGCCGTGACTCCTGAAGACTGGCGCTGACCTCGTGCTGTATGGTGGCCAGGGCGGCTTCGAGCGCGTCCAGAAAATCGGCGTACTCAAGGCGGCGGTTTGCGGGCAGGTCAGAAATCGCCTCGCGCAGCCAGCGGTTGCGGCGCTCGAGGTCAGAGTACTCGAGTTCCAGGGCGATCAGCTTGCGTTGTTCGTGCGGGTCATCCACGCGGGTGCAGGCGACGCTGCGATGCAGGGATTCAAAGCGCGCCCGGTGGTCCGCCAGTACCGGCAACAGGTCGGCCTCCGCGGGCATGACCCGCGCCGCGACATCTTCGCCGCCGCTGCTGCTCAGGTTGATTTCGTCATCCGGCGCGAACATGCCCGGCACACCAATCACCGCCAGCACCAGCGCCGCGGCGGCCGCCCCAAGCCCGACCTGTACAATGTGCTGCCAGATCGGGACGGGTGCGGAAACAATCTGGCTGCGGGCGCGCTCGGCCAGTTTTTCCTCGCGGACGCGCCCAATGACGCGATCATCGAAGCCCGCCTTGGGCTCAAGGACCGGCAGGGTCTTGAGCAACGCGAGCGCCTTGCCAAGTGCCTCGGCCTGCTTTTTCAGCTCGGGGTTGCGTTCCAGCTTGCGCGCGAAATCGCGCTCGTCATCCGCGGACATGCGCCCGTCCACGTAGTCGTGAAGCTGCGGATCAAACGGCTGGTAGTCAGAAGGTTCCATTACAAGGGGCCCTGGTCCAATCCACTTTCTGAAAGCTGCGGGCGCTTGGTGCGCCTGTTACAGACCTGTTACGTCCGGGCGCCGGTCGTGCGCCTGAAAAATTCAAACTTCGTGCGCGCTGCCCGTCGCACCCGTGTCCTCCGCATCGACATATCGGGCGATGCGGTTGGTGAAAAACTCCCGTGCCCGCGCCAGGCGCGCGGAAACCGTCTTGACGCTGCACTCCAGAACCTGGGACGCCTGCTCGTGGGTCAGCTTCTGCACGTCCACCAGCTCAAGTACGTCGCGGAACTTGGGGCTCATGGCGTCCAGGGTTTCCTCAATGATCTCGCGCAACTCGTTGTTGGTTGTCGTCCCGACAGGACCACGTCCCGGGTGCTCAAACTGCAAGCCGGGCTGGTCATCGTCGCCATCACGGGCGCTGCCCTTCAGCACCGTGAAAGTGACCGGGCGCTTCTTGCGGATATAGTCCGTGACCAGGTTGCGCGCCACACGGTACAGCCACGCGGAAGCAGTCTCGTCGCGGATCCGGTCGAGTTCGCGGTACAGGCGCACGAAAGTTTCCTGCGCGATATCCTCGGCCGTGGCTTCATCGCGCACCAGCCGGTTCACGTACGTGAAGATCGGGCCGCGGAATCTATCGAGGTAACGCTCAAACCGTTCCATGCGCGGAGACGCTTTCACTGCGGGCGCGGCTGTGCTGCTGCGCCTTGCCGCTGATGTGCCTGAACTCATGGTTCCGCTCCGGTGCTGCTAAACGGCCCTTGCCCTGACAAAACGCCGGCGTTTCGACAGGGCTGCATCGGCTGTGCCGATACCGTTAGTACGTGCCCGGGGCGGTGTATCACCCAGCAATTCCTGCTTCCTACTGATTGTAGCCTCGTGTTTCGTTAACATTTGTAACGAAAGGGTAGTTGTTTGGGTTTATCCGTGAAACGCTGGAGTTCGCGCAGGTTGCTGTATCCGCTGGCAATCTTCGCGATTATCGCGCCCACAGTCGTCATGGGACTGTTCGGCGCCTATGCGTTACGTGAAATCGAACTGCGGCCGTCGCTTTACCGGCAGGAGCTGATAGATGTCCAGAGCGGGCTGCAAATGCAGCTGGAGGATCGCGTCGCCCTGTTGCGAATGGAGCCGCCGAAGGACGACGCCGACGTTGACCGCCTGTCCGGCGAAGTTCGCGAATACTTCACTGACTACAACCGCGCCTTCGCGTCACGCTGCTTTTTCGGGCGAGACATGAAAGTGGCCGGCTCTCATTCCATCGACGGCAAGTCCAGCCTCGTGGTGCCTCCCATACTTGGCGAGATGCTTGCCGGCATCACGGCCGCGCCGCCGCCGGGGCTAAGTCGACAGGCGTTCACCCTGCCGGCCTTTGTCCGCAACCGGCAGCAGCCCGCCACGTATGTCGCGTGGGTCAACGGTGACACCGGCGGCTTCATCGTGTGGGAACTCATCAACAGTCAGGTGGACAAGCTGATCAGCAATCACCTGCAACAGGTCAAACTGGGCGACGACTCCCTGCTGCTGGAATCAACGGATCGCGCGCAGCTTGAGTGGGGCGGCGGTATCGACCGACGCTACGAAACCCTTCAATTCATGCCTGTTCACAGCGAACTCGTGCCCGACCGTTACCTCGCGCTCAAGCTCAATGTGGACCGCCAGTTCGCCAAGGACAACAAGCTGCTGAGCACGATTTTCGTGATCATTGCCGTGCTGTGCGTGCCGATCGTCGCCAGCGCGACACTGATGGTCGTACACCTGATCCTGCGCGAGGCCAGTGAGGCCCGCAAGAAGGTTGACTTCGTCAGCAACGTCACCCACGAGCTCAAGACGCCCCTGACATCGATCCGCATGTTCGTTGAAACCCTGAAGCTGGGGCGCGCCAAAAGCGAAGAACAGACGAAGGCCTGCCTTGACGTCATCATGACTGAAACGGACCGCCTGGGCGCGCTGATCGACCACGTGCTCAGTTTCAGCAAGGTCGAAAACCAGGTGAAGAAGTACAACTTTCAGGAAGCCAACCTGCCGACCGTCGTGCGCGACACCATCAGCCTGTTCCGCGCGCAGATGTCCGGCACGGACGGGGAAATCCGCCTCAAGATTCTGCCCGGCGTGCCGTCGCAATCGTTCTTCGACAAGGATGCCATTCGCGAGGTCCTGCTGAACCTGCTGTCCAACGCCATCAAGTACAGCGGCGACGACAAGTTTGTAACCGTCATGGTCGGCATTGACCGCAACGACCTGTTCATCGAAGTCGCCGACCGCGGCATCGGCATACCGGCCGAAGACCAGTCGCGGATATTTGAGAAGTTCTTCCGCGTTGATCAGGCCTTGAGCCGCAAGGTTGACGGCACCGGGCTTGGTCTGGCGATCTGCAAGGAAATCGTGCAGGCCCACGGCGGGCGTATCACACTGGAATCTGTATGGGGGAAAGGCAGCCGCTTTACGGTGTATATTCCGTATAAGCGGGGTCAGACGAAGCGCCCGACAAGCAGCCGCCCGCGCCCCAGCACGCGCGAGACGGCGGTTCTTCCGGAGGAAACCACGGCATGAAGAGGCAGTTTCTATTCGTGCTGCTGATCAGCGCCCTGGTTGCGCCGGGTCTGCCCGTGGCCCAGGACGAATTTCCCCCGGAACCTAACCCTGAAGAAGAGCCCGAGAAGAAGAAGGGCTCGCTACTGCCCCGTCCCGAGGAAGACGTAAAGACCGCGCTGTGGGTCTCCAAGCTTGGCGCGGCGCGCCCCGAGGCGCTTACGACCCGGGACGGTGTGCTGCTGCACCTTGTGATGTCACCGGACGGCGAGCGCTTCTACTACTTCCGCGAAGTGGCGAAGTCCGACGGCAAGGACGGCAAGCCCGCGGACGAAAGCTTCGTGCTGTTTACCGTCGGGCCCGACCGCGCCGAAACCAAGGTCGCGGACACGGGCGCCGACACGACACCGCCCTTGTTTCTGGGTGACGGGCGCATCCTGTTCATGAGCCGCGCCTACGACCTGAACGACGACGGGCAGATCAACGAGCTTGATGACGCCACGCTGCTGGTGAGTAACCGCGACGGCGGCAATCTGCGCAACGTCGCGACCCTGGCGCCCGGCGAAACACCCGTGGCCGTGTGGCGCGGGGATCGTGACGTGCTGGTGAGCACGCCCGGCGATGAAGACGCCAACGGCTGGATCGTGAGCCTGAACCTGGTACGGGGCGACCGCGAGCGCGTGGTGCGCGGCTTCAACGTTGAGCTGGTGCTGGACGACGGGCGCCTGCTGATTGAGCGGCAGCAGTCAAAGCCCGCGCCGCCGCCGCAAGGACGACGCTGGAACCAGCCTGCCACGGAAGACGAAGCAGTCGAGCCGCCCCTGCCCACGCTGCTGGACCACTCGGAGCACATCATCTTCGACCCCAGCGACGGCTCCGAGTCGGCGCTGTACAGCCCCAGCCGCCGCTCGCGCATTGTGGTTCACGCCGAAGGCTCGTGGTTCGGGCACCAGGAGCCCGACAACGAGGGCAACACACGCCCGCGCATGAATTTCTGGGGGCAGGAGAGCCGCTCGTCGGCGTCCTCGGAAATCCTGATCGTTGACGACCCGCAGCATCATGACGTCCGCGCTACCAGCGCGCGCTACGACTATCTGACCTTGGGCTGGATCAGCGAGCGCGGGCTGCTGTTCGTTGAGGAAGGCAATCTCGGCTCGAGACTCATGCTGTTCGATCACGCCCTGAAGGCGCATCGCCTCGCGGATTTCGACCTGAACGCGCGCGGTTTCGTCGCCAGCAGGGACGGCCTGACCATAGGCTGGCTCGCCGTCGAAGACACCGACAAGAACGGCTACCTGCAACCCTGGAAAGACCACAGCCGGTTGTTCTATCTGCGCATCGAGTAACACCTCGACACAACCGCGCGCGGCACTAGAACCTTCGCGGAGGTCAACATGCCCGCTGCGAAGAAGAAACCCACCGTTGCACAACTTGCCGAAAAGGCCCTCAACGGCAAAGGACGCCGCCCGATCTATGCCCCGCGCGGCAAAAGGCTGCATTGCAAGTCGTGGCTGACTGAAGCGCCTTTGCGCATGCTCATGAACAACCTCGACCCGGCCAACGCCGAGAACCCCGCTGACCTGGTTGTCTACGGCGGCATCGGGCAGGCCGCGCGGGACTGGGAAAGCTTCGACGCGATCCTGAAAACTCTGCGCGAGCTGAAAGACGACGAGTCGCTGCTTATCCAGAGCGGCAAGCCGGTGGCGGTCTTCAAGACACACACCGACGCGCCGCGCGTGCTGATCGCCAACAGTAACCTCGTGCCGAAATGGGCGACGTGGGAGCATTTCAACGAGCTGCGCGACCGCGGGCTCATGATGTTCGGGCAGATGACCGCCGGCTCCTGGATCTACATCGGCACACAAGGAATCCTGCAGGGCACGTACGAGACGTTCGCCGCCGCTGCCCGAAAGCACTGGGGGAGCAAGGCGACGCTCAAGGGCAAACTGGTGGTGACGGGCGGTCTTGGCGGCATGGGCGGGGCGCAGCCCCTGGCGGCCACCATGTGCGGCGGCGTGTGCCTGGCGGCAGACGTTGACCTGTCAAGAATCAAGCGCCGTCTGCACGACCGTTATCTTGATGAAATCGCCCCGAGCCCGGACGCCGCCATTGACCGCGCACTGGAAGCAAAGGCCGGCAACGAGGCCGTCAGCATCGGCGTCGAGTGCAACGCGACCGAGTTGCTTGAACGCCTGATCCAGCGCAAGGTTACGCCCGACCTGCTCACCGACCAGACCAGCGCCCACGACCCGCTCAATGGCTACGTGCCCGACCGTATGACCTACGCCGAGGCGCTCAAGCTGCGCAAGGCCGACCCCGCCGAGTACCAGAAGCAGGCCTTCCGCACCATGGCCAAGCACTGCCGCCAGATGCTGACCATCATGCGCCGCGGCGCGCACACGTTTGACTACGGCAACAATCTGCGCGGCCACGCGCTGGAAGCCGGCGTCAAAGACGCCTTCGATTTCCCGGGCTTCGTGCCGGCCTACATCCGCAATCTCTTCTGCGAGGGCAAAGGCCCCTTCCGCTGGGTCGCGCTCAGCGGCGACCCGCAGGACATCTACACGACGGATGACGCGCTGAAGAAGCTGTTTCCCAAGAACAGACACCTGATCAACTGGCTCAACAAGGCCCGCGACTCTTTCGAGTTCCAGGGTCTGCCGGCGCGCATCTGCTGGCTCGGCTACGGCGAGCGCCACAAGGCCGGCCTGCTGTTCAACAAGCTCGTGCGCGAGGGCAAGCTCAAGGCGCCGGTCGTGATCGGGCGCGATCATCTGGATTGCGGCAGCGTCGCCAGCCCCAACCGCGAAACCGAAGCCATGAAAGACGGCAGCGACGCCGTAGCCGACTGGCCGATCCTCAACGCGCTGGTGAACACAGCCAGCGGTGCAACCTGGGTCAGCTTCCACCACGGCGGCGGCGTAGGCATGGGCTACTCGCTGCATGCGGGACAGGTAATCGTGTGCGACGGAACCAAAGCCGCCGACAAGCGCATCGAGCGCGTACTCACCAATGACCCCGGCATGGGAATCGCCCGCCACATCGACGCCGGCTACACCGAAGCCAAGCGCTACAACAAGAAAGCGGCGAATCCAGTGAAGATTCCGACGCGCTAGGATAGCTGAGCATCAACGCAACGGGACACGCTGTTGCGTGGCTTGTTCACTGCTACTCGTCTTTGCGCTTGAGCGGAGGCTCGTAGGCCCGCACCATGAGTTCAACGCTTCTGTCGTCGCCAATGGTAACAACCTCCACCTCAATCGTGTCATATCGAAACCTAAGGGTCTCCACCAACAGGAGTATTCGCGCCGGCTTCCGTCCTGAAGATACGCCGACGAACGGACCCATTTGCCACCAAACCAAATCCGCAAAAGAGTTTTTGCCTGACGTACCGAAGTCCGATTCGTTAGCGAACGAGATTGGTCTGGTCCCCTAAAATCGGTCCAGTTGGAAGTAGAGTCTTCCGGTCACTTTGAAGGAGGATTCAGCCATGAAGAAGAAGCACAGCCCCGAACAGATCGTGAAGAAGCTGCAGGAGGCCGACGGCCTCAGAGCCAGC
>JAIOJA010000086.1 GCA_019912315.1 Planctomycetota bacterium
CCGTCAGCGCGCCCGAGCCCGGGCTGACCGTCTCCACGGTCAGGTACACCTGCTGGTTGATGTCCGGCTGCAGGATCCAGCCCTGCATCTCGGACGTCAGCCCGGCCTTGCCGTAGACGGTGAAGGTGCTGCCGCTGGCGGGTGTTGTCCAGGTGCCGGACTGGGCGACGTTTGCTTTGTACCGATCGCCGTGGATGTGGTACCAGACGCCGGTATCCACCCAGGCGGGCAGGCTGGTCCCCTGCACCACCAGCTCCAGGTGGGCCTGCTGATCCGGCGTGTTAATGCGGGTGCCCAGCACGGTGACGGTCACGCTGTTCGTCCCGTCGGTCAGCGTGACCTCCAAGGGGTTGCTTGACGCGTCGGCCTGGGGGGTGAACATCCAGGCAGGCTCGAACGGCCCGTGGTTCACCCTCAGGTAGGTGCAGCCCTCACCCACAGTGTAGGGCCCTATCTGCTGCTGCCAGCCGTTCTGGGTCCACTCGCCGGTGGGGGGATCGGGAATGAAGTCGATGACCCCCTTCAGATAGCCCTCATGCAGGTCGTAGACGGCCGACTGCTCCTTGTCGAGCTCACCCTCGCCCCAGAAGTAGGCGATGGCGTTGACCTGGTTGAGAAACGTACCTGTCATGGCTCCTCAAACAACTGTCCTTCGTCTAAGTAGGCATCGTTCTCGGCATAGTGCCGGATACCTCGGAATCGCTGAGTTTCGGTCAGTCTCTCCGCGCCTCTTGCCGAAGCCAGCGCGTCACCCTGAGTTGCCACGTCTAAGGCCGTTTCAACATCTATGAACTGGCCTAGGCCGTTCTTTTCGCTCGGGATAACTTCGGTCGGCAAGAACATCCAAACTTCACAGTTCGAGTTTTCCATAGCTAGATCGGGTGAATCAGAATAGATCATTCCTACCGGATGCCCTGAACGATTAGTGTCCATTGACTCGAGTTGAGCCAAGGCATCGCGAAGGCGGCCCTGAAAAACCAGCTTCATCTTCATTTCCCCCAATTCGCGTGACCACCCCGTCCGCCTGGATGGAACAATGACTGCCACAATGATCCCCAAACGTGTTGCTTGTGTGGAACAAGCTGCATTACACCCTTCCGTGTAGGATGATGATGCCAAGTCCATCCAAGCGCGGTCGGCGAACGGCTCGCCATCAGTGGATCAGCCAAAAACCCGTCTAAACCTGGTATAACTTTATTCATGGCGCGCGAAAATTCAGGGCTGTTCTGCATCGTTTGGCGTAGTGAAGAATTCGCCTCCCCAAAGTGCTGAGGACGGGGTCCCTTTGTGCGAGCGCGGGGCAGTTTCATTTCATATGCGACAGAATAAGCCTTCGGTGGTTTTGGTCCATTTTTTCCAAACGGGTTGAGTACCGTTCCTTTTCTTGACATTCGAGGGACGTGCACTTTGGGGCTGGTCTTCGGCATTACACGTGGAAGCACACGCGCCTCGGCCCGGGCGACATTTCGGGTAAACATCCGGCTCAACAAACGCGTTCCACTGCGCGCCGTGACTCTTGCCGGTGCGCCCATACCTCTTGACATGACGACTGCCACAGCGACTTCGCCCCAAACCGCGCCCGCCTGGAACGCGATCGTATTTGAGTTGGCATCGGGGAAGAACATCGCGTTGTGATCTTCGGGCGAAACGAAGGCGCCGTAGATTCCGATTGAGGCGCCGTTTGCCGCGCCGTAGGTCATTCCAGCGGCCATGTCCTCTGGATCGCCAACCATCTCGCCGATTTTCTCATACTGCCGCACCACAGAGTCCTCTTCGTACTCCTCGCTGAAGAAGTAGTCCTCGTCGAAGTCCTCGCTGTGGTAGTAAGCGTCGTCCTCCCACCTCTTGAGCTCAGCAAACGGGTCCAGTCCATCCGGGTCGTAGAAACGACCGGGGGAGTTGCCCGAGTACGAGTTCAGGTTCCAGAACTCGGCGGCGATCGGGTCCGGGCTGGTGAACCGCATCAGCACCGGGTCGTAGTGCCGGTGCAGGGTGTAGTACTGGCCCGCGAAGTTGCGCCCGGCCTGCCGGTGGGTCAGCACCGGCGTGATACCGCTGCGGTCCCAGATGCCGGCCAGCGGGGCCTCGTAGCGGTAGCCCGCGAACAGGCAGCGGGAGCTGCAGGCGCTCACCCACCAGCTGAGTGTGCCGGCGTCATTGCCGTCGGTATGCACGCCTGAA
>JAIOJA010000001.1 GCA_019912315.1 Planctomycetota bacterium
GATCAAGGGCGAGGTGAAGGACCGGATCAAGTGGTGGGACACGCCGGAGAACTGGAGCATCTGCTGGCGCAACCGCGGCGCCCTGAACATGAAAATTTTGAAGGAAAGGCTGACGGATGAAGTGTGGGACCCGACCACGCGTTTTGGCGGCACCCGCGCACCGCCCGGAGGGTAGTTGATAGTTGACGGTTGACGGTTGACCGTTGACCGTTGGTTTGGAGTTTGGAGTTAAAGACCCGCAGTTACTCCCGACTCCGGCCTCCAAACTCCCGACTTGTCCGCGTATTGACGCGTCAGCAGGTGATGGGCGCTCGTCGCGTCGTGGCATGGGGCGGTTATCGCGGAACCCGTCTCCCGACTCGTCGTTAAATCGACGCGTCAACAGCACACAAAACCCCGTCAGGGACTTGGAACTCAGAACCCGGAACTCGTCACGGTGTGGCCACAAGACAGACCCGGCCGTCCCTTGTCAGCACCATGAGCTCACTGCTCCCGTGATTGTGGAAGCAGGCCACGGCGTCCGGCGCGCCCAGCCTGGTGATTGATGTCTGCTCGAAACCTTCGCCTTCCTTCTTGAACCAGTTGACGTGCGTGCCCGTCACGCCCGCGACCCGGCCCGGACGCAACAGCGTCGCGCACAAATAATCGCCGCGCGCCGCCACAATGCGCGATTCACAGCGCAACCCGAACGTGCCGGCCTTGAGCGCACTCCAGTAGAGAGACCCGTGTTCATTGCGGCCGGCAAGTTCAATGTTGCCAGGTGACGGCGCGATCAGCGAGCCTTCGGCGCCCGGCAGAAATCCCATCGCGCGCCAGTGCGTCGCAGCTTCCTGCCACTTTGTTTCGGTGTGTGCGGGGCTGATCGTGCCCAGCCAGTACGCCCGGCGATCGCCTTGCAGCAGCAGCCCCGTGACGCCGCCGTTTCGAATCAGGGCGCCGTGCCATGCGCCCGGGGCGGACAGCGGATACTCGGCGTACGGCTCGAACCCTTCGCCGCGTCTGATCACAACCGTGTTTCGCCAGTCCTCAAGCAGGGCGATCATGTTGTCACCGGCGCTGAGAAGGCGGACATCCCCGCGCAGGCGCTCGGTGCCCCGTCCGCGAAAGAACTGGCCGTCCGCACGACGGGCGAAGCACGAGAGTTCGCGGTCTCCTTCATCCGTGTCGGCGGAGACAACCAGCATGTCCGCTTTTGGACTGACCGCCAGCCCGACTACCGGGCGCCCGCCCTCGCGGACAAGCCCGGTGCCGCCGGTGGGGGAGAAGCGGTAGATGCGTCCGTCCTGAAACGCGACAAACAGCTCGCCGGTGTCGTCCGCGAAAACGGCGGCGACCACCACGCCCGTCGCGATCCGCACCGTCGAGACGACATCGGTGTCAGCGGAGGTTGCCTGCTTCGGGCGCCGCCTTGCTTCATGCCGGACGGCGAATTGCGCGTCGCTGACCAGGGCGTCGGACCACGCCTTGCTGTCGAACGGAATGGTTCGGTTGTTCTGGCGGCGGCGCAGGTTGTTCGCAATTCCGCACAGGGCGCGGTCGCGAAGCTCGGCCCGGTGCTCGCCCATCGATTCGCGCCGCGCCAGGGTCGCCAGCATGTTGTAGTAGCGGGCGGCCTGCGCTTCCTGACCGGGGGGCGCGAAGAAGCGGTCGGACTCGTCCGTGAGTTTCAGCAGCTCATCCACGTTGGCGTCGTCCGCGTGGATCACGGCCATGTGCAGGGCACACGGCAACGCGCCGGGGTGGGGACGCGCGCGCCAGCCCTCGCTCAAGAATGTCAGCGCCTCCGCGCCGGCGCCGGTCTTGGCCATCATCAATTCGCCGGCGCCCGCGTATTCCCCGCGGGCGGCCAGCAGACGCGCGGCAGCGCGGTACTCCTCCAGCGCCCCTTCATCGTCACCGGCCCGGCGCAGCAGATCACCGGCGGGCACGTGCTGCCCGATCTTGCGGTACAGGCGCACGGCCTCATCCACGTTGCCCGCGGTCTCCCAGGCGCGCGCGGCCGACACCGGATCATTCAGCTTCTTCAGGTACAGCACCGCCGCGTCGTGATGCAGCCCGCCCTGCTGCAGCGTGAGCGCCGCGGTGCGGTAGTCGCCCAGCAGCTTGCCATAGATGTACGCGGCGCGGCGGTGGTCACCGGATTTGCGGGCGTCGTCGGCGGCCTTGCGGTATTCGCCGACAAGCGCGCCGTAGATATCCGGTTCCGTGAACCACATGCCGGCGCCGCCGGAGCCTCTGCCAATCAGCCCGCCCAGGGAATACATCAGGTTATGGAATGGCAGCAGCGCGCTGCCGGACGGTCTGGCGCCTCGCGACGCTTCCGCGCCGAGTGGCAACGCGCGGCGCAGGGCTTCGTCGACGCGCCCTTCCTTGAACTTGCGCAGCAGGTCGCGCAGGGCGGCTTCCTGCTTGCCCATAAGGCCTTCGGTCATCTTCGGGTTGTGGTTCAGCCCTTTGCCTATCAGGTTCCCGCCCGCCTGCTGCATCCCCTTGCTGCCGAACATGCCTCCGAGTTTCGCCAGCACCTTGCCTGCGGCGAACTCAGCCTTGCCAAGCATCGACTTGCCCGTGCCGGAAGCGTCGGGCGCGGGCTCCTGTTCACCGATGCCATCGCCGCCTTTGTCCAGCAGCTCTTCGGGCACGTCATCAGGCCTGTCCAGAATGAACTCGCGAATCTCGTTGGGCTGCGGGGGCGCCTTGGGCAGCGGCTTCCAGTCGCGCCGGTGGACCGGGCCTGGTGCAAGTAACTCCGACAGGTTCATCGGCGTTGACAGGTCAAGTGCGTAAAAGCCGTCGGGCAGGCAGAGCATCGGGCGCAGCCCCCGGGCTTCGTCGGGCAGCAACGCGGGCGAAAGTTCGGCATCGATGGGCACAAACACGCCGTCGAATATTTCCGCCATGCGCAGGCCGCCGGCAAGCAGCATTGTCTGCGGCGTGTCCGGGCGGATCAGGCAGCCGCCGCCCGTTCGGTAGACGCGCGGCAGCGGCTCCGGGCCGGTTTGCGCCAGGGCCTCAAGCACCGCCGCGGAGTCGCCACCGGCAAAGAACCATGCCGCGCATTTCGCGTGGCCGGGCTCGGGCTTTCTGAAAATGCGCAGGGCGACTTCCATCAGCGCCTCCGCCCGACGGTGGCCAGCTTGAGAGCCTGCCCGACCCGGCCCAGCGCATCCGGCGATGTCGGGCCGCCGGTGATGCTTGCGGGTCCGTAGCGCGTGCCGTCCGGGAGGCTTGCCGCGACGGTGCCCCGGAACACATAGAACATCGCGACCAGGTTTTCCGCCGCGTCGAAGATCGCGACCTGGCCGTGCTTGTCCGAAACAAACAGCAACCCGCCCGGTGAGTAGGCGTAACGCTGGAAGCGGGCGGGATCATACTTGCAGGGCGACACCTGCCCCGGTCGCAGATGAACCTTGCGCGGGTTCAGCGCGGAGGCCTCGCGCTTGCGCCGGATGAAATCTTCAATCGCGTGGCGTCCCTGAAGAAACGCCACTTCAAGGCGCTCGCGATCCCAGCGAACAAGGTGCGTGAACTTGCCGCCGTACACCGTGAACCAGCTGTCGCCCGTCTCTACCTCGACCAGTGAGTGGCTGCGCCCGGCGCTGACTGTCAGCAGGCGCTCTGCCGTGTCACCAAGTTCAAAGCACACCGCGCCGGCTGTCTTGTTTCGAAAAGCCACCCGCGCGCCGTCGGCGCTGACGGCCAGTCCGCGCACGCCGGCCTGCGCGTTGTACTCTCCCAGAAAGCGCCACTCGGGGCCGCGATAGATCAGCACGCGTTCGTGGCGTTCTCGCTCCGTGCGCATCAACAGCGTGCCGCCGGCGTGAACGGCTTCGATGACGCGTGCGTCCTTCAACAGCGCGCCGCCGTCAGCGCGCGGCACCCAGGATTTCCACAACCCGGTTTCAGTCAGCAGTCCGATTCGTCCTTCCTTGGGCACGTGCGCGAGCACGCTGCAGACGCCCGCGCCCCGCAGGCGTTGCAGGTCTGCCGGCGGCTGGTGTACAACTTCGACAGACGGCGGCAGCGGTCGCCCGGCGGCTTGCAGAGCGGCCTTGGCGGCCTCATCAACGCGACGTCCGCGCGCGGGCGGTGGCGCAACCTCGCCCGTGTCCAGGTCGAGCGCCAGCACTTCGTGGCCGCCTTTGCCGTCCGGTGTCGTCACGCAGACGCAGTGGCAGTCGTCGAGATAGCTGAGCGCCGGCGAGTCGGGGAACAGCGTGACGTCGGACCGGATCGTGTGGATCACCGCCCGCCGTGCGGCCAGGTCGTAGTGGGCCACCAGCAGCGCGTGATTGTCGCGATAGCAACAGGCGAGTCCGCCGCGCACGCCGGCGATAGCGACGGGCTCGCCGGCCAGGCGCCCGCTTCGCAGGGGGCGAGGCAGGATTTCGCCGTAGTCGGCGGCGGGCTCCCACAGATGCAGCAGCCCGCCCTCAGACACCGCGAACAGGTAGCGACCTTGCGGATCAAGCGCCAGGTGCCGGATGGCGCTGACGACACCGAACCGGAACGGGTAGGCGATTGGTTCAACCTCGCCGGTCCATGGCGACCGGCGCGAGGACTCCGTGACGGGCGGCCGAGGGCTGTCAGGCTGCAACAACTGAAAGCTGCGCACGGGCACCTGTTGCCCATGCCGGAGTTGACACAGCTCGGCGTATCCCAGCTCATCTACGGTCAAAGCGAACAGCCGGACGTTGGGGGTGAGCCTGCGTGCGGCCGCGCGCACGTCTTGCTCGTGCAGGTTGCGAGGGTGGGTCAGCAGCACGACGTCGCGAAACTCGTAGCCCGGCTCGTCGAGGACGCGCTCGAGTGCCAGGCCGGGGTTCGGGGTCAGGTCGCTGACTTCAAGCAAGGCGGGTCTGCCATCGGCGACTGGGGCGCCGCCGTTGCCGGTGGTCGCGTAGCGCAGCATTCGCCCGTGCTGTTCCGCGCGCCGCCCGAATGCGATTGCCGCGGCGGTCAGTGCCAGTCGCACTTCGCCCCAGGTTCGGACTCCCTGGTCACACAGGACGATCATGTCGTCACGCACGCGGGACTGGGGTTCTTCCCGCTGCCAGTACAGAAGCTCGTTTTCAGCGTAGCGGCGCAGGAACTCCGGCTCATCGACGGCGAATTCGCCGGGCAGGATCTGGTCCGGGTGTCCGCGGTTCGTGACGCTGCTGTAGCCGCCCACGGGCAACTCGCTGTACATCACGTGGCGCGGCGGAAGCGTCAGGGCGCTGATCATCTGGTCAATGAACGGCGCGACTCCGGCCAGTCGCTTGCGTTTCAGCGCGTCCACAAACGCGTCACCTGGCGCCCGTGGTGACGGTGGCGGCAGATCGGGCGGCGGGCTTTCCTGATTTGGCAGGGGCCCGCGCCCGTGGCGCAGCCAGTGCGCGAGGTCCGCGTCCGTCAAGGCCTCCAGCGCCGCGTCCAGGTGGGCGCTGAAACGGTCCGGCTCCAGGGGCGGAGAGACGGGGCCACGGGGCAGGAATTGCAGCTCGCCGAGCGGCGTCTGGCGGCGCAGCAGGGCGCACAGTTTGCGCACGTCGATGCGCCCGGGCACGCGAGGCAGAGTCGCCGTCAGGCTTGCAAACAGCGCGCCCGCGTTGCGAATACTGTTCGCGCCGGTGTTCCAGATTCTGTGCAGGCGACCGTCGCCGCGCGTCAGGCGCCGTACGAAATGCAGCACAAAGGCGAAGTGTACCGGGCCGTCGCGGGCGCCCGCGTCTTCCATGAACTGGGCAAGCGCGGGCGTGAGTACGACGGTATTGCCGTCGGCGTCAACGATCGCGTCGAAGGTGGGGGACCAGTCAAGGCCGCCAAGCGACTGGGCGTAGCGGTTCGGGACGATCAGGTATTCCAGCTCGCTCATGTCGCCCCCAGTCGGACCGACGCGCGGGTCAGGCGGCTGAAAGCGTCGCGGGGAATAATGTCGATGCCGGCGTGGCGCATCAGGGCGAGTTCGTTGTGGTCGGCGCCAAGTGCTTCCAGCAGCGCGCTCTCCGGCAGGTCGGGGTCGGGGGTCCATCCAAGAGGGCACAGCAGGTGCTCGCCCCACAGGCGTTCCCCATCCAGCGGCGGCAGTCGTTGACCTGTCAACATCACAGTTTCGCCACAGCGCGCGGCGTCAAGTGAGTTGAGATCCCGCGAAGCCGCGAGCTCGATCCACGTGGACAGCGTGGCCAGGCGACACAGCAGCGCTGTCGCGGGGCGCGCCACAGTTGAGCGCTTCAGTGCAAGCACAAGCCGCGGCGCGGGCTCTGCTCTCTCGGGGACGGTCTGTTGCGGTTTCGGGACCAGCGCCGAGGCAAGTGGCACAAAGCCGTCGTCGGGGACATCGAATACCGGCAGGGTGCGTCCACACAGGCGCCAGTGCTTATCCGCGCGCTCAAAGAACCGCGCGCCCTGTACCGGTAGCAGTACGCGCGGGACTTCGAAGCCCGCTTCGTCCCAGCGCACCCACAGAAACCGGGCGTCCGCGCGAACCTGCACCGACGGGTGCGCGCGCAGGCGGCCAAGTAGGCTCAGCGCGTCGACGGGTATGCGGGCCAGGCATGTGTTGGTGAGTATTCCCGGCATGGTTAACCAAGCTTCGAATGCAGGTCTCTGGCACGTTCCAGCAGGTGCTCGCGGGCGCGGCCGTCCTCGATCCATGCGCAGCGATCGCCCAGGCCGGCCAGACGTTCGCGGGCGCGTGCGATTCCGCTCAGGGTCAGGTTGCCGCCCTTGAGTTCGGCGCTGACGGCGTCCAGCTCCCGCGCGATGTCTTCGGGCTCGACACGGGATTCGGCACGCGCCAGGGGGTGCGACTGCTCGCCCTGGTGGTGCTCGAGGATGCCGTTCACCAGCGCGCGAAGGGGCGCGATCTGTTCCTCACGGTCCCACACGTAGCGCAGCACCCACAAGTCGCCGGGTTGCGCTCGGTCGCGTCCGCACAGGATGGCACTCGCGGCGAGCAGCTTCTGCACCTTGACGGCGCGGCGGTCGCTGAAATCAATGCCCAGGTCGCGCACTTTGAACACCGCGTCCATGTATGCTTCGCGAATGCTTGACAAGTCAATACTCCAGAGACGCGCGGCCAGTCGGCGCAGTTCTTCAGAGGTAACCGCGTGGGTCTGCTCGACAGGTTGTTCGAGGTCCCAGCCCGCGCGCAACAGCGCGCTCATGTTTTCGCGCGGCAGGTTGTCGACGTGGCAGCGCAGCAGGAAGCGGTCAAAGAGCGCGCGCAGGGCGTCGTCCTCGGGCAGGCTGTTGCTTGCGCTGAACAGCGACAGCAGCGGCAGTTTATGCAGCTCCGCGCCGCGCCTGTAAGTTCGCTCGTTCAGCACGGTCAGCAGGTTGTTCAGGATCGCGCTGTTCGCGTTGAATATCTCGTCCAGAAACACGAACTCCGCGCGCGGCAACATGCCGTCGGTGATGGTGGCAACAACACCCTCGCGCAATCTGGCGATGTCCACGGGGCCGAAAATCTCGTTGGGCTCGCTGAAGCGTGTGAGCATGTACTCGAAGTAGGGCGCTTCCACGTCCCCCGAGAAATGGCGTATCAGGGCGGACTTGGCCGTGCCGGGCGGGCCGTACAGGAACAGGTGCTCGCCGGCCACGACGGCCAGTGCGATCAGCTCAATGACCTCGTCACGATCGACGAAGCGCTGCTTCAGCTTCTCGACCACATCCCGGCGCAGGCGTTGCGCGATTTCGTCCGTCAACTGGACCTCACAAGTTCGATGTACTCGTTGGCGCGCCCCTGCGGGCACCAGCCCGGCTTCGGGTGGCGGGCGTATCTCTCCGCGTACAGCAGCATCAGGCCCTCGTGATCTCCGAAGTTGAGTCCGACTGGCGCCTCGTCGATGTCGCAGAGAACGCCGCTCAAGGGCAAACGCCGGAGCGTTGCTTCCAGACATCGCACCAGCGCGTCGCCCGGGTTCAGGGCTTTGGCGCGCCTGTGTACGCGCGCGGCGTAGCGCATGGTCAAGTCGGCCGAGTAGTGGTCGCCCGGGCTGGACGCCACGCCCTGCCACGCGATCTGCCGCTGAACCTGGTCGTCATCCTCGTCGTGATTGAGCATGAACCAGCAACTCTGGCGGAGCACTTCCGCTGCCTTGAGAGCCGTTTCCGGCTGCATGGGCGGCGGGCGTCCCGGCAGGTCAAGCAAGTAGCGTTTGTAGCCCGATTCCAGCGCGCGCAAGGCTTCCGTATCGTGCGCGTTGGCAACGACGGGCGCCTTGCGAAAAACCACTTCGCCGCGTGTAAACAGAACATGCAGGAACCGAGCCAGACTCATCGGCGGTATTGTAGCGGAAGCGGGGCAAACCAGAACAGGCGCCTGTTGTTACGTCTACTTGCCCGTGATGGGGCTCTTGGGCTTGTCCTTGTCTTCGCGTTCCTCGCGTTCTTTTTCCCGCTTCTTGTGTTCGGTGATCACGGGCATACTCGCCTGCTTGAGGAACAGAATCGCGAGGCAGTTGTTCACGTTGGCGCTCATGTCGCGGGTGACGCCTTCCAGTTCGCGCTCGACGCCCCAGCTACCGTCGAGGTTCTGGTTCTCGATCAGTCCCTCGGCGCCAACGCGGTACCAGTCGAGTTCCCCCTCAAGTTTGCTGATGCCGGCCATCACGCACGCGCGCTCCACTGAATACAGGTTGTAAAACGTGCCCCAGCCGTCGCTGCGGCCCGACATCAGCGCGTTACGGGCGCCGCTGAACTGCTCCGGCGTGTAGTACTGCGCGCGCACCAACGCCTCGGCGCCGCGGATCGTCAGCCCAATCTTGTGCGCGAGGTCCTGCTTCAGTTTGCCTCGCACCTTCAACTCATCCATGCAGATGGTGAGGCTGCTGATACCGGCGGCGGTCATCTGCAGGTTGTAGCCGGTGCTTCCGCAGGAGTAGCTCCAGCCCCCCGGCTTGATGGTGTCATTGAAGTCGCTGGCGGTCTTGCGCCCGCGGTCGTCTTTATCGCCTTCGCGCTCGTCCTCAACGTGGACGTATTCCACCGCTTCGGCATTCTCGTCCGGCGTGTACTGGCGGATCAGCCGCTCGGCCTCGTCCGCGAATACAGCGATCCCGAACTCCGCACCCAGCAGGCTGGCGGCCTTGCAGCCCAGCATCGCGTACTGGCTGAGCGAGTTGTCGCTGTGCACGCGCCCGGTTGTGTTCGCGGCGCTGTAGTTCCAGCCGCCCTGCTTGCCGCCCACGTACGCGGCGTCGATGTTGTTGAGGATCGCGGTGATCGCTTTGCGATGGGCCTCGCCGATGTCGTTCCAGACCTGGCGGCGGGCCGCTTCGAAATCCTCCGGGGTATCGACGTACAGAATGCCGGCCTTGCGTTGCGCGGCCTCGTAGTACTTCTGCAGGCACATCAACACGCAGGCGCTGTCGTAGGTGCCGGCGCGGCGCAGTACTTCCGGTTGCAGCAGCCAGTCAACGCCACGCTTGATGGCCTCATGTTCCGGCGACCAGCCGCCGTGCATCAAGGCAAGCAGGCACAGCGCCGTGTTTCCCGGGCGGCCGCTGTGCATTCCGGGGAAGCTGCCGTCGTCGTTCTGGATTTCCGCCAGGTAGTCACACCCGTCGCTGATGGCGAGGTTAACCCGACCCTGAAAGTCGGCGGCACCCTGCTTGGCGCTGTTGGCGTGCAGAACCGCAAGGGCGTAAAACAGGCGTCCGATGTTGTCCAGCTCGCGCCCGGCCAAAGGGGCTCTGCCCGTAGCGTACAGCCCGCCGCTGAGCGCGATGCAAGTCAGCGCTGTCTCGCAGGTCGTGCTTTCCAGGCGCGTCCAGGCGGTCTCATGCAGCCCCAGGTCCCGGGCCATGGTGTCGCGCGGCAGGATGTACCCGCCTGGCTCAAGTTCCGCCACGCCTCTGCGCCGCAGGGACGCGCGCCACAGGTCGGCGCTCTCGCGTTCCGGGCTGTATTCGGCGGACAGCGACAGCGCGACCAGCAGGCGCGCGCCACGCCACGGGCGCTCGCCATACTCGCGATCAAGCCGGTCCAGTGTCTCCGTCACGTGCTTGCCCATCGTTTCGACGGCCTTGGTTCCGCTGCGTCGCAGGGTCTTGTCAGGCAGGTTCGACGCGAGCCCGACGGCCGCCAAAGCCATCAGGTTCGGGTGAAGGTCGTATGCTTCGTTGATGGCGGGTTTGTGCAGCCCGGACCAGGCGACCTCTTTCTTGTGGGCGCCTTCCAGGGCCTTCAGGTCAGTCTCCCAGAGTTTGGCGTCGATCTCGATATCCATTTCGAGGGCGGCGCGCATCATCAGCGCGCGCCAGAGAATATTGCCGACCCAGCGCGGCTGGGTCTGGTCGCGCTGTACCAGGGAGGACTTCGCCGAGGTCGCGTCCGTCAGCGCGTCGCCCGCGCGCAGTAGATTCTCAACCTTCAGCTTCAAATCATCTTTGCGACCGAGGCTGTCGCGCAGCCAGGCGGCCCGCGCGGTCAGCACCATCACAGCCAGGGGTGCGAGGTCGTTGCCGCCTGGTGCGGGGGTGTCCAGAAAACGCTGCAACTGGCGATCCAGGGCGGGCGTCACCGGTAACCCGGATTGAAGCACTGCCCATAGGCGCAGGCACTCCAGGCGTGTCAGGGGCGCGTCGGATTTGTCCTCGAAGGGCTCAAGCACACAGGGGCGAATGCGCCTGCCCGACATCAGGTCGGTTTCGAATTCCGGGCGCAGCAGAAAGCGCAGCCCGTTATACAGGGTTTGCTGCTCAGTACTGAGCGTCAGGCGCAGGGCGTCGGCGCTGTCAAGTTCTTCCTGCGTGAACTCACGGGGCGCGGGCTCGTCGTCGGCCGATACAACCAGGCCGGCGCAAAGGGCGCAGACAAGAAGAAGCGTGATCGCGGGACGGACAAAACGCATGTGGGCGGCCATGGGGCGGGCTCGGGGCGGGCTCGGGGACACGTATAGGGTAAGGCACAGCGCGTGATTCACCAAGCATCCGCGCGACATGCCATCGCGCATTCGAGCGTCGCGCTACTCGTCATGCGGATTCGGGAACAGCGTCGGGTGCTGGGTGGCCATCGTGTTCGCGACGGCGGCGAAGTTCCGCAGCCAGGCGTGCCGAGTTGACGGCGACGCTGACGTCGGACAGCACCATGGCAAGCGCCGCGTAACTCGGCGGCAGAAAGAGCCCTGCCCACACGAAGGCGCCCGCCGCAAGGGGGATGCCGACAGCGTTGTAGCAGAGGCTAAGGAACAGGTTCTGGTAGATGGCGCGCAGGCTTCGCCGTCCGAAGTCGATGGCGACGGGCAAGTCGGCCAGTTGCCCGGACATAAGAATCAGGTCCCCGGTTTCCTTGGCGACGTCACTGCCCCCGCCGATTGCGACACCGATATCCGCGCGGGCCAGCGCGGGCGCGTCATTGATGCCGTCACCAATCATGGCGGTGACGCCCTCCTGCTTGAGCCTGTCGATCAGGTCGAGTTTGCCGGATGGGCTGATCCCTGCATGCACTTCCTCAATGCCGAGCTGGTCTGCAACACGACGCGCGGCCGCCGCGTGGTCGCCAGTGATCAGCACGGTGCGCGCGCCCTGCTTTCGCAACTCGGCCAGCACCTGCCGGGCTTCGGCGCGCGTGGTATCGGCAAAGCCGAAGGCCGCCAGGGCGCGGGCGTCGACAGCCAGCAGGCTGACGCTGTGGCCCTGTTCGCGAAGGGCGGCGGCTTTGGCCTTCAGGTCATCCGGGACACTGACCGAGTTCTCGGCCAGCAGGGTCTCCGTGCCAAAGATGTGTGTTCTGCCGTCGGCCCTAGCCACCAGTCCGCGTCCCGCATGTTCGGTCGATTTTGGATTCTGGATTTTGGATTTTGGATTGTCACGGCTGTCGAGCCACTCCGCCGCTGCTTTCGTAAACGGGTGAGTCGATGCCTGACTTACGACGGCAAGTGCATCCAATACTTCCGGCTCGTTGACGCCGTCCGTGTATTCAACGCCCTGTACGCCAGGCTTGCCCTCCGTCAGCGTGCCGGTCTTGTCGAAGGCGAAGATGGTCGCGCGCGAGATGCGCTCCAGTGCGGCGCCGTTCTTCACGAGGATGTTTCGTTTCAGTGCGGCGCCGCTGCCGATCATTACAGCCGCAGGCACCGCGATCCCGAGCGCGCAGGGGCAGGCGATCACGAGCACCGCGATGCCGTGCGTAATCGCGCGTCCGAAGCCTGCACCTGAAATCAGCCAGGCACCAAATGCAACCAGGGCGATGCCGACGACCACCGGCACGAAATAGTTGCTGACGCGATCCGCGAAGCGCTGGATCGGCGCCTTGGTACGCTGGGCTTCTTCGACCAGTTTGACGATGTTCGCCAGTGTCGTATCGCGCCCGACGGCCGTGGCTTTGATTTCGAGACTGCCGCTGGTCGCGATGGTGCCCGTGCGGACGACATCGCCGATCTTGCGGGCGACAGGCACGGGCTCGCCGGTCAGCATGGCTTCGTTCACGTCGCTTTCGCCGGCGAGTACTTCGCCGTCAACGGGGATGCGCCCGCCGGCGTTTACGACGCAGACCTCGCCCTGCGTCACGCTTGACGCGTCAATCTCGACAATTTCGCCGCCGCGCTTCACCCTGGCCCTTTCCGGCGCCAGCTCCATCAAGCTGCGCAGGGCGCCAAGTGCGGTACCCCGCGCGCGGGCTTCCACGTACTTGCCGAGACGCAGGAAGACAACCAGCAACGTCGCCGCTTCGAAGTAGACAGATTTGTCGAGCCCCTGCGGCAGTGGCCAGCCCAGCAGCACCACACCCGCCCCGTAAATGAACCCGGTCGCCATGCCGATGCTGACCAATACATCCATGCCAAGGTTACGGTTGCGAATGCCGGCGACGGCGCCCTTGTAGAAGTCCAGACCGACGACGCCCTGCATGATCACCGCCAGCCCCAGTGTAACGTAATCCGCGATCACGCCCGCACGGCCGTGCAGGTGCACAAAGTGGAAGACGAGCACGGGCGTGACCAGCGCGACGCCAAGCAACAGCAGCAGCAGATTGCGGCGTTCTTCGCGCTTTGCGTGCTGGGCCGGGTCACGTTTTTCCGCTTCTTCCTCTTTAACGAGCGTGTAGCCGCCCTTGCGGACCGCGGGCTCCAGCGTGTCGAAGTCAGGTTTGCGGCCGGTGTAGTCCAGCGTGACCGACCCGCTGGCAAAATCCGCCGATGCCGCTGTCACACCGCCAACGCCCGTTAACGATCGCTCGACGGCCTTGGCGCAGTGGGCACAGGTCATGCCGTCTACTTTAAGGTTCAGTTTTGCGCCCACGTTCCAGGCTCCAGGTGTGAGGAAATGCTTGGTCCACGCAACGACGAAGGTTAACCTAACACCGTAGTTAACTCCGGATTCCAGTAATTTCGCCGCCCACGTTCGCCGCTGCTTCCGTATAAGCACTTGCGCCCCTGTCTGATATTGTGGGGCCGAACGCATGGAGTCATGAATGAAGTACACCCGGTTTCTCGCGCTGCTTACGCTCGCGCTGGCGATCGTCGCCTGCTCGCGCACGGAATCGCCTGTTTCGGAAGAACCGCCGGCGCCTGCCGGGCGGGAGCACACGGACAAAGTTGTTGTCCAGGATGACAATTCGTCTGATGGCGAAGTCGCGAACAAGGCCACCCGTGAAGCCTCCCTCGCTGAACTGAACGCGTCGCTGGAGCAGTTGGCCAAAGCTACTTCTCTGCATGATGCATTCCGCATTGCCGAGGCGATTGAAGACCTCGGGCGCGGGATTGCACCCGAGTTGCAGGCCGGCGTTCCCAAGCTGCCGGAGCAGCCGCGCATTGCGGGCTGGCGCGCGGTCTGGACGCTGGGCTCGCTCAAGAACAAGGGCTGGGACAAAGGCGTGCAGGGGCTGCTGGAGATCGTCGTCGGCGAAGGCCCGATTGAAGTCCGCGTCGCCGCCGCGGAAGTTCTGGGTACAGTCGCCAGCACCCGCCACGGCGAAATCCTGCGCAAGGCTCTGAACGATCAGGTGTTCGCGCCCGAGGTGAAGGTCCAGCTTTCTGTCGCTCTGTGGCGCACCAACAAAGATGTCGAAGCGACCAAGGTGTTGCGCGAAATGCTGGGCAGCGAAAACGATAGCTTCAAGATACAGGCCGCCCTGGCCCTGGGTGAAATCAACCAGCTTACGTCCGATGCCAAGGCCGTCCTTGAAGTCATCGCCGATGAGCCCACCCTGCGCGGGCGCACGGCCAAGCGCGCCCTGGACTACGAGCGCGCGATCAAACGCTTTGAGGCGGTCATGCAGGGCAAAATGCCCGGGCAGACTCCTGTTGAGCGCGTAGACACCAAGCTGCTGGACACGATCGAGAAGATGCTGAAAGAGCGCTACATTTATCCGGACGCCATTTCCGGGCGCAAACTGCTCTATGCCGCCGCCGCGGGAATGCTGGATGGTCTCGATCCTTACACATGCCTGCTCGAGGACGGGCAGTTGCGCGACGCCGGAGAGATTCGCCGTTTTGCCGCGCCCACACTTGGCATCATGCTGGGCAGCGCAAAGATGCAGGAGAATCGCGAGATTCGCCTGACCCGCGTGCTCAGCGTCCGGCCGGGCAGCGCCGCGGACCGCGCCGGGTTGCGTCCCGGCGATCGTATCTACCGTGTAATCAAGGGCGTGACCGAGCAGCGCATTCATGATCTGCGACTGGACAGCAGCGACCTGCCCGAGGATCCCAACCCGATCCAGCTTGCGCCGCTTGACGAGGCGATCAGCCAGTTTCAGGGCGCTGTCGGCACCACCATTGGGGTCAACGTCATGCGCGACGGCTGGCTGTTGTCGCGCTGGGTGCATATGACCCACGCCGAAACCAATGGCGGAAGCGTGGATTGGGAGCTTCTGCCCGGCAAGCTGGGCATGATTCATATTGTTGACCTGAATGCTTCCTCGCCCGCGCGCGTCAAGGAAGCCATGAGCGCCTTGAAGGAAGGCGGAGTGAAGGCGATTATTCTCGATCTGCGCAACTGTGCCGGAGGAAGCGTCGAAGCCGCAACGCAGATTGCGGGCAACTTCCTGCCCAAGGACACGCTGGTTACCTGGAGCGCCGGTCGCAGCGAAGAGCTTGCCAAAACCACCAAGTACACCACCAGCAATGCCGAACCAGACGGCGACACGCCGCTCACCGTTCTGATCAACGGCGGCACTGCCGACGCGGGTGAGATTTTGGCCGGCGCCTTGCGCCAGCACGGTCGCGCGAAGACGGCCGGCACCCGGACCTTCGGGCGTGCCATCGTGCAGGAGCTGATCCCGTTGAGCGCCACCGAGTTGGAAGAGGACAAGCGCCAGGCCGCGCTACTGCTGACGGTCGCGCGCTTTTACGGGCCGAAGACCGAACTGGTGTACTACGATCGCGGCGTCGAGCCGGATGCTGAACTGACACCGAAATTGTTCGAGGGCTGGATCTATGACCAGTTCGATGTTCTGCGCGAAGGCTCGGCACTGAATGAATACGTCAGCGTGCTCATTAAAGATGGCGAGATGGACAAGCTGAAGAAACTTGCCCGCGGTGACGGACGCAAAACGGATAGCTACGCGGGCTTTGAGGGGTTCTACAGCAAGGTTGCCGACAGCAAACTGGATCGTGAAGACGTGCGCTACCTGGTGCGCGCTGAGTTGCGCAAACGCCTGTTGGCTGAGGGCGCCGACATCAACCAGGTAGACTTGCAGGAAGACAACGTGTTCACCGGTGCGGTGAAGGAAGCGGCCAAGGCGGCCGGCATCGACCTTAGCGCAATCCCCGAATACAGCATGATCAGCAAGTGAGCGAAGCGAACGACCAGAACCCCGGCCGAGAGGCCGGGGTTTTTCTTTCATGGCTGCTTAGCGTGGCGAGTACCTGCCAGGCTCCATCCCGCCAGGGCGCACAACCCAAACCCGAAGGCGTTCAGCGACCCGTGCCACGCGATCATCTCCGGAATGGTCAACGTCGGGTAGCCGCGCCGCACGCCCCACATGAAGATAAGCGCCAGCGTCATGGCGGTACCCAGCGACAGATCCGATACCACCAGCAACGCCCGCGAGTACCAGGGCAAACCGGACTTCGGCCACAGGGCGAGAAACAGTTGCATCCAGCCCAGCACGACGACACTGCTTGCATAGAAGCAAACGGCGGCAAACTCGATCCACAGCGGCATACCAAGGTGCGAAGTCAGGATACCGGTTGCCACGAACGGGTTTCCCAGCGAAACGCAGATTGCGGTGATCCATGGCAGGCGACCCGGGCGCGCGGCGACGATGCGCGAGGCAAGCACCTGCAACACCAGCCCCGCGTACAGTTGGTGCACGCCGGCCAACAGCACGATGATGTGCGGGAAGCCGAAGACCTCCCAGCGCATGGCACTCGCGAAAATCCAGGCCCCGCTGACGCCGAACCACAGCAGACCCCAGTCGGCCAGCGCGCCAGGACGCCGCAGCCCCTGCGAAAGCAACCGCCACACACCGAAGCCTGCGCAGGCTGTCGTGAAGATCAGCCAGGGCAACGCCAGCCAGCCGATACCGGTTGCGAATGCCACAACCAGCGAGATTGCCAGCGGTATCAGGGTGTACTCACGATGGTGAAAGTACCGTGCAGCACGCCCCGATTCATTTTGAAGCATCAGCTCAAGCGCAAGCGGCACGTGGACGTACGCACCCAGCCAAAGCACCGACATCTCCCATGACGGGCTGAACGAGAGGTGTGCGATGAGCCAGCACCCGGCGCCGATCAACCCACGCAGCCACGCGTGCGGTGACCATGCCGGAGCCGACACTTGTGCGGGGGTATGGGTTATGGCCGGCTCCGACATGTCACGCGTATGGCAGGGCAAACATCACGAGTAAATCCCAACTGACGTGGGCAACGAACGCCGCCCAGAACGAGCGCGTCTTGTAGGCAATCAAACTCCAGCAACCGCCGAACACGAGCGCCGCAACCAGCAGCAGCGGCGGGCCCCAGGGTATGTGCACCAGCGCGAACGAGCCCGCGCCGAGCGCGACGCCCCAGAGTTTGAGTTTGTCCGTGAAACCCAGAGTCACCGCCAGGCGGAACACAATCTCCTCGCCCGTGATCACCCAGAACAGCAGGGGCCAAACCTGCCAGCCGGGCGCGGAATCGAGCAGCCCGTAGGTGACGTCAATGTCCGCCGCAACTTCCGGCAGCAACGTTTGTATCAGCCGCACGCCAACCCAGCCGATCACATACAGCAGCACACCGGCCAGCAGCCCGAGCTCCAGGTGCTTCAGCTTCACCTTGAAGATCGACTTCCAGTCCAGCTGCACAGCCAGATGCGCGGCCGGGATCATGGCCACATAGAAAAGCGCAAGCCGATACCAAAGATTCGCAACCACAGCAGTCAGCACAAACATCAGTACGAACCCAGCAAGGGTCAGCGAGATCGCCGCAATCAGATTCCGGCGCTCGGTGGTCATGCGGAGACCCCGTTGCGTTTGCGCAGCATGACGACCGAAGTGAGGAGCGCCCCGGTAAGCAGCCCTGTCACGGATGTGCCCAGGTACAGCAGTGACTCGGGCCACCAGCAGAACGCCACAACAAAGACGGGCAACACCACGATGTGCCCGGCCAGCATTGGCAGCACCACCGAGCGGGTTGAAAAATCGCGCTCGCCGCCGATGCCGATTGCGCCAAGCATTCCGGTAATTGCCCCGCCGGCAAGCGCAGCCAGATAGCCGATCCCCGCGACATCCTTCATCACTGCGCAGAGTGGCAATGCAATGATTCCCCAGAAGATGCACTGCCCGACCGGGGCGAGAATGGCCGCGACAACCTGCTCGCCTCTCGCGACGGGCGCGAACTTGCGCCGCGGCATGAGTTGATTCCAGCGCCTTACTCTTGAGCGACGGAACGCGCGGCGCCTGCGAGTCAGCCGGTCAAAAATCAGCACGCCGAACAGCGCGCCACAAAGAGCCGGTGGGGCGACGATGATCGCCAGGTAGGCGCCGAGGATCAGATAGCCCGGCTCAAGGTGCGCTATGGCGAGGGCTTTCGAGACTACGTAAATGCCTCCGCTGACGACCAGCGTTCCCAGCCACGCGCAACAGATTCTGTCCTCCTGCTTCGAGAGCGGGCCAAGCAGGAGCGCCGCAACAGCGCCGGCCGGCAGGCCTGCACCGAGTACGAGAAAGCCTGCAATAGGGCCGAGGTCAGAATCGAGTCTTCCTGCCAGCAGGCAGAGCGCGACGAATGCCGGCACCGAGATCGCCGCGCCACAGACCGCCAGCGTCTTTCGTCGAAGGGTTGGCTCATGCACGCGGGTCTCGCCGCCGAGTGCGGATGCGTAAGGGGTCGTCATGACTCAGCCCCCCGGTTGATTGCGAGCGTCGCCAGCCATGCGCCGAGTGTGCTGCCGCCGCCGGTCAAGCCTGCGCAGATGAAACCTACGATCAGCATCGGATGCACCGGGATCATGGCAACGTAGCCGACCAGCCCCCAACCCAGCCCGAACCAGGCGCTCTCGCTATCTTTCATGCGCCGGAACTGCCCAATCCACGCGACGCCGAGGGCCGCGAACGCCGGCGACAGCACGATCACAGTCAGGGCAGCGAACTCGGCTTCGAGCAGCAACGCGGTTGCGACGTAGCCCGTGAGTACGATCAGGCTGGCGATGACGGTGGGTGCGGGTGAAGTTCTTGCTTTGGTCGGCTTCGGCAGGTGGCGGAACTTGACCGGCGGCCATTCGCCGCTGTCCTGCGGGCCGAGTTTGTCACGGCGTTGTGCGAGGTAGGTGGAGTACATGGGTCACCTCCGTCATCCCTATCGTTTGTGTCAGTAAAAACTGACAATCATTGCAAAAAAACTACCCGCCCCGTTTCGGGAACAGCTTGGCTGCGGTGCGGAACACCTTGGCCATGCGCCCGTGCCCGACGGCCAGGAACACGTCAATCAGATCCACGAACTCGTGGGCGAAGTCGGCGAACTGCTCGACCTTGCCGTGCAACTCCTCCAGCGCCTCGCGCTCGGCCCCTTTCGCGCCCTTGCTTGCACCCTCGGCGAAGCCTGCGGCCTCGTGCAGACGCTCCATGACCGGCACGACTTCGCGACGTCGGCGCTCGCGAATGGTGGTGTGAAACCAGGTCCAGGGGTCTTTCTCGGCCTCGAAGAAGGTTTTGCGGTCGCCGGGCTTGGTCACGCGGCGCACCACGCCCCAGGCCATCAGGTCGCGAATGCTGGTGCTGGCGTTGCCGTGGGAGATCTGCAGGCGCTCGGCGATGCTGTCGATGTCGAGGGAATCTGGCGTCAGGTACAACAGAGCGTGCACGCGCCCGACGGATTTGTTGACGCCCCACAGTTGTGAGATGTCGGACCAGACCTCAATGAAGCGGTCCTCAACTTCGCGGTGGGGGTCTCTGGTCGTTTCATCGCTCACCGTAGTATCCTCTGAACCGTCAGTCTTAACTGACAATACAGTGTGGATGGGCGAGAAGCAAATTACTTTGACGCGAAGCTCGCGACCTTCGCGCACTTCGCGTCAGGCTGTGGCAGTTTGCTCTGCGCGCCGGAGCCAGCGGCGGATGAATGCGGGTGCGTGGGCGAGTTTGGCATCGGGAACGTCGGGCAGCGCTGCGCTGGATTTCGTGCACCAGAACAATGTTGGGCCGTGCGTGAACTTAAGCAGCGCAGCGCCGGACTTGGCGGCGTAGGTCGTGTCCAGTGGCGGCGCACCAAGCGCGCGGAATCGCGCTGCGGCCGCCAGCCCGTCCCGCGTTACGCGCGCGTAGCCCCAGCCGAAGTGTCTGGTGTTCAGCACCAGCAGCTTCGGGTCGACTTTTACTTCCGGCCCTCCGATTTCGTGCAGGTATTTCGCTGTGGCTCGCGCAAGGCGCAGCACCTGGCTGCGCGCCGTCACCGGCCACGGCGTCACCCGGACAGCGTGCAGCTTCGGCAACTCGCCGGGCCACAAACCAAGCTGCTTTGCGAGCGGCAGACCGACCAGCAAGCCGGCCGTCGTACAGGTGCTGCCGATCGCGACAACCAGATGTTCCGGCGTCGGCATAGCGCCGGCGTTCAGTTGTTCGGCGATTTCGAGCGCGTTCGCCACGTGCCCCAGCGCGCCCAGGGGGTTCGCTCCACCGGGCGGCACCAGGTACGCTTCGCGCCCGTGCGCGCGGTGCAGGGCCAGCCAGTGCAGAGGAAAGCTCGCGATGCTGCGCAGTGTTTTCACGTCCGCACATTCGCCAAGGCTGACGCGAAGATTCTCGGCGCCCGCGGGCGTTGCCCGCTGCGGGAACAGCACCGCGCCCGGCTGAAGCCCCAGCCGCCGCGCGTGAAGGATGCAGGCCACGGCCTGGTTGCTGCCGTATGCGCCGAGGGTCCATACGCGCTTGATGCCGCCGGCCCGGGCGTCGGCAAACAGGGTTTCGAGAGTGCGGATCTTGTTGCCGCCATAAACCGGTGAGCTCAAGTCTTCGCGCTTGAGCCACACGTCGCCAAGCGCCGGCAAATGCTCAATCGGCGTGGGGTATTCACCCAGGCGAACGTGCGGCACGTTCAGACCGTGGATGTGTCTGTTGAGCGCAAAGTCAGTCACGGCGCACAGCCTGCCTGCGGAGCGGCGTTGTGCAATCGCTAGAACCGTCCCAGCATCCAGACCATGACGTAGCACAGGCAGGGCACGATCGCCAGTGAGGCCAGTTGTCCGTTGCTCACGAACTTTGGCGGATTGTGTCGGCGACCGGGAATGACCCGCGTCATGGGCTTCGCGCTTCGTTGGTTCGTGGGGATCTGAGCGCGACGGTTATTTGAAGTACCCTTATAGGTGAGGATGAGCTCTTCGGGTCCGTCTCGCCTGACAGGGCCGCCGCAAGCAATCGTGGCCGTGCGCGCGACGTGGTAGCCGTTGTAGGTATCGAGTTCGGACGAATCCGCGGGCAAGTCTGTGAAGATGTATGCCATGATCGGCCTCCTGCCACAGTTTCGCACATGTCCGCGCGGCAAGCCAATTTTTCCCCACAAAACGAACAGGGTTCAGCAATCAGGGAGGACTCGCTATCATATGCCATCTTGTTGGATGAATCGGGGTTCGCATGTCAGCCGAATTGACCCTGCTGTTTCTTGAAAAGCGCGTGGAAGCCTCGCGCCTGTGCGCATCAATTACGGAGCCCTTTGCGACCGGCACTGAGCCCGCCAAGCCGGAAGTGTTGGCCGGCGACTTTCAGCAGGTCGCCAACGCGCTTGGTGATTGCCTGGCAGAGTTGAAAACTCTGAACGACGGGCTCGAGAAAGACAACTCGCTTGAAGCAGGCGACATTCGGCATGTGCGCGGGCGCATCGGCACGGCAGTGGGCGAAGTTGCGCGCGCGGCACAGGACTTCGCGGCGCAGATTCGTTTCTTTGAAGCCATGAATCCGAACGACGCCGACAAAACAAAACCTGCGCTGGACAAGTTCGAAGACGTCGAGAAATCGACCCGCGAGTTCACAATTCCTGAGGGCCCTGAAGAGGGCGCGGAACTCGCCCCGGCCGACGACACAGGCCTGTCACCCGAGCACGACGACGTCGACCCCATGCTGATGTAGCGCGATCGCTACATGTTGCGGCGGTACTGCCCGCCAACCTCATACAGCGCATGGCTGATCTGGCCCAGCGAGCACTGCCTTACGGTCTGCATCAGCTGGTTGAAGATGTTGCCGTTTTCCAGAGCCGTCCGCTTCAAGGCTTCGAGGGCGTCTGGCGCGTCCTTTTGGTGGCGTTTCTGAAAGCTGCGCAGGCGCTCGATACAGGTGTCTTTTTCTTCCTTGTTGGCGCGCGCAAGTTCGATCTTCTGCCCGGTGGCGGGCGTCTGCGGGTTCAGGAAAGTGTTCACGCCGATGATCGGCAACTCGCCTGAATGCTTCAGGCGCTCATAGAACATGCTTTCTTCCTGAATCTTGCCGCGCTGGTACTGGGTCTCCATCGCGCCGATGACGCCACCGCGTTCCGTGAGACTGTCAAATTCCTTGAGTACCGCTTCCTCAACCAGGTCCGTCAGCTCTTCCACTATGAAGCTGCCCTGCGTCGGGTTCTCGTTCTTTGCGAGCCCGAGTTCCTTGTTGATGATGTGCTGGATCGCCAGCGCCCGACGCACGCTTTCGTTCGTCGGCGTGGTGATCGCTTCGTCGTAGGCGTTCGTGTGCAGGCTGTTGCAGTTGTCGTAGATCGCGTACAGGGCCTGCAATGTCGTGCGAATATCGTTGAACTGAATTTCCATGGCGTGCAGCGAACGCCCGGAAGTCTGGATGTGGTACTTCAACATCTGGCTGCGGTCGTTCGCGCCGTACAGCC
Organism: Planctomycetota bacterium; assembly: GCA_019912315.1. Lineage (GTDB taxonomy): Bacteria > Planctomycetota > UBA8742 > UBA2392 > UBA2392 > JACKID01. The sequence continues at coordinate 22,214 of JAIOJA010000001.1, forward strand.
GCTTCATGGCGACGGCCCAGATGCGGCGGGCGACGCGGCCTATGACCGAATATTCGGCGTCCACGCCATTGCTGAAGAAGAAGCTGAGGTTCGGCGCGAAGGCGTTCACGTCCATGCCGCGGGCGCGGTAGGCCTCGACGTATGTGAACCCGTTGGCGAGCGTGAAGGCGAGCTGGGTGATCGGGTTGGCGCCGGCCTCGGCGATGTGGTAGCCGCTGATGCTGACCGAGTAGTAGTTGCGGACATTGTGGTCAATGAACCACGACTGCACGTCGCCCATCATTTTCAGGGCGAACTCGATGCTGAAGATGCAGGTGTTCTGGGCCTGGTCTTCCTTCAGAATATCGGCCTGGACGGTGCCGCGCGTGGCGCTGACAGTGTCGTCTTCAATTTTCGCGAACTCCTCGTCGCTAAGCAGCTTGCGGATATCTTCCCAGGGTTTGTCAAAGCAGCGCGGGTCCTGCCAGGCGGCGTTTCGCAGCGCGTGCGGGTCGGTCATTTCCGTGGGGAGAGTTTTGGCGTCGCGGATCGGGACGAACAGACTCTCCGGGCCGCGGTCTGGCTTAAGCCTGCCTTGCTCCATGAGCTGTTTGCGGGCCTGCTGCCGGATCGCCGCGTTGAAGAAGAAGGCCAGAATGATCGGCGCCGGGCCGTTGATGGTCATGCTGACGCTGGTGGTCGGCGCGCAGAGGTCGAAACCGGCGTAGAGGATTTCCATTTCTTCGACGGTGAAAATCGCGACGCCGCTTTCGCCGACCTTGCCGTAGATGTCCGGGCGCTCATGCGGGTCTTCACCATAGAGCGTAACGCTGTCAAAGGCCGTGCTGAGGCGCGCCGCGGGCTGGCCTTCCGATACAAGGTGAAAGCGGGCGTTGGTGCGCGCCGCCGGGCCTTCGCCCGCGAACATGCGGGTCGGGTCCTCGCCGCTGCGCTTGTAGGGATACACGCCGCCTGTGTACGGGAAACGCCCGGGGACGTTTTCTTCCAGCAGCCAGACCAGTACGTCGCCCCAGTCGTGGAATCTGGGCAGCGCGACCTTGGGCAACCGGGTGCCGCTGAGGGTCCTGGTGTAGTTCGCAACGTGGATTTCACGCCCGCGTACTTCGTAGACGTTCTCCGCGGCGGTGTAGCTTTTCTTCAGCTCAGGCCAGGCCTGCAACTCGGCCAGGCACTCCTTGTCCAGCTGTTTCAGCAATTCGTTGTAGCGCTTGCGCAGCTTCAGCAGCCCGGCGTCCTTGACGTCTTCCTTCAGGGCAACCAGCGGCTCGGCTGGTGCGTCGCCGAGATCAAGCAGCACGCTGTATGTCGCGCCAAGTTTGCCGGCGATTGCGCGCTGCTGCTCCACCCACTTGTGGTAGCCGCGCACGGATTCGCTGACTTCGGACAGGTAGCGCACGCGCTTGCCCGGCACGACGGTGGATTGTTCCGGGCCCTCGGGGCCTGCGACCTGCGTGAAATAGCGGGTTGCAAGCTCACGCCCGCCGGCTTTGCCGAGGCGCGCCAGCAACTCGATGTAGAGCGCATTAACACCCACGTCATTAAACTGGGCCGCGATGGTCGGGAAGACCGGCATGGTCTCGGGCAGCGCGTCACCAGGCGCGCCCTTGTTGCGCCACACCTGCTTGCGGATGTCGCGCAGGGCATCCTTGCCGCCGCGGCGCTCGAACTTGTTCAGTGCCACCAGGTCGGCAAAGTCGAGCATCTCGATTTTCTCGAGCTGCGTGGGCGCGCCGAACTCGGGCGTCATGACGTAAAGGCTGACGTCGCTGAACCTGGTGATCGCGTCGTCGCCCTGGCCGATGCCGCTGGTTTCCACAAGTATGAGGTCGTAGCCCGCGGCCTTGCAGATATCGATGGCTTCGTCGAGGGCTTCGCTGATTTCGGTGTGCGAATCGCGCGTGGCCATTGAGCGCATGTAGACGCGGTCGCTGTTCAGGGCGTTCATGCGGATACGGTCACCCAGCAATGCGCCGCCGGTGCGCTTGCGGGTGGGGTCGATGCTCAGCACGGCGACGTGGCTGTCCTCAAAATCAAGCAGATAGCGGCGCAGCAACTCATCGGTCAGGCTGGATTTGCCCGCGCCGCCAGTGCCGGTGATACCGAGTACCGGAACCTGGTGCTTACGTGCTGACTTCTTGCCGGCCACGGCCGCGTGCAGCCTTTCAAGCTGTTCCGGCGGTGCCTCGGCGTTCATTTCTGCCAGCGTGATGAGTCGGGCGACGCTGCCCTTGTGGTGGGTATCGAAGTCGTTGAGTTCGCCGTTAAGATCATTGAGTGTGCTGAAGTCGCACTCGGCGATCATGAGGTCGATCATGCCCTCAAGCCCTAGCTCGCGCCCGTCCTGGGGGCTGAAGATGCGTTTGATGCCGTAGTCGTGCAGCTCGCGGATTTCTTCGGGCACGATCACGCCGCCGCCGCCGCCGAAGATCCTGATGTGACCCGCGCCCTTCTGTTGCAGCAGGTCGTGCATGTACTTGAAAAATTCCATGTGCCCGCCCTGGTAGCTGCTGACAGCTATGCCCTGGGCGTCTTCTTCAATGGCCGCGTTGACGATTTCCTCCGCGCTGCGGTTGTGACCCAGATGGATCACCTCCGCCCCATGCGCCTGCAGGATGCGGCGCATAATGTTGATCGACACGTCGTGCCCGTCGAATAGCGACGCGGCGGTCACGAAGCGGATCTTTGTCTTGATCTGCGTGGCTTGTTTCATAAGTCAGCAAAGCAGAGCGCCGTGGTGCGGCGCGTGCAAGCGGTCTCCAATCGGTCTGTTATAAACCCTGACGTCCGGAAGTTGTAGCCCCGAACCCCGGTTGTCGAAGTCACAGATTCGCGCCCGCCGGCGCGAACGAACGCGCGCGTCGTGTACCTTATCTCCGGGCGTGAAACGGGAGGCCCCGGGGCCTCCCGCCTGTAGCTGACCACATGTGGCTGCAACTAGCCGACCAGAACTTCTTCTTCTTCACGTTCTCTGCGGCTCGGCAAGGCCGCGTTTTGTCCGCCGCCGGGAAGGAAGCTGCCTTCGTATGGCGGTGGAGGCGCGATGTCGGGCCCGATGCTGTCTTCCTTGATGTCGTCGCCGCCCTTGCCCACGTCTTCCGGGTTAAGCGACATGGTGTAGTCGATCCACTTCTGTTCAAGGGCGTCCCAGTCCGCGTCGGTTTTGATGCCGAATACTTCCTTGAACTTGGTGATGCCGACGGTGTCGGTCCAGCTGTTGACACTGATCTCGCCCTTGTAGTCCTTGGCAATGTACTCCCACCATTTGTCGCGGTACGGGTACTTGCCGTTTTCCTTGTAATGCTCGAAGAAGTAGCTGATCTGGCAGGCGGTGGCGTAGAACACGCCGCGGGCGTTGCCCATCAGCCAGTCCCCGTTGACCTTCCACTTCTTTTCGAGCAGCCGGTCATAGGCCTTCTGGTCACATTGGCCGTAGTGGCGGCACTCGATTGTGTCGCGAATACGGTAGAGCACATCCTTGCCGAGAATCTCGTAGATCTGCTGGAAGCTGCGAAGACGCAGGTGATTGAGACGCAGGAAGTCGTACTTGGCGTCCTCACCCATTCCTTCGCGCAGGAAACCCGCCACGCTGTCGGTCAGACCCTCCTGGACCAGGATGTTGGCGTAGCGCGGACGTTTCATCATGTCGTCGCGCTCGAACATGGGGTTGGCAGCGTAGAAATCTGACAGCATGTGGAACGTCTCGTGAATGATCACTGATTCGTTGAACCACTGGGTGTCGGGGCTGGAGTCGGCCCGGTCGTCATAAGTCATGACGCGCTGGTCGAGGGGAGAGTAGTACGCGCGAGCGCCTGGCGGAATCGGCTCCTTGTTCGTGTCCAGGTAATGCTTGGCGAAGGTGGCACTGTCCTTGAATACGACGATTTCCATGGGCCAGCCTTCCTTTTGCGCCAGCTCCGCGTTGTCCTTGGGCTTTACGCGCTTGAGGTTGAACTTGGTGACCAGGCGCTCATCGAACCATGCGACCAGTTGCTGAAGCAGGGCCTTCTTGCTTTCCAGCGTTTCCAGAAAGTCCTCATCCAGGCTTGCGCGCCCCAGCGGTTTCTCCACGAACACCATCAGCGACGGGCCGTAAGTGTAGGTCCAGATTTCGTCAAACTCTTCGTTCTCGCGCTCCATGGCGCGCGGACTGAACGAGCGCTGCCCCTTGGTGCGGTCCACTTTGCCGGCCTTGTGGGCGGCGCGGAAGCGAATCCAGGCCTTGCGGGATTTCTTGGCGTAGCCGTCTTTGGCATCGCGGGCGTTGAGATCGGCCCAGTTGCCGAGGGCGACTTCTTCAAGCTGCTGCAGCTTTTCAACGATGTCGGGAGGAAACAGCTTGGCGTCGCGGTAAATCTGAAGAATGTCGAAGTTGTAGTAGGCGCTGTAATCCGATGCGCCGGCGACCTCATACTCAATGCAGAGATTCATTTCTTCGGGGTACTGGTATTCAACCCAGCCGACGCGTGTGACGATGTCCTTGAACTTCGGGACAACAACAAGGGTCTTCTTTTCCGAGCCGTCCTCCAGCAGACGTTTTTCTTCTTTGGTGGCTTTGCCGGCCTTGTCCATGGCGGCCCAGGCCTTTTCCAGGAGCAGGTCCGCACTGGGGTTCTTGTCGTCGGAAAGCATCAGGGCGATATCGGCCAACTGGTCGACGGACGCGCCGGATTCCGTCTTGCGAACCAGATGCCTGGCGAACTGGTCCTGCATGGACTTGAATTCGGCGTTGTCGCGGCGCCCGCGCGCTTCCTCGTAGTAGAAGCGCACCTGGTCAAGTGACAGGGCGTCCACGTTATTGAAGGCCTTCTTCATGTCTTCCAGCAGGCGCTCGTCCGCGCCCTGCTGCGCGGCGGGCGAGTTGCCGGCGGCGACTGTGTCGCCGCCGTCAGGTCCGGGCGTTGTCGTGCCTGTATCGCTGAACACCACGACCAGTACCACGATCAGGATCAGCCCGACCACGCCTCCGCCGATGCCGAGCATCAGGGGCATGTTGTTCTTCTTGCGCGGCGGGCCCATGCCTGGGGGCATGGGGCGACCGGACGGCGCCGGGCGCGGCGCGCCCGTGCCGCCGCGACGTACGGGGGCGCGGGTACCCGGCGCGCTGACGCCCACCGCGGGCGGCGCGCCGATGACGGTCTCTTCTTTGCGCAGGACGCTGGCGCCGCCGGTCATGTCAACTTCGGCGGACGGCCTGCTGACCGGCTCGTCGCGCGTAGACGACCCGGGGTCGATGTCCGCGCGACGGATTGTGCGCGTGCCGCCCACAATGGTTGGATTGGCCACCTGCGGCGACGGCACCGTGACGGGTGCTGCGCACTTTTTGCATGTGGTTTTCTTGCCCGCGTGATGTGGTGAAACGCTGTATTTGGTTCCACAGGCGGGACACGGAAAAACGATGTTTTCGGACATCGTGGTTTGCTCCCTGCTATCTTGCTTGTGATTCGACCAGTTACTGTATGACTTTTCGCCTTCCGCCGAAAGGCGCGAGCCCCCGGCGGCAAGCTTCGCGGCTGTCCGCGCCGCAGCCTGAAGCACATTGGCGTCAAGCCCAGGCGGCGGCGTAGGACCGCGAAAACGGTTTCCAAACGGATCTGTATTGCTCATGATTCTTCAGTCCGCAGCCACTCTCGCAGCTTTTCGAGCGCCAGGCGATGACGGCTTTCGACCGTCTTCGTGGCGGCTTGCAGTACGTCCGCAATCTCTCCAAATTTCATGCCGTACATCCGAAGCAGAATCACTTCCCGCTGTTCGTCCGACAGGCGCTGCAAGGCGCTGTTCAACCTGTCCGCCTCCTCTCGCGACGCTACGGTGTCCCGCGGTCTGACCAGCACGAGCGGGCTGCTGCCCGTCAATGCCTTCTTCTCCCTTTGTCGCTTGCGAAACTCGTCCAGAACACGATTCCGCAGGCTGCGGTACAGGTACGCTTTCACGTTGGCCACATCCGCAAGCTTCTCGACGTTCTCCAAAAAGCCCAGCCACAACTCCTGGACCGCGTCCGCAGCCCTGGCCGGCTCGTAGCATAAACTCAGGGCATAGCCGTAAAGCCCGCCGCGATGGCGCTCATACAACTCGCCGAACGCATCAACGTCGCCACGGCGGAACCGGGCGACCAGAGCGTCATCGGATTGCTGCTTCGTCTCCAGTTCCACCACTCTTGTGACGCCTTGGACGCACTAAAACCTCAACGCATTCTGCATTTTTTTGCCTTCAGCAGTACAAGAGTCCACTGTCCAACAGTTCAAAAGTCGCCAGTAAAGCAAGAATCCGCCTCTGGGCGGACTATTGGACTGTTGCACCGTTGTACTCTTGGACTTACGTCGTTACTCAACCCGGCAAAGCCCAACCGTAATGTTGTCGGTCCCGCCGGCCGCGTTGGCGGTCTCGATCAGGGCGCGCGCCATGGCGTCCAGATCATCGCCGGAAGACAGGATTTTCTCGGCGATTTCGCCGTCCGGCACCAAGTCGGTCAGCCCGTCAGTGCACAGCAGGTAAAGGTCGCCGCTGCGGGCCTTCTCCCATTTCACGTCAACTTCGACCGATGGCTCCATGCCCAGTGCCCGGGTGATGATGTTCTTGAGCGGGTGCGAGCGCGCGTCTTCTTCACTGATCAGATTCTTCTTGCGCAGCTCACCAACCCAGGAGTGATCCTCCGTGACCTGTTCGAGTTTCTTGTCGCGCACACGGTAAATGCGGCTGTCGCCGACATTGGCCGTGACAATGTAATCACCCGCCAAGACGGCCGCGACAATGGTGGTGCCCATGTTCTTAAGCGCGGCGTCTGCGTTGCCGCGCCGGTAGATTTCCTTGTTCGCGGACTTGATGCATTTGGACAGCAATTCCGCGTCCTTACGCTCGTCCTGGCCGTTACGGGGACGGTCCTTGAAAGCTTCAGTGACGGCTTCAATGGCAATATTGGAGGCAATCTCGCCACCGAGATGCCCCCCCATGCCATCGGCGACAACGCAGAGCCCGGCCTCCTCGATCAATGCGCAGGAGTCCTCATTGTTCTTGCGTTGCAAGCCGACATCTGTAGCCGTGACCATTCGCACGACCATGACGCCGTCCTTAAAACCGGCATCCGTATGGGGCATAGACAACCGACCCCCCGTTCCCGCCGGGATCACAAGTTCTTGGACAATCCATCCAAAGTACCAGCCACATGGCAGGTGTCAATCAACCTGGACGTTCCATCAAGCGTCTACATTATCTTCTGAATCGCACAGGTATCAAGCGGACGTTGACGGTAACCTTTCGAGGCACCACAATCAGCCCTCTTATGCGCCTTCTCATACTGATCTTTTTTCTGCTCGTCATGGCGCCTCTGGGTGCCCAGCCGCCAATTCCCCCGAACGGCGGGCCGGACAACGGTGACACCACCACGCCCAAGGATTCGCCGGGTGGCTCCGGACTGACCGAAGAGGACATTCTGGCGATCCTGGATGAGCGCCAGGAGGGGCTTGAGCAGTACGTGGAAGAACGGGTGGACCAGGAGGTCCGGCGGCGGTTTGAAGATTTCGCGCCCATCCGTTCGCGCCGGGAGCTGTTCATTGAGTTTGCCGGCGGCGTGACTATCAAATACCGACAGGCCCAGAAAAGCGCGGACGGCGACCAGCCCGACGGCGGGCACAGGGCGCCCAACGGAATCGGCCTGGACGAAGTCTGGCTGTCGGTTTTCGCCGGTTACAGCGACGTCGTGGAGAGCGAGGTCAGCGTACTGTTCAACGGTGACTACACCCTGCTGGACGAGGAGATCATTGAGATCCCGCGCGCCGTCGTCATCTATAACCGTCCTCTCAGTCAGTTCGCCCCGCCCGGCTATTTCGCGGACAGCTTTCTGTTTGGTGTGGACGGGCACTTCTGGCGCCAGCATCGGGCCAGCGCAACGATGGCGCTTGGGCATCGGGCATTTCACCAGGACGAGGTCGCCCAGTTCCGGTACACGGCCCGGCTGATGGAAAACTTCTACCTTATAGGAGCACTGTCGGACGGCACGCTGCTCGGGCGCGGACACGTGGACGACTCGAACAACTACCCGGTCATGCAGGACGACAAAACCCGCTACATTCGTGGGCTGGGCGACACGGGCGAAGTCAGCCGCTACTTGCAGGTGGAATTCGGCGGCGGGTTCATCTTCGATTTCAACACGGCCAGCTTCCTGAGCAGCACCGCCCACTTCGACCCGGAGCGCTGGACGGCCCAGAACACGAACTACTTCCATATCCTTGCGTGGGGTTCGATCGACCGCCTCAGCTACAACGAAGTCAGCCTGATCGAAGGCATGCAGCGCCAGCCTTTCTATGGCGGCACGCAGGAGGACCCGGCCAAGCGCGTGCGGCGTGCCAAGTGGCGCATGGGGGCGAACCTCGACTTCGCGTTCCGTATCGCCGGCGGCGACCTGTTCGTGCAGGCCCACTACATACACGCCGAGGACGGGCGCTTTGTGCGCGACGCGTGGGGCGTTGAGCTGCGCTACACATTCGAGTTGCCGCGCATACCGTTCTTTCTGCGCATTACGCCGATGTTCCGCTACAGCGAGCTGGTAACAAACAACAACGACAACCCGCTGGACAGCTCGGACCCCTTTGGCGGGCCCCTGCGCGTATCGTCGGGCGCGGTGCCGGGTTTCAGTCTGGCAGACGCCGCCGGCTTTGCAGCCAACCGGCGCGAGTTCATGCTAGGCGTTAATTTTACCCTTGCGCGCAACGTAACCCTTGGCTTCGAGATCGTCTTCAACGAGGAAGACTTCAACCAGACCCGGGCCGTTCCCAATGACATTCCCAACACGTTCTACGTGCTGCGTATCGCGGCCGGGTTCTAGGCGCTGCCTCGGCCAACGCGGCAGAGCCGTGGCGCGAGTGGGGTCGGTGCCATGGCGGAGCTGGTAACCGCGATCGTCTGTACCTACCGTCGCCCGCACCTGCTGGAGCGATCCTTGGGCAGCGTGCTGCGCCAGACATATCGCCCGCTTGAGTTGATCGTTGTGGATGACGGCAGCGGCGACGACACGCCGGAAGTGCTGAAGACCTGGCTTGACCGGGCCGCCGGTGCGGGCATGGATTGCCGCTGTTTCGAGAAGGCGAACGGCGGTCCAGGCCCGGCCAAGACGTTCGCCCTGGAACACGCCCGTGGAGAGTTGCTGGCGTTCCTTGATGACGACGACCGCTGGTATCCCCAGAAACTGGAAACCCAGATCAACATGATGCGCACACACCCCGAGGCGGGCGCGTCATTCACCCGCTTCGTACATGAGGGCAAGGAGGACCAGCCAAAGCCGCGCCTGCAGCACATGCGCGACGGCTGGGTGTTCGAAAGCCTGTGCAGCGGGGAAACCCGTGCCCACATGCAGACGCTGATTGTGCGACGTGACCTTGCACGCGAGGTCGGCGGGTTCGGGACGGAGCGGCACTGGGACGACACGGAGTTCGAGCTGCGCTTGTCGCTCGCAACGCCGTTTCTGGCCGTGCCCGAGGCGTTGACCGTGATTTGCACGGTGGACAACAGCATCAGTCGTGAGGACGGGCTACCCGGTGACCTGCAGCGTGACGCGGACAAACTGCGCATCCTGGACGGGTTCGTGGCGCGCTTTGGTCAACACCCGCGCTTCCGCCCTGCATCCGCAAAACTGCTGCGCGCGCGCCTGTATGACGAGCATATCAAGCACCTGCTCTGGCTCGGGCGCGTCGAAGCGGCCCGCGAAGCCTGGGAACGTGCCCTGGAAGAGTGCGGCGAGCAGCCCATGCTGAACAGGCTGAAAAGCAAGCTGGCCCGCGCACGCGTAAAGGGCTGGTTCGGAATGCGCCTCAAGAAGCCTTGATCAGGCACCCCGAACAGCAGCCCCGAACGGAAGGCGGGGCCTGCCGACATTGAGCAATCCCGCCCTCGCCTGGCGTCAGATCGCGGTGATTGCGCTCTTGGCGAGACGCTAATTGCGGGCGGCGGTTGCCCTGCGCACACATAAAGAAATTTATGCGGAACCGCTTAGACCATTCACAAATCAAAGCGGGCCGCATCGATGTGCGGCCCGCTTTGATTTGAAGGCGAAGTTCAGGGCGGTGCTGGGCTCATCACCCTGGTTTCTTCGCCTTCAAGCTTTGAGAACTTTTTGAGTCCTCCACTCCGTGCCTTGCCGCCTTCGGGGTTCGGGATTCCCCGCCTGCGACATGAACAAGTATGCCCTGCAAATGCTAATCGACAAGTTCGATGGTGAAAAAGGTTCTAAGTTGGCTTGCTAAATGGCAAGATGGCCTTCCTGACTTGCGATTCGTGAAGACATGGACATCAACCACACAATCGCCGCGCGCATCACGGATCTGGTACACGAGTACTCCCAGGCCGCCGTCGCCCGCGCCGGCGGCGTCAACGAGAGCAGCGTCTACCACTACCAGCGCGGGCGACGCGTGCCAGCTGACTTCTGCGTAAAGCTCAGCGAGTCTCTCGGCGTCAATCTGAACTGGCTGCTGACCGGCATGGGTGCGCCGCAGGCCGGCGAAACCACCCTGCAGGCCGACGCTGTCGGCGAAAGCATGGAGCGCATGGTGCGCGTGCTCGGTGCGCTCGAGAGTGAAGCGGAAGGCACACTCAAAGGCGCGCCTTCCGCGCGGCGGTTCGAGAAGCTGAACGAGATGCTCAAGACCTGGGACCAGGCCAATGAGCGTCTGAACAGCAGCCTGCTTCCGGTGGCTGACCGCCTGGGCAGGTCCATGAACGACGCCATGGACCGCATGAACCTGACGCGCGCGGGCGACATTAAACCCGGGCTGGAGTATCTCAAGCGTTTCGACCTGCCGTCGGACACGATCAATCAGATCGACCTGACGCTTGCGCGCTTCGCGTTTCTGGACCTCGACTACGAGCACGACTTCGAGCTTCGCCAGAAAATTCTCTGGCGCTACCTGATCGGCGGCGGCAGCGACCCTCGCGAAGTCCTGAAATACGCGTTCGCGGTTGTGCACTCCGGCTACGGCATGGGGCGCCACGCCGAAGCCGTAATGATGGCCGACGGTGTGCTTGCCGCCACGCGCATCGTGCCCGAGCGCGACAAACACCGCCTGCGACTGCGCATTGTGCGCTCAAGCTGTCTGGTTGAACTCGGGCGAGTCTCAGAAGCCATCGCGGAGCTGTCGGATGCCGTGCCGCGCCTGCCTGATGACATGCGCAACCGGTTCTGGGGGCTGCACATCCGGACGCTGGTGCTGGCTGGCTCGATGGAAATTGCGCCCGCATTCTCCGTGATTGAAGGCTACGCCTACCCGCAGGACGACACGGCCCTGTTCAGCCTGGCGTTTCTGGAGTCGGACAAGTCACTGCTGCAACGCGCGCTGAAGTTCGCCGAAAGGACCGGCGCCGTACACCCGGACACGACCCAGCCCACCAACTGGCTGCACGGGCAGTGTTGGATGCAGGCCATGGACGGTGACGCAAGGGGTGCGGTAAAGCGCTGGCTCGCGGCGGTGGAGGGCGCGCGTGTGAAAAGGACCCGCAAGGCCGCGCTGGCGTTCATCGAGATCGAGTTGCTGCGCGTCGGCGGCAACGAGAAGCTTGCACGGGCGCGTCTCCGGCAGTTCTGGAACGCGCACGAGCACGGGCTGCCAGGAGACATTTTCCAGCGCGCCGTCATGTATCGCGAGACGCTGCGCCTGGAGCCCGCAAATGTCACGCTGCACGCCCGCGCGCGCGTATGGCTGCGGCGCATGGTACGGCAGGGGTACGTCTACTTCCGCAACTGGCTGGCTGAGCCCGCCGAATAAAGCACTGCGTGTTTGAGTGCCGCTCTCGCTATCATGTGGGCCTCTTGAAGGGAGCGGTCATGAAGAAGTTGCTGTCTGCGGTGATGCTGGGACTGCTGGTCGGTTGCGGCAGCAGCGAGAAACGTAGTGAACCTGACGACGACGATCCCTACACCCAGGAAGACCTCGATAGAGACACAGGCGATGTCTATCGCCCATCTGATCCGGGCAAGGATGACGACGGCGTAGACAAGGGCGGTCGCGACAAGCCGACCCGCAACGACCGCGTGAATAACACCAAGGAAGATCCGAAGAAAGACCCGGGCCCGAGCGTCGAAAAACCCAAGGACGACCCTGGGCCGAAGGACGAGCCGAAGAAGGATCCTGCCAAAGACCCGGTCGCCGAGAAGCCGAAGGACGACCCGAAGAAAGACCCGGAGCCAGCAAAACCGGATCGATCAGGCCTGATCAAGGCGTTCATCAGTGACGTCAGCGCGCGCATGGATGATCTGGAAGAAAGCAGGCTCTGGAAGGACCTGATCCAGGCCAAAGAAAAGTTCGACGCCAGCACAGACAAGGCCCTCGAGAAGGGTAACGACGAGCGCGGCAAGGACGCCGAGGCGGCCTGGGCCAACGCCATCAAAGACTGGTACGAAGTGCGCTACCTGACTGAGCTGTTCAAGCACGTCAACTGGAGCGCTCCGAGCGACTTCTACGTAGACGGGCCGCTAAACGAAGAAGTGGTGGGCGCATGCGCCGATCAGCATCTGCGCAATGGCGATTGCGCGCAGGCCTGGGCGGCCTACGAGCTGATCGAAATCAACATGAAGGAAGTCCGTCAGTTCCAGACCGACATCCTCAAGTACGACCTGGTGGCCAGCAAGGTCTACCAGGACCCGAAGCAGGAAAAGAAGTGGGTTGGCCAGAAGGACAAGTGGCAGGACGCGGTAAACGGAACGTTCGACAAGAACGACCTGAAGAAATACGGGAAGTAAACTTGACTCGTCAATACACGCGCGCCATACTTGTCAGCGCAGCACCAACGGAGGTCTCCATGTCGGTCAATGTCGAAAACAACAAGGCCCACTAGCGAGACTCCGTACCTACTCAATATTCATTGAAGGCCGGCTCTCGCAGCCGGCCTTGTTCAATTGTGGTGTGGGCTTCCAGCCTGCATGTGTTCGCCGGGCATCCTGCCCGGCGAAATGTGCGCACACCACGAGAAAGGAGCACAACCATGAACACGCAGAACTGGCACGAAACCAATCCGCGGCTCGCCGCGCATACGGGAACAAACAAGCAATGGACAACGAAACGAAAGAAGCGCTCGAGCCGTTCATCGACCTGGCGCTGATTACGGAAGTGCTTTACACGGTCAAGAGTGGCAAGGAAGCCACCGTGTACGCATGCCGCGCGCACCCGGACACGGGCGCCGACATGCTGGCCGCGAAGGTTTACAAGAATCTCAAGGAACGCAGCTTTCGAAACGACGCCGCGTACCAGGAGAACCGCACTCTGCTGTACCACAACACGCGGGTGAAACGGGCCTACCAGAAGGGCAGCGACTTCGGGCTCGACGTTCACTTCCTGCTGTGGGTCGGCCAGGAGTGGGAGCATCTGAAAACGTTGTACGAAGTCGGCGTCTACGTGCCCGTGCCGGTCAAAAACATCGGGCGCGTCATCCTGATGGAGTACTTCGGCACCGAGGAAGGCCCCTGCCCGATCCTGCAGCACGCCAAAGTGCCGCGCGAGCGGGCCGATGAGCTGTGGCGTCTGATCAAATCCAACGTCGAGATGATGTTGCAGGCCGACTACGTGCACGGGGATTTAAGCCCCTACAACATCCTGGTTGATCTGGACGAGCCGGGCGATCCGCTGCGCATCATCGATCTGCCCCAGGCCGTGGACGCCCGCTACAACCCGAACGCCAGGGACATGCTGCAGCACGATGTTGAAGTCACGTACAAGTACTTCGAAAAGCTCGGAGTCAAAGACAACCCGCAGAGCTTCGTCGCCGACCTGTGGCGAAAATGGAAGCGGGCCGAACTATAAGGAGAAGCCTTCACAACCCATCAACGAAAGTGGGGGCGGGCTCTAAACCCGCCCCCACTTTCGTTGGCCGCTCAGGTTGTTTTCCAGTACTTCAGCCAGGCGGCCTGGTATTGGTCGAGCTTTTCGTCGGTGAAGATTTCGTCGACGACTTCGTCCACGTGGCGCCCCTTCATCAACTCCCAGAACATTTTGCTGTAGTCTTTGCGGAAGTTGTCGTCTTTGCCCTTTAGCGCGAAGTAGGCGATGCTCCAGGCTTGCGCGTAATGGATGTTCACGTCGCCGTCGTTCCAGTCGCTCGATGTGAAGCGGAAGAACTTATTGAATGGCACATACTCCACTTGGGCGATGGTCTCACGAATGCGCTCATAGCGCGTGTAGGTGTCGCCGCGCACGCGGATCAACAGCCCCAGCTCAATCTTCGCGCCCTTGCTTTTGACTTCGGCGTGCCCAAGGAACTCCGCCAGCCCTTCGTCTACCCAGATCGGCGTCTGCTCCGTCAGCATGTCGAAGAACTGGTGCCAGCCCTCGTGGAAGAAGGTGTCCACCGTTTCCAGCGCCAGCCCGCATACCTTCGACTTCGCGCCCGGCTGGCTGTAGAGCTGCAGGTACTTCATGTTCGGCTCATAGAAGCCCAGAGTGTTCTCCGTGTCGCCGTCGCCTCCACATTCAAGGGCGTACTGGTGGAAGTCGTCCTCATTCATGAAGAAAAAGACTTTGAAGACCTTGCCCTCGGGCATGTCCTTTTCTTTCAACCCCGTAAAGCGCATGTACTCGTCGCGCGCGAGCTCGGCCAGATTCGCCAGCGATATCAGGTCGTCATTCGGCTTCAGCAGCTTCTCCAGCTTTTTCTGGTCGGACTTGCTTTCCAGGTCCAGCTTGCCGGCCTCTTGCTCCAGCTTGTCCATTTCCTCGACACTGACCCCGACGTCGCTGACAATCTGGTAGTTGCCCTTCTTGCTGGTGGTTTCCAGCTTGCCCCAGGTCAGGGGCCAGCGCTGCTTGAACGGTCCGTTGATCACGCTCTTCAGCCGGTCCGCGCGCTCCTGGTAGTCGAAGTCGATCTTCTGGTTCAGTTCCTCGAGTGCTTCGCCCCAGCGACCGGCCTCGTGCAGCAGGCGGCAGTAATAAATGCGAAACCAGCAGTCCGGCTTGAGCTTCAGGGCCTGCCCGTAGTGTTCCAGCGCCTCGGCGTCCTGGCGCAGGTCTCGGTGGCAATGCCCGGTGTTTCCCCACCACAGCCACTCGTCCTCGGCATCCATGGTGCCCTTGGCGTCCTGCATCACTTTGAGGGCTTCGCCGGGCTTGCCATCTTCAAGCAGGTCAAGCGCGGCGTTGCACGCGCTGATGCCGCGAAGCTTCGGCGCGTCCTGTGCGACAGCCTGCGGCGCGGTGTAAGCCAGCAGCGCGATTAGTAGCAGCGGGATAGTCAATGACAGCTTGGGCATGGGTTCTCCGGGGCACTGGAAAACAGCAAGCTAGTTTCACGAACGACGACCTGCGATTATATGAACGGACGGGATATGTAGCAGGATTGGTTAAGGCCAAACGGCCTCGAACTGACCCACAGTTCCGGGTCAGATCGAAGCACGTGGCACGGCCGAACGCCTTCCAGGCTGCGGTGAGTAGCTGACATCGCTCCTGGACGACTCGTGGGGCGGCATTCTTGTCCTAGCGCCACCTGAATTCACTAGCTCCGCTGTTCCAGGTGAAATGCAGGTCGCCACGCCCATCATCACCGGAAATGGAGACGGCGCGAATGCGCGCGTCCTGGATGTTGCTGTTCGCGATTGCGTTCTGAACCTTGAAGTAGTTGCCCGTACGATCCTTGGCTTTCACCCCGCAATCAGAGAGCTTCTTCGGCGATGTGCCCGTTCTCGCGTACTCGATGCGTGCGACGTCCCTCACGGTACCAAGGATGAGTTCGCCTTCTGATCTGCGGGCATCTTGCGTACTCGCGCTAATGACGGGAACAGACGCCAAGGCGAGGATGCCGGTGATCACCACTACGATCAGCAATTCGATGAGCGTGAATCCACGCCGGTTCTTTGCTCTGGACATTGTTCTTCCTCCGGGTTCGCAATGCACAAAATGACTATACTGTATAATACGAATATAGTCAACCAGAACGCATAGAATTTGTGCAGTTGCCTTCTGTGCGGCCAGCCTGCCCAAACGACACGAGACTGTTCAACAGAAGGGCTTACAACCATGATGCTGCCACAATGGCAGCGATTTTCAGGCAAATGACAGCTTGGCACGGTCGTTGCGACTGTCAGTTGAGCCCCACGCTGGGGGCATCCGGGTCCGGGAAGTGTTCTGCCCCCAACTTTCCGCTGGCTTGTGGTGCCTCCTGCGTAAGGCTCGGAGGTCGACATGCGACTCGACAAACTCACCATCAAGACCCAGGAGGCCGTGCAGGACGCGGTCGAGATCGCGCGCAAGCGCAACCACCAGGCGCTCGAGCCGGAGCATCTGACGCTCGCGCTGCTAAAGCAGGACGAGGGCGTCGTGCGCCCGCTGCTGCAAAAACTTGGTGCAAACGTTGACCACGTTGCCAAGCAACTTGAAGCCGAGATCGAGAAGTTACCGCAGGTCACCGGCGCCGCGCAGCCCTACGCCAGCGGGCCGTTCAACGATGTATTGCAGAAGTCGTTCGAGGAAGCGGACAAACTGAAAGACGAGTACGTGTCCGGCGATCACTGGCTGCTCGGTCTGATCGAACATGGCAAGACGCCCGCTGCGCGCGTACTCAAGGACGCCGGCGCCAACCGCAAGGAACTGCTGGCTGCGCTGAAGGATGTGCGCGGAACGCAGAAAGTCGACTCACCAGAAGCCGAAGGCAAGTACCAGGCGCTTTCCAAGTACACGCGTGACCTGACCCAGATGGCGCGCGAGGGCAAGCTGGACCCGGTTATCGGGCGCAACGACGAAATCCGCCGGGTGCTGCAGGTGCTGTCGCGGCGCACCAAGAACAACCCGGTCCTGATTGGCGAGCCCGGCGTTGGCAAGACCGCAATCATCGAAGGACTTGCCCGCCGCATTATCGAGGACGACGTGCCGGAAGGTCTGAAGGGCAAGCGCGTGCTCTCACTTGACCTTGGCGCGCTGATGGCCGGCACCAAATTCCGCGGCGAGTTCGAAGAGCGCCTGAAGGCGATCCTGAAAGAAATCGAAGCCGCAGAAGGCCAGGTCATTCTGTTCATCGACGAGTTGCACACCATCGTTGGCGCCGGCAAGACCGAAGGCTCGCCCGACGCAGGCAATCTGCTGAAGCCCGCACTGGCGCGCGGGACGCTGCGTTGTGTGGGCGCTACGACTCTCGATGAATACCGCAAGCACGTCGAAAAGGACAAAGCACTCGAGCGCCGCTTTCAGCAGGTGTATGTCGGCGAGCCGAATGTTGAGGACACCATCGCGATCCTGCGCGGGCTGAAAGAACGCTACGAAGTTCACCACGGCGTGCGAATCGCCGACGGCGCGATCGTGGCCGCGGCGACACTCAGCAACCGCTACATCACGGAACGCTTTCTGCCGGACAAGGCCATCGACCTGATGGACGAAGCAGCCGCGCGCATTCGCCTGGAAATCGATTCGCTGCCGCAGGAACTCGACGAGCTGGAACGCCAGATGCGCCGCCTGCAGATTGAGAAAGAGGCCCTGAAGAAGGAAAAGGACGACGCCTCCAAATCGCGCCTCGGCAACATTGAGAAGGAACTGGCCGAGCTGAAAGAGCACCACTCCAAGGCCAAGGCTCAGTGGCAGAACGAAAAGGAAGTCATCTACGTAGCGCAGAGAGGCAAGGAGGAACTCGAGCAACTGAAGCTCGAGGCCGAGCGTCTGGAGCGCATGGGTGAACTTGAGAAAGTCGCCAAGATCCGCTACGGCGACATCCCCGCCAAGGAGAAGGCCCTCAAAGAAGCAGAGGGGATGCTGAAAGACATGCAAGGCGCGCAGAAGATGCTGCACGAGGAAGTGACGGCAGACGAAATCGCCGAGATCGTCTCGCGCTGGACCGGCATTCCCGTCACCAAAATGATGGAAGGCGAGAAAGAGAAGCTGCTCAAGCTGGAAGAGCACCTGCACAAACGCGTCGTCGGCCAGGAGCAGGCCATCAGTGCGGTGGCGAATGCGGTACGGCGTGCGCGGTCTGGGTTGCAGGACCCGAACCGGCCCACGGGTAGCTTCATTTTCCTGGGCCCGACCGGCGTCGGCAAAACCGAGCTGGCCAAGACGCTCGCGCAGTTTCTGTTCGATGATGAGCACGCGCTCGTGCGCATCGACATGTCCGAGTACATGGAAAAACACGCCGTCGCGCGACTGATCGGCGCGCCGCCCGGCTACGTCGGCTACGAAGAAGGCGGGCAGTTGACCGAGGCCGTGCGCCGCCGCCCGTACAGTGTGATCCTGTTCGACGAAATCGAGAAGGCCCACCCGGACGTGTTCAACGTGCTGCTGCAACTGCTGGACGACGGGCGCCTAACGGATTCACAGGGCCGCACGGTCGATTTCACGAACACAGTCGTGATCATGACCAGCAACATCGGCAGCCACATCATCATGGAAATGGACGACAGAGCCCCGGCGGAAACGCCGGGGACCGGCGAAGCCGGCACGGGACTCACGGAAGAAGCCGTGGAATCGGCCGTCATGGCCGAGATGCGCAAACATTTCCGCCCTGAGTTCCTGAACCGGGTGGATGACGTGGTCATGTTCAAGCGCTTGAGCTTCGAGCAGGTCCGCAGCATCGTCGACCTGCAGCTGAAACACATCGAGAAGCTGCTGGCCGACCGCGGTTTGAGCATCGAAGTAAGCGACGGCGCCAAAGACGAGCTCGCCAAACAGGGCTACGACCCGCAACTGGGCGCACGCCCGGTCAAGCGGGTTATACAGCAGAAACTCCAGAACCAGCTCGCTATGAAACTGCTCGAAGGCGGTTTTGCGGAAGGCGACACGATCCAAGTGGACCAACACGAAGGCTTCTTCACCTTCAACAAGCAGTAGCCACGTGGTTTGTCGCGGCGTGTGTTAATCTGAAGCCAGGAGGTGACCATGTCAGACCTGGCGCAGTTTCTATTGAAACAGGCCAAGCGAGCCCTGAGGGAACACCGGAGCGAAGAGGCCGAAGCGCTGATCAAGCGCGCGCGGCGGCATGATCGCGCGGGGCCGACACCGGGAAAACTTCTGGACCGGCTGCATTTGGAGTTGCTGCTGGAAAACCTGTACAACTCCAATCCAAGGTGGCGCTGATGGAAGCCCCGCCACCCATCCATGGCCGTGGAACATCGCGCAACCCCGCGAACCGGTTTGAACGCATCGAAATCGCCTGGGACCCTGACGTAGACGACCCGGAAACCCCCGCGCCAAAAACCGAGTTCTTCTGGGATGACACAAAGGAGATCATTTCCTGGAACACGTCACCCGACATCCCCTTTGACGCCGCCATCAATCCGTACCGCGGCTGCGAGCACGGCTGCGTGTACTGTTTCGCGCGCCCGTTTCACGAGTACCTGGGCTACTCTGCGGGCCTGGATTTCGAAACAAGAATCCACGTCAAGCGCAACGCCGCCGAACTGCTGCGCAAACAGTTCATGAAAAAGTCCTGGCAGCCACAGGTTGTCAGCATCAGCAGCGTGACGGACGCTTACCAGCCCGTTGAAGCCAGGCTGAATGTCACGCGCGGGCTGCTGGAAGTGTTTGCGGAGTTCCGCAATCCGGTAGGAATCATCACCAAGAACGCGCTCGTCACGCGCGACATCGACCTGCTGGGCGAGCTGGCGAAACACAATGCGGCGCGCGTCGCCGTCAGCATCACCACCCTTGACGAGTCAATTGCCCGCAAGCTTGAGCCGCGCACCAGCACGATTCGTAAGCGCTTCGAGGCGGTGAAGATGTTGACCGATGCCGGCATTCCGACCGGCGTGATGCTGGCGCCGATCATTCCGGGGCTTACGGACAGTGACATTCCGGGGCTTGTCGAGCGTGCGAAGCGGTGCGGCGCGACCCGTGTGGCCATGTTGCCGGTGCGCCTTCCCCTTGGCGTTGGTCCGCTGTTCGAGGAATGGCTCGGCATTCACTTTCCCGGGCACAAGCAGAAGGTGTTGAACCGGATTCGGGAAATGCGCGGCGGTGAGCTCAATGACGGGCGTTTTGGCAGTCGCATGAAAGGCGAGGGAAAACGGGCGGACCACCTGCACGGGCTGTTCAGGCTGGCCGTCAGCAAGCACGGCATGAACGAGACACGCCCGGCGATGAACTGCGAAGCATTCCGCCGCCCCGGCGGCACCAAAGCCATGTTCTAGAGCGTTTTCATAGTTCATGTTCAGAATATCCGCAGTGGCGGAAGTAGTTGCGGCACTCCGTGGCTGGGAAGCTGTCCTCCAGGCGGTCGGCCCGCAGCGCCGCGATGAAGGTCGTGGTCAGCCAGTGTCCGAAGGGCACGTGGTCGACCAGCCTTTCGCCGGCTGCGGCTCGGCCGTAGCGGCGGGTCATGTTGGTTTTCACCCATGTTTCGTCGATGAAGACCAGGCGGTCGGGGTCGAGGCGGGCATCTCGGCGCGCCACAATTCCCGACGCTCAACGACGTCGGGGCGGTTCTGCTCGGCGGCGTGGAGTACTTTTTTTGAAGGTGATGCCGAGGCGACGAAGGGTATTGAAGATGGTGGAGAGGGCGACGTCCATTCCGAGCGTGTCGCGCAACTCGGCCAGGGTGGCGTCCGGTCTTTCGTGTACGAGTTCTTGCAGCTCAAGGAGATCGAGCTTGGGTTTGCGTCCGCGCTTGCCGTTCTTGACGGCGATGCTTCCGGTCTCGCGCCGCCGCTGCATGAGCCGCCGGACCCATGCAGTGGAGACTTCGAAGCGCTCGGCGACATCCGCGGTGGGCTCGCCATTGAGCCGGGCGTGAGCGACGCGCTCCCGCAAATCCATCGAGTAGGCGGTAGGCATACGGTTTCCTCCTTACCGTCTGAATCGGCAAGGAGGAAACCTCCGCTATAGTTAATCTGAAAACGCTCTAGATTCGTGCGGTGCCCGCGCGTGTCGTGACGCCTACACAGCCCAGCACGACGAGCAGCGCAAGCCACCACGAGCCGCCCCCGTCACTTGTGGAACAACCGCCGCTGTCACTCTTGCCGCCGCCGCTCTTTTTTGGCGGTGCGATACTCGCCACCGTGCCCGGCAACACCACATGCCAGATGAACTGGTTGGCAGACGTGGCCACGATTTTGACGCGCAGGGTAACAGTCCCGTTTCGGGGTGACGTTGTCAGGTTGTCATCGTCTTCGAAGGTGCCGCTCAGGGTCAGTGTTCCCAGCAGGTTCTCCGTGCCGGCGGGTAGCACTTCGTACACCTCGACCGTTCCCGCCGTAAAGGCCTCGGCCTGGACCCATAAGGTAATGGCCTGGTCAACCGAGCCGAAGTTCACGTTGACGTCTGTGCTGACCGTGCCCGCCCCGGTGCTCAACGCGGCAAATCGCGCGCCGCGCCCCAGCAGGTCGTAATAGCCGGTGAGGTACGGAATGACGGTGCGGCCTGATTCCGTGATCGCGCCTGGGTTCAGCGCGGCTGCGGTCATGGTGCCGCTGAAATCCGACGACCCGGTGGCGCCGAAAGTCTCGACGCTCACCATGAACTGGTGGACGCCCATGTACGAGGGCGTGACAAGGCTGACGTTGATGGCGCCCGCACCCGGATTGAAGCCGGTGTCTGTCGATGTGGCCGTGCCGTTCAGGGCCAGCTCGTCAAGATCGATCAGCGCGACATCGAGCCCACCGGCGGCGCTGGTCGTACTGATGGCAAGGTCCAGCGTGATGCTCTGGTGCGCGCCGCCGAAGTCCACTTCAAACAGGACATGCTCCGTTTCATCCGCGCGGACATTGCCCGCGAACGGCAGGCTCGCCTGCGCGTTTACGGCGGCGGCCAACAGCACGGTGGTCATAACAACGGTAAAGTGCTTCACAATGTGCTCCTGGAAAGTGTCGGGCATCATAGCGTCTCGAATGCGGAGACGGCAGTCAGAACGACGATTCGGTACTAGAGTGCGCACATGGAAGTAAGCGCCGAACAGGCCTACCTGTTTCGCCACGCGGTGGTGCGCGACGCCGCATATCACCTGCAACCACCAAGCGAGCGCGCCGTGCTGCACGCGCTGGCGCTGGATGTGATCGTGGCACTGCCCGGACTGAATGAAGGCGCGTACGGGCTGGAACTGGCGCAGCACGCCCGTTGGGCGCAAGCCCATGACCGGCGCTTCGAAGCACAGGAGCGCAGATATCTCAAGCTGGGCGGGGATTTTGCCCGCTTCAATTATGACTATGCAAACGCCCTTGACGCCTACCGGCGCCTGCACGAGCTGCTCGTGAACCAGCCCGCCGAGCGCGCCCTGGCGGCCGACAGTCTGGCGGACCTGCTGGAGCGCCTGGGACGATGGCAGGAAGCTCTGGTCTGCTTCGAGGAAGTACGCGCCCACGCCGCCGACCCCGAGTATCGCGGGCGCGCGCTGGTGCACCTGGCATGGATCGGCATGGAAACCGGCGGCGACGTGGAGGACTATCTGCGCGAAGCCCGCGACCTGGGCGAGCAGGTGAACAGCGACCGCTTGCGCATCGCCGTGCTGATGTGCGAAGCAAAGCGTCACGCAACCGGCGGACGCCATGACCGCGCCCTGGAAACCATGCGCGAGGTAATCGACTTCGCGCACCGCACCAGCGACTGGGCACAGGAAATGGCGGCGCACAGCAACGCGGCGGACTACGCGATCCAGGCGGGCGACCTCGTAGTCGCGCAGGCCCACAACGACCGGGCCGAAACCTTCGCCCGTGACCCTCGCGCCCGGCATTTCCTGGTTGGGGTGCTGCTGAATCGCACGAACCTCGCGATCCGGCGGCGCGAGTTCGAGGCGGCGCTGACATGCGCCGATGAGTCTGTGCGGATCGCCGTGGAGACTCGCTCGCGCGGGCTGGCCGGCGCAGCCCTGAATGCGCGGGCGATAGCCTTGACAGGTCAAGGCCAGTACGTCGAGGCATGGCAGTCTTTCGAAGAAGTCCGCCCGATCATTGCCGAAACCGGCGATGCCACCCTGGGCGCGCGCTGGCTGACGGCCCGCTCCGAGTTGCTGCGACTCTGGAATAAGCCTGAGCACGCAATCGACGACCTTGAAGCCGGCGTACACGAACTGGCCGGGCGCGTGCCGGACCGCACTGTTTCCGGCGTGCGGGTTGAACTCGCCCTGTGTCACGCGGCACTGGGAATGCAGGAGGATGCCTTGAGCGTAATCAGCAGCCTGGACGACGCGCGCCCCGATTCACTGGTCCCGGTGTATCGCGGCGGGCTGCTGCACTCCCAGGGAGAAGACGAAGAGGCTGTCAATGAACTTACGGGCTGGCTCAAGAACGAGCCCGCGCCGGGCGTGTACGCCGAGCCGCTGGATTTTCTGGCACGGGCGTGGCTGGCGCTGGCACTCGAGCAGATCGGGCGCGATGCGGGCCCCGCCGCCCGTGATGCCCTGCGCGTAGCGGAACACCGCAAGCTGTCGCGCCATCCCTCGCCGCCGCTGGGGCAACTGATACGGCGGTGTGTGGAGCTTGCCAACGAATCTCCGGATTTCGTTGATGAGGGCTGAGCCGCCGCTAACATGGCCGCAACTCAGGGAGTCGAATCGTGTCGAAGGGCCTGAAGTGGCCTTTGTTGATACTGGTCTGCGGCGTGATCGCCGTGGTCACGGTGTCGCATGAATTGTGGCTGCCATACGTAACCGGTGAGTTCAGCAGCAGCAGCGCCGCGAACGCGCGTGCGCCTCTGGCGTCCGACCTTGGACACGAGCTGGACGACGAGTTCACGGACAGGCAGCGCGCCGAAGAGGCGCCACTCAATCTGGGCCGCGAGGACGGCGAGAACAGCGACGATGACTTGAGCACTGACCCGACCGTTGACCGTACCGAGGACGCCGGGCGCGGCGAGGCAGTCGAAAGCGCGACAACTTCCGCTGAGGGCAAGGATGGCAAAGCCGGCGGTGCTGTTAAAGAAGAAAGCAAGCCCGAGGAAAGCGCGGTCAAAGTTGAGCCCGAGCCCGAACCCGAGGCAGCCGAAACCGTTGAGGGGCAACAGATCAACCCGAACCTGCACGGTGCGCTCGGCGAGGTCAGCAGCAAACGCATCAAGGGCTGGGTACAGGACAAGTTCGAGCCCGAGACGGCGCTGCTGGTGGAAATTCTGATCGACGACCAGCCCGCCTATGAGTTGCAGGCGGGCAAACGGCAGGACCACAAGACGCTGGGCGTGATCTGGTGGTTTGAAACCGGCGAGCCCGCCGAGTTGCAGGACGCCGAAAAGCACGTGGTGCGCGCGCTGGTGTTCCGGCGCGACCAGCACGGCAAGACGGAGCTGCGGGGCTCGCCGCGTACCAAGACCGTCGGTTCATACCCGCGCGGCAAACTTGAGGAAGCCACGCCGGAGAAGGGCATCAGCGGCTATGCCTGGGACCCGGACACAAACGAGAAGCAGTGCCAGGTAATCGTGCAGATTGACGGCGAGACAGTCGCGGAGATCACGGCCAACGGAAAGAACGAAGAGCTGAAGAAGCGCAGGATAACTCCGACGGACACCTGCGCCTTCAATACACCCTGGCCTGAAAGCCTGAACGACGGGCTGGATCACACGGTGCAGGTCTTCGCGGTGGACACGGACGACGCCACACACCATGAGATCGATGGCAGCCCGCGTGTCGTGAACGCCCGCAGCGGGCTCGCCAACGAGGCGCCCTTCGGCGGCTTCGACATCTGCAACAAAGTCGTCCTTGCGGGCTGGGCATGGGACCCGGATGTCGCGACCGGCAGCATTGACGTCGAAATCTGGATCGACAACGAGCTTTTTGCCCAGGTGCCCGCCAACAGCAAGCGCGACACACTGCGCAACAGCAAAGTCACGCCCGACCCATACCACGGCTTCGTGACCACGACGCCGACGGCGCTACTGGACGGGGCGACCCACACGGTCCGCGTGTACGGGGTGAACTACCCGAGTGGCGTGAAAGTTGAGCTGAGTGGCTCGCCAAAACAGTACCGTCTCGAGGACAACACCGAGCCCATGGGCGGCTTCTGGCGCGCCGATGACAACACGCTGCGTGGCTGGGCCGCCGATCCGGACATGAACAGCGACCCCTGCGAAATCGAAATCTACATCGACGGCAAGCTATGGCAGAAGCAGTTGGCCGACCGTCGTGAAGACTGGCTGATAGGCAGCGGGTTCGCGCCAAACGCCGAACACGGCTTCGCCATCAAACCGCCTGATTTCGTGAAAGACGGCGAAGAACATGAGGTGCAGATTCTGGCGATCAATTTCCCGGACGGCCCGCCGAAGAATCTCGGCACGCGCACAATCGGTGTGAACAGCACGTTTCCGGGCTTCTGGACCAGCGACAAGCTGCTGGACACGCGCGTTGATAAAGGGCTCTACGTCAGCGGTGTCAGCCCCTGGTACGACGCCTACCACAAGGACGTCAAGGTTGGCGACGTGCTGCTGGAGTACGACGGGATCGTGGCCGGCAACGCCGAAAAGAAAGACAAGGAAGGCAACGTGACCGAAGCCGGGACAATGACCACGGACTTCCGGATCTGGCTGAACACGAACAAGAAGAAGAACGACGTGTTAACCTTCAAGTTCTGGCGCGACGGCGAGACGTACACGGTCGACATCAAGATGGGCGAGATCATCGGCAAATAGGTTTGCCCTCAAGCCCGCATTCCTGAATTGACGAAGTAGCCCTTGCCGCCATGCGGCGAGGTGACCATGCGTCTGCTGTTTGTGATGATTCTCTGCGCGCCTTGCCTGTTCGCCCTCGATACCAAAGATATCGACGGCGACACCCTGCGGAGCGTGCGGATCGCCTTGCTGAAGGACGAAGTGCGCGGACACTTCGGACTGCGCATCGGCGATTTCGAATCACTGGATCAGGCTTTACGTGTCAAGTTCGATGGCGCGCACCTGCTGTGCATGCGCCTTGGCGGCAATGCCGCTTGCGTGATCATCCGCGACAGCAAGCCCGGCGCACACCTGTTTATGGAAATCGAGAACAGCGTGCGCCTGGCCGCGTTCGACGACTGCCACGTCATACTGCGCTGCAACCTCGCGGATGACGGCCCCGAGCGCGCACGATTGCTGCGCTTGCACGACGGCAAGCTGGAATTGTGTTTCACCTGGACCAGCTCCGAGTGCGAAAAGCTGGAAGGCGGGCGCTATACCATCACTACCGTGCGCGAGTTGCGGCAGGAAAAGACCGGGCTGCGCCTCACGGAGGCGACGTCCTACGCGCTGGACGGCAAACAGGTTGAAGGGGGGCATGCCGAGTGCGCCTGGGACCTGCTCCAGTGCGACGCGGGGCTGAAGCGTGGTGACAAAACGGAAACCCGGATCAGCGTGACGACCAACTGCACCATCGCCCGCCGCCTGGAGCGCGACAACCTGACCGAAGCCGCATACCATCACGCCCGTCTGGCCGAGGCCCGCGCCAAGGCCGAGAACTTCCGTGAGGACGACTCTCGCCGGCTCGACGCGATGTCTCTCGTGACGCGCCTGCAGGCCCGTCTGCGCGAGCCCGGAGTGGTAGCCCGCTAGAGCATTTTCATGGTTGGTTTGCAGGCTTCCGCTTGCGGCAAGCGTTTCATCTTTTCATCGCGGTCGCACAGGCGACGTTGCCTCGCCAACGTACCGCGTCGGCGGTGGAACTGGATCCCCGTGCGGGAGCACAAAGCGTGGGCAGGGTGTACGCCCAATCTCCGCGGCTGATTCCGTGTACATCCGTGGCTGATCTAAACCCGTGGCGTCGTCGTGCTCGTGGCGTGAGGCGGTTATCGCGGAACACGATGGCCGCTCCCTCGCGGGCGGCGGTTCGCGCCATGGACGTCTCAAGACTGATGTAGCACCGCTTAGTGTTCGGGATGCCGCACGGCCTGCAACTCCGCACCGCCGTGGGCTTTCTTCTTTTCGCGCAGGGGCACCAGGTCAACGGCGCAGACCTTGTACTCGCCGGTGCCGGTAACTATGTCGCCGGCGTCGTTGGTCAGGCGGTTGGCGGCTTCTTCGGCGAAGTGCATCGGCATCCAGACGCAGCCCTTCTGAACTCGCCCTGACAGCCAGACTTTCGCCTTGATACCGCCCCGGCGGCTGACGATTCTGACCGTCTCGCCGTCCATGATGCCGTATTTCTCGGCGTCGTCCGGGTGAACCTCGACGAAGTTCTCGCCAGCTTTGGCGTTCGTGCCCGCATCGCGCCGTGTCTGGGTCGCGCTGTTGTACTGGTACAGCACGCGCCCTGTACTGAGGATCAGCGGATAGCCATCGTCCGGTAGCTCGGCGCTTGGGCGATACTCCACGGACTGGAACTGGCCTTTGCCGATCACCGGGCCGCCCTTATGCAGGTAGTCCGAGCCCGGGTCATCGGCCGACTTGCATGGCCACTGAAGCCCGCGCGGGTATTCTTCAAGACGTTCATAGCTGATGCCGGAGAAGTTCGGGCTCAGGCGTGCAAGCTCGGCGTAGATTTCACCCGGGTGCTGGTATTGCGGCATGTCGTAGCCGACTGCCTTGGCGAAATCGATCAGGATTTCCCAGTCCGGGAGCGCGTTGCCGGGCGGGTTCACGCCCTTGCGCACGCGCTGAACGCGGCGGTCTGAATTCGTGAACACGCCGTCCTTTTCGGCGAAGCTCGCGCCCGGGAGAATCACGTGGGCGAAGGGCGTCGTCATGTTCGGGAAAATGTCCTGGCAGACCAGGAACTCAATTGTCTTGAGCGACTCTTCCAGCACGTTGCAGTTCGGCTCACTGATCACGATGTCTTCGCCCATGATATAGAGCGCCTGCATCTCACCGTGCTCAACCAGCTTCATCATTTCGTTGAGGTTCTTGCCGGGGCCCGGTCCTTCGCCGATACCCCAGGCCTCACCGAACTTCTTGCGCACGCTTTCGTCGTCGCACTTCTGGTAGCCCGGATAGAACACCGGGCTGCAACCGGCGTCGTTGGCACCCTGTACGTTGTTCTGCCCGCGTAAGGGGTTCATGCCCGCGCTGCGCACACCAAGGTGCCCGGTCATCAACACCAGGTTCGCGAGCGAGTAGACGTTGTCCGTGCCGTGAGTGTGTTCCGTGATGCCGAGCGTGTAGTAAATCCCCGCGCGTTTGTACTGCGCGTACCAGATGGCCGCCTGCTTGATGTCCTCGGCTTTGCAGCCGGTGACACGCTCGGCTTCTTCCAGTGTGAATTTCGCCAGGTTGTCGCGCAGCGCCGGCCAGCCTTCCGTGTGCTTGTCGATGAAGTCCCGGTCAACCAAGCCTTCGTCGACGATCACCTTGGCCATGGCGTTCAGCAGGAACACATCCGTGCCGGGTGTAAGCTGCAGGTGAATGTCCGCGTGCTCGGCAAGCCAGATCTTGCGCGGGTCCGCAACAATCAGCTTCGCGCCGCGCTGGCGGGCAACCTTCATTTCCATGGCGATGATGGGATGGGCTTCCGTCGTGTTGCTGCCAATCACGAACATCAACTCGGTGTCCCGGATTTCCGGGATCGAGTTCGTCATGGCGCCCGCGCCGAACATCTTGACCAGACCGGCCACCGTAGGCGCATGTCACGTGGCCGCACACTGGTGAACGTTGCCGGTTTTGAAGGCCGCACGGGCGATCTTTTGCATCAGGTAGTTTTCTTCACCTGTGCAGCGGCTGGAAGAAACGAAACCGATGGCTTCCGGGCCGTGGCGCTGGGCGACTTTCTTCATGCCTTCGGCGGCGAAGGCGATGGCTTTTTCCCAGGTTGTCGGGTGCAGTTCGCCGTCTTCACCGCGAATCATCGGCTCGGTGAAGCGGTCCTTGTGATGGATGAAGTCGTAGGCAAAACGGCCCTTGATGCAGAGGTTGCCGTCGTTGACCGTCGTGCCGGGCTCGGGGCTTGTTACGCGGACTACTTCGTTGTCCTTGACGTTCAGGTCCATCTGGCAGCCGACGCCGCAGTAGTTACAGGTGGTGCGGACTTTTTCGACTTCGTGGGGCAGAGTCTTTTCGGCCTTCTTTTCGATCAGCGCGCCCGTCGGGCAGGTGTCGATGCAGCCGCCGCACAACTCGCAGCTTGTGTCCAGCAGCCCGCGCATACCCGCCGTGCCGATGGTGGTTTCACTGCCGCGGCCGGTAAGCGTGATGGCGTTGACCGCTTCGATTTCGTCGCAATAGCGTGTGCAGCGTGCGCACAGCACGCAGAGTTCCGGGTCGAATTCGATGTACGGGTTTACGTCGCCCGGTCGCGCCACGCGCGGCGCGTTCACCGGCTCGAGCTGGAGCGTACTGCAATCTTTGGCCCAGGCGCGCAGGTCGTTTCCGTTGCCGGTCTCGATCGGCAGGCCTTCGCAATCAAGCTTGTGGTCGGCCATGTACAGGCTGACCAGCACATCCTGGTGGCGCTGCACGCGCTCGCTGACCTTGTGCGTCTTGACGTCCTGCCCGTCCGCGGCCTTCCAGGCGCAGCTCGGCTGCAGGCGGCGCTGCCCGTCAATTTCAACAAGGCAGGCACGACATGCCCCGGCCGGGTCCAGGCGCTTATCGTCGCACAGGGTCGGAATTTCGATTCCCTCACGACGGGCAACCTGAAGCACAGTTTCGCCCTGAAGCGCAACGCACTCTTTGCCGTCAATCTTGATGTTGAAGGTTTTGCTCATCCACTCAGAAGTATAGCAAAACACATAACCCACGCATCCATTAGCGCTTCTCAAAGGCTTGCGGGAAGTACTTCATGGAATCCACCAGCGGCTTGTGGGCTACCATTCCGAGCCCGCAGATGCTGCCTTCTTCCATTTCCCAGCCGACGTCATTGGCATGTTTCAACGCTGCCGGGTCGCCGGTTTCCAGGTACTTTGTCACTTGATTGTGCAGGTAGCGGCTACCGATGCGGCAGGGGGCGCACTGGCCGCAGGACTCGTCTTCGAAAAATTCGAGCTGCCACTGGGCGGCTCGTGCCATGTCGACCGTGTCGTTCAACACGACCACGCCGGCGCTGCCGAGCATTGTGCCCGCCTTCTGCAAGCCCTTGAAATCCAGCGGCTCGTTGCGCTTGTCGATCGGCAGGAAACCGGAACTCGCGCCGCCCGGGCTGAAGGCCATCGGGTTGCCCATATAGCCGCCGGCCGCTTGCACCAGCTCTTCCAGCGTCGCGCCGAGGGGCAGCTCGTACACACCCGGGTTGTGGATGTGCCCGCTGATGCAGTACAGCTTGCTGCCGGCCTCGGTTTTGCCCCAGGCCTTAAACTTCTCGCCGCCTTCATTAATGATGTACGGCACGCAGGCGAAGGTCTCCACGTTGCTGACCAGAGTGGGTTTGCCCCGAAAGCCGAACTCGTGCGGAAATGGTGGCTTCAGGCGCGGCATTCCGCGCTTGCCTTCCATCGACTCGAGCAACGCTGTTTCTTCGCCGCAGATGTAGGCGCCGTGGCCTCTATGAAAATGCCAGTTCCAGTCTTTGACGTGATCGCCGGCGCGCTTCAGAGCAGCCTGCACGGCTTCAGCTTCCGCGTTGAACTCGCCGCGTATATAGAAGTAGATGTCCTTCGCACCCACAACCAGCGCTGCGATTGCCATGCCTTCGATCATTTTGTCGCTGCGCCGCAGCATGGTTTCGCGGTCCTTAAACGTCGCGGGCTCGGCTTCGTCCGCGTTGCACACCACGTAGCGGACCGGGTCAGGCTGTGAACTCACGCCCTTCCACTTGATATGTGCCGGGAAGCCGGCGCCGCCGCGACCCTGCAGCCCGGAAGCTTCGATCTGTTTCAATATGCCGTCGCGCCCGAGCTCGCGTGCCTTCTTCAGCGCCGCGTACTCAAAGTTCTGCTCGCCGCCCAGGTTCAGGGGCAGCCTGGGATCATCCGGCGTGATGCTGCGTTTCTGTTTCGCGGCGTCGAATACCTTCATTGACTCGTCAAGAGCAGCCGGCGCGCGGTCACACTGGCCCAGGCAGCTGACTTCCTCGACTTCTTTGCCCTTGGCCTTGAGGTCCGCCGCAAGCTGGTCGCTGCCCATGATGCGGCAGCTCAGCCCGTTGCAGACGCGAATGCCCGGGCCGCCCTTCAGCAGGTGGTAGAAAGTGCCCGAACCCCAGATGTCAGCCTCGGGCACGCCGGTCAGCTCGTGTACGCGCTTGACGTTCTCTTCGGTAACTCCGCCGAGTTCTTCCAGCAGGGGCAGCACCCGTTCACGGTCGGCGGTTTTCTTCAGCATTGACGCACCCGGTTATTCACAAGGTCGCGCATGATAACCAATTGCGCTGAAATTAGGCCATGGCGTCTTGCGGATAACCAGTGACGGCGGCGGCAGTTGCAGCTTGCGGATAAGCGCAATCGCCAACGCCGTCCTTGCGGTGTGACACAACCCCTTCCACAATCAGGTGCAGGTGCGGCGCAAAGGAGGAGGACCGATGCGCAAAACTTTCATTCTGCTGCTGGCCGTCATGTTCGGCCTGTTGACACTGACGAGCCACAGTGCCGTCAACGCCAAGGACGAGCCCGAAGAGCCCGAGGATTACTTTCAGCTTTACCGCTACGCCGGTCGTAAGTGGCTGTTGAAGCGCACCCCCAAGTCCGGTAACGAGGGCGGCGACTCCGAAGTAACCTACCACGAGTTCGAAGTACAGAACGTCTGGGAGAACAAGGCCCAGTACACCCAGAACACACTGGATGCCGGCAAGAAGGACATCCCCAACAGCGTGTTCGAGATCACCGTGGACTTCGACAAGGACGGCACGGTCTTCAAGGACCCGATTGGTTTCAAGAAGCAGAAGCGCGAAAAGGTAAAAACCGAAGCAGGCACTTTCGACTGCATCCTGTGGTTCGCGGCCGCGACTTTTGACGGCGACGCGCGCTTGTGGCGCAGCGTCGAGTTTCCCGGGCTGGTTGTGAAGCAGGATGACCGTTTCGGCACGCGCGAGCTTGAGGAGTTCCGGTGGTGTCCGGGTGAAAGCGGCTACAAGGGCGATGACAAGGGCAAGAAGAAGAAAAAAAAGAAGGGCGACGCAGAGCCCGAGCAGGTTGACCAAAAGCGCCTATACGGCAACAAGGGCTCGCTGTGGGTGCTGAACACGGCCGTTGAAAAGGGCGAGCGCGGCTACAAAAGCTGGGACGTCAACCAGTACGAAATCAAGAAAGTCACCGACGAAGAGTGCGTTCTCGAAATCACCAAACTGTCGCAGTTGCTTGAGAAGATCAAAGGCGAGGAGCCCGTCGAAGTAATCATCAAGTTCGATGACAGCTTCAGCGAGCAGCTTGAGCCCCCCGGCCGGTCGATTCTTGAGCGCACGGAACAGCGCATCACCGAAGTAGGGCTGTTTGAATGCAGCGTCTACACATACAAAGATGAAGAAGGACGCGCAGGGCGCGTCTGGTACGCCAACGAATGGCCCGGTCTGGTGATACGCCGGATAGTCACGGGCGAGTTGTACAAGGCGGTCACGGAGATCGTCAAATTCGAGCAGTGAACATCAACGGGAGACACGATGAAAGCCGGTTATCTGCTGTGCCTGCTGGCCGGAGCTGCCTTTTGCGGGCCGGTATTCGCGCAGGAAGAGGACGACATTGACCAGTACTTTTCCGGCATCGACACCGGCAAGGACGACAAGATCAGCGTAGACGAAATGAAGGCGGCTGCTTACGCGGATCTGGAAGCGGATGCGGGCACACGCGACAAGTTGATCGCCTGGGCGCCCCACGTTATTGATTTCGTGCTGGCCGACGCCGATGACGACCGCGTTGTGACGCGTGCGGAGTTCCGTGCCTACATTACGGCAGCGCAGAACGGTGAGCCTCTGAAGTTCAGTACCAAGGACTGGGACTTCTACCAGAAGGATTACCTCGACCCGTACATCAGCGAAACCATGAAGGCCGCCGACAAGGATGGCGACAAGGCCCTGACCAAGGAAGAGTACAACACGCTCAGTGACGCGACGCCGGACGAATTCGCGGAAGTTGACACGAACGGTGACGGCAAACTCACCGGCGACGAATACAAGCAGGTCATCAAGAAATACCTGAACGACTACTACGAGGTCGAAGGCACTGGCGACGGGCAGAACGAAGAGTTGAAGAAGAGATTCGCGGGTTTTGACGCTGACGGCGACGGCAAGATCAGCGCCGCGGAATGGAAGGCCAGCACCACCAAGCCTGATTCGGCCAAGGCTGACTGGTGGGGACTGTACCTCGCGCTGCTGGTGATTGATACCAACGACGATCTGGGCGTCGACCTGAGCGAGTTTGCGAGCTTCGCCGCCGATCAGGAAAAGGGCGTCAAGCCGAAGCTGCTGCCCTCAGATCGCACCGGCTTCGAGGACCTGGTCTGGAAAGAGACGGACACGGACAAGAACGGTACCCTGAGTCGCGCCGAGTATGTCGCCGCCGCACCCGAGGGCGGCGCGAAGATTTACGGCGACGAATACGACGGCATGGACGCCGACAAAGACGGCGAGGTCACGCGCGACGAGTTGTGGCAGTCCTTCAAAGTGCACCTCACGGACTACGAGATCGTGAAGGAAAAAGCGGGCGACGTCGGCGACAACGCCGCTGACCCGGTCTGGGACCTCTACAAAAAGGTCGGCCGCACCTGGACGCATAAAATCGTATCGGTATTCGGCGCCCACGAGACGGTCTCGTGGAGCAAGTATGAAGTTCTGAAAGTAAACGCGGACCACGCTGTTGTGCGGGTCACCACACTGGATGAAAATCAGCAGCCTGTGGAAGGCGTTGAGCCCATGGAGACCAAGATTTCGTTCAAGAGCGCAACCGGCGGCGAGCCGGGCGACGCGCCAAAAACAATCGACCTGGGCGAAAAAACCATCACCGTGGAAGCGGGCGAATTCGAGGCCAAGGGCACTGAGATCACCGTTGAGGCGGCCGGCACGAAGTCAACCACGACGTCCTGGACGCACAAGAAGTTCCTGGCGTTGATCGTAAAGAGTGAGAGCAAATCGGCGGGTGGAAGCAGCACCATGGAACTGGTTGCGTTCAGCGAGTAATCAACCAGGCGGCACAGTGCCCCGCCCGAAAGGGCGGGGACGGCCGCGCTGGCGTATGGCGGCAGGTTCTACATACTGCAGGTATCAAGCCGCCTTTGGATCAACTGCTCCGGGGGCGAGCCTGTTCTCGTCATGGACCTGAGTGATCCGGCCGAACAGCAGCGCGGCCACCAGCCCGAATGGCGCGGCCAGCACCGCACCTGCCATGCCTGCGGCGAAGAACTGCGCAACCCCTGCGCGGCCGCCTTCGTCGCTGCCAAGTCCGTGCCAGTGCCCGAAGGCGACGCCGGCAATCGCGCCGGCGATCATGGCGCCGCTGAAGATGTTCCAGCCCAGCTTCGACAAAAACGCGCGCGGCGGCTTTGTGCCTTCCGGCGGGCGTTGCTCCGGCGGAATGTACGGGTCGGAGCGTTGCAGCATGCCGATGCGCGCCTCCATACTGGTTGTAGCTGTCAGGTAGTCATGCAGCTTGCGCTCGCCGTCCGGGTCCGCGTGCACTACGTTTTCGTCGCCCAGGGCCTGCAACTCCTCCCGGCGTTGGTCGCGAAGCTTCATCAGCCCGACCACTACGTAGACGGGAAAGAACCAGCCAACCGCAACGGTGACCAGCGCCGTGAGCAGGACGTAGACCACCCAAAGCGCCCGCGCAACAACGCCGCTTCCAAAGGAATCGAGGGTCGTCGCGAAAAACAGCGACGCAAGCACCCACAGGATGCCTGTCAGCAAACCGCCTACAATAAACCGCTTGGGAACACGCTGCTTCATGCGCCCATGTTAACACGCTTGGAAGTGCATCCCAATACTGGTTTGCCAGCCCCGGCTGCCGGTAACTCGCAAACTCCGGCGCGGGCCAGTCTGCTTCTGTACGTCCGGTAACCGCGCGATTTCGCCACGCGCCGCATTTTCCTCAAAGTCGCAAATGCCTACCTGCCGAATGCAGGACTACCGGCCGGACCCGTTGTCCGGCCTTGGAATCACAACCAGCGTCCATTGAGACGATGTGGGACGAAGAAAGACGCAGCGAAAGAAGGAGGAAACACGATGACCAGAAGCCGCATTTCCATGATTGTCGCGGCGGCCGGGCTGGTCCTCGTCGGGTTGCTGGCGGTTGCACTGTTCACGCCGGGCGAAGAAGCCACGACGGAAGACCAGACCGCCAAGACCGACGAAGTCACGCCCGTTGACGCGAAACCGATCGAAATGAAGAACCCACTCGGCTACGAACTCACGGTGCCGCCCATCGTGGCGAAACCGGAGCCAAAGCCGGAGCCGGAGATCAAGCCCGAGCCTGTGAAGCCCGAGCCGCCCAAGAAGATCACGGGCGGCGTGATCGACTACACGATCCAGCCCGGCGACATGATCAGCAAGATCGCCGTGAAGCACGGCTGCAAAAGTGAAGACATCTACAAGCTGAATGACGGGCTCAACAAGGATACCGCCAGCAAGATCCGCGTCGGGCAGGTCATCAAGGTGCCGGTAGGGGAGGAAGGCGCCGAAGCCGTCGCCAACGCGGGCAAGACGCAAGCCGCACCCGCCAGCGAGTACTACCCCGAACGCACCGTAACGGCCGAGCCCGGCGACACGGCCTACAGCCTCGCGATCGAGTACTAC
Source organism: Planctomycetota bacterium (assembly GCA_019912315.1). GTDB lineage: Bacteria > Planctomycetota > UBA8742 > UBA2392 > UBA2392 > JACKID01. Next base: position 57,626 of record JAIOJA010000001.1, read on the forward strand.
GGGGCGCGTTACATGTTCCGCAAGATCTACGAGGCCAACCCGGGGCTCACCTGGAGCGACAGGCTGAAGGGCGGCGAGCAGGTGACACTGCCTGCGCACGGAACGGCTCCCAGCACCGCAAGCAGCGAGCAACCCTCGGGCGACACGGTTCAGCGCAACAGCCTGATCCCCCCGCGCAAGTAGCACGCATGAAACAACACGCCTCCGCCAACGGGCGGGGGCGTGTCGCGTTAATCAGGCGCGGGTGTCGGCCGTTGCGAGTTCCGGGGCCCGCAGGGCAAGCAGTTCCATGAAGACGGGGTACAGGGGCAGCAGCAGGTGCGCGGCGAAGGCGAGTGCGCCGGCGCGCCCGGGACCTTGCAGCACAAGGCGTCCGCGCCGCACACGCCCGCTGGCGTACAGCGGAATGTTGAGTGCCTCGTGCCCCGGGTCGGGTACGCCAGCACTCCACACACGGTTGCCGTCGTCGTCGAAGAGCGCGATGGCGGTGACATCCGTAAGTGCCATCCAGTCGATCAACGCGGCGTCGGTAAGCCCGGCCACGGCACCGGATTCGGCGCCCGCGTCGGCCATGGCCATGGCGGCGTCCGTGGCGGCGCCGGCGTTGCGCAGGTTGTGCCAGCTTGCGTAGCCGCCCATGGCGTAGACCGCGTAGTACAGCCCGAGCGGCAGCGCGATCGCGGCGCCCGCCAGGACCGCCTGCACGGCGGTCAACTCGCCGCCGTTTGTGTTCAGCTTGAACCACATCGCGCCCGCCGCACCCAGCGCGCCCATGAACAGCAGCGTCAGGGTTGTACGAAGCGAGTTGCCCTCGAACAGCAGCAGCAGAATGTGGTGGATATGCCCCCGGTCGGCGCGCAGGGGGCTTGCGCCCTGGATCAGGCGGCGGAAGAACACGAAAGTGATGTCCACAATCGGCAGGCTCAACAGCAGGAACAACGGAATCACGTCAATCGCGCCGGCCGGCGTCACCACCGCGCGCAGTGCCAGAGTCGCGATCAGGAACCCGAGCAGCATACTGCCCGAGTCGCCAAGGAACGCCTTGGGCTTGCCGAAGTTGAACCGCATGAACGCCAGCGCCGCCGCGCCCAGCGGCAGGGCCAGTTCGAGGCGGAATTCACCGGCGCCGGCGGCGAACAGACCGATGCCGACCAGCGCGATGAACGCCGCGCCGCTGCACAGGCCGTCCACCCCGTCAATCATGTTGTAGGCGTTGGTCACCGCGACAATGAATACCACAGTCACGGGCAGAGACAGCGTGTCAGGCAACATCAGCGACGCTGCACCCGCGCCGACACCGCCGATCTTGAAACTCAGGAACCACGCCACTGTTCCCGCCGCGCCCTGCACCAGCAGCTTGGCGGCCGCGCCCAGGGGGTGCAGGTCGTCCATCAACCCCAGCCCGGCAATCGCCAGGGCCGGCAGCAGCAGGTACAGGTGGTCGATATCGGTAAGGTAGGCGCCGTCCAGGCCCAGCGCGCGCGCGGCGATCATCTGTGCCAGCAGGCTCGCCACCAGGGCCGCGGCAATGGTCATGCCCCCGGATTTCGCCACCGGCTCCGCGTGTACGCCGCGCAGTTTGGGCCCGTCGATTAACCCCAGACGCCAGGCCGAGCGCCGGAACCAGCGCCCCCCCGCAAACACAACAAGTGCCGCCGCACTGATACCGGCCGCGTATGGTACGTATTCAAGCATCCCCGTTGTCTTCTCCTGAACTAACTGACGAAAGCCAGCACCAACAGCCCCACGGTGCTGACGACCGCCGACATGCCTACCGCGTACGCCGCGCCCGGCGGCATACGCTTGATCTGCCCGAACGCGCCGCCGCAGATGATCAGCGCCGACGCGAAGCCCGCCGTGCCCAGCCCCGCAAACAGCGTGGTCAGGTCGTAGCTCGGTCTGACCAGCGCCCAGGTGCGCCCCCCGATGTGCGTGACCTCATAGCTGTCGCTGCTGGCCACCTGCAGGTTGAAGTTGCCTACGACGCAGACCATCAGCCCGACCAGCCCGACCATGCAAAGCACCATGCACGCGATGGCGGCCTCGCGTGAATAGGAGCGCGCCCGCACCTCCCCGCGCGCCGAAAGCGAGGCCTTGCGCGCGCTGAGGCGTACCAGCAGCTCTTCATCCGTGAGCGGCATTCGCGGGCTCCTGTTGCGCGTGCGCGTGCGGCCTGTTGCGCGCGACCAGATGATTGCCAAGCACGACCGCATCCATTTTCGTGCGCCGGAAGCAGTCAAGTGCTTCTTGTGGTGTGCGGACGATCGGCTCGTTTTCGTTGAAGCTTGTGTTCAGCAGCGCCGGCGTGCCGGTCACGCGCTCGAAGGCGTCGATCAGTTTCCAGTAACGCTCGTTGTCCTCGCGCCGGACGGTCTGCACCCGCCCCGTGTGGTCCGCATGGTCAACCGCCTGCAACTCCGTGTACCTGGCGGGTTTCGTGCGGTACACCATCAGCATGAACGGTGACTCGTGGCTGCTTTCGAAATAGTCGCCCAGGCGCTCCGCCTTGATGCTCGGTGCGAAGGGACGGAACGGCTCGCGCTGCTTGATGCGCGCGTTCAGTATTTCTTTCATGCGCGGGTGCCCCGGATGGGCGACAATGCTGCGGTTGCCCAGGGCGCGCGGGCCCCACTCCATGGCACCCTGGAACCAGCCGACAACTTTGCCGTCGGCAATCAGCCCGGCGGTTGCCTTGTAGAGTTCAGCATCATCCAACCGGGTTGCCGAATCCCCCGACTCCCGTAGCGCAGCCTCAATCTCGTCGTCGCTGAAGCTGCTGCCCCAGTATGCGTGCGTCATTGCGAAGCGGGGCTGCCCCGCGCGGGCCTGCTGCCACGCCGCGGCCCCGAGCGCCGTGCCGTCGTCGCCGGCTGCGGGCTGCACGTAAATGCGCTTGAAGGGCGTTTCTTCAAGCAGCTTGCCGTTTGCGACGCCGTTCAGTGTCACGCCGCCGGCCAGGCACAGGTCTGTCAATCCGGTCTGCTTGTGCAGCAGGTTGGCCATGTGCACGAAGGCCTGCTCAAGGCGCTGTTGCAGGCTGGCCGCGAGGTTTCGGTCGCGCTCGGTCAGCTCGTTGCCGCGCGGGCGCGGGGCGCCGAACTGGTCGATCCATTGACGGGTGTAGAGCGGCGCGAAGCTCGGGCTGCCGTGCTCGTCGCTGTCTGTCTCAACGCCGACGGTGTGATGGTTGAACCAGGCGAGATCGAGCTCAAAGCCACTGTCCGTGAAGCGGATCAATCGGCTGAAGAAGCCCGCGTACTCGGGCTCGCCGTAGGGGGCCAGCCCCATCACTTTGCCCTCGTCGCCGTAGCGGTCAAAGCCGATGAACTGGCAGACTGCGGTATAAACTATGCCGAGACTGTGGGGGTAGGTCACCCGCCCCAGCACTTTGATGTCGCTGCCCTGGCCGATACCCCACAGGGCGCTGGCGAAATCGCCGAAGCCGTCGAGGGTGAGAATCGCCGCGCGCTCGAAGGGGCTGACAAGAAACGCGCTGGCGGCATGGGCCAGATGGTGCTCAACGCGGCGGATCGGACCCTTGAGCGCGGACAGGGGCACACCGCAGGCTTCAACCAACTGAACGTCCAGTTGTTTAAACCCCGCGCGGTCGCGCAGGCGTTTGCCCGCGACCTTGCGGGTCTTGCGCACGTTCTTCAGGATGTAGCCCAGGCGCTTGCGCAGGTTGGCCGTGCTGTCCCGGGCGATCACAACCTCGTCAACCTGTCCCAGTGTGACACCTTTGATGCGCAGAACCTCGGCGACGCTGAGGGTGGGAAAGCCGGCGCAGTGCTTGATGCGCGTCAGGCGCTCTTCTTCAATGCCCGCAACGAGGCGCCCGTCCGCGAACAGCACCGCCGCGGCGTCGGCATGAAAGGCATTGATTCCCAGCGTCAGCATAGACTCGTTTTCCACAGGTAAACGACCCGTCAAGGGTACCTTGAGACGGGGCGAATCGCAAAAAGCTTTGATGTGGCTTGGGTTTGCAACGATTATGACAGAACGGCAACTCGCACTGAAAGCACATTGCGTCAGTTTCTCAACCTTACCGGGTGTGGCAGTCGCGCCACTGTTTCCCGGGTGTTGCGGCGCCCTCTTGCGGAGGCAGGCGCGCCCGCTAACATCCTCCGCCTTGTCTGCCCGGCCTAGGCTTGGTGCAGGCGGGCTTTGGCGGTGACAGGCAACCCTGCATGGTGCTCGGACCTGTCGCGTAAGTACGTCGCGGACTCGCGACGGAACGGAAAAGCAGAGAGAGAACGATCATGAAGGCTGACATTCACCCGGACGCGCATCGCACGGCGGTTTCCTGCACCTGCGGCAACACGTTCACAATTCTGTCGCGCCACGAAACCCTCAGTGTTGACATCTGCAGCGCGTGCCACCCCTTCTATACCGGCACCCAGAAGTTCGTTGACAGCGCCGGGCGGGTGGACGCATTTACACGCCGCTTCCAGTGGAACGCCGACCAGGCCAAAGAGCAGGCCGCCAAGAAGTCCCAGCCCCGGCCTACCAAGCGCATCCAGAAGGACCTCAAGCTTGAGCTCGAGAAGAAGAAGGTCTTCGGCAAGAAGAAGATCATTCCGGAACTTGAGGGCAAGGGCGACAAGCGCGACGACCGCCGCTAGTTACGCACAAACGTTTGCCGGCGTGGGACTTCGTGTCCTGCGCCGGTTTTGCGTGCCGTGTCCTGGGTCAACGACCGGGACTCGGCACACGGGACGCGGCACACTAGACTGGTACCACCATGATCAACCTGCTCAAACAACGCGCTGAACGCTACGCCGAAATCGGCAAGCTGATCGAAGACCCGGAGGTCTACTCGAACAGCAAGCTGTTCGCGCAGTACCAGCGCGAACGGGGCTCACTGCGCGAGCAGGCCGAGGCCTTCGAGCAGCTGACGGCCTTGCAGCAGCAGATCTCCGGCAGCGAAGAGATTCTCAATGACGCCGGCGCCGACAGCGAGATGAAGGAGCTGGCGGGTATCGAGGTCGAAGAGCTGCGCGAGAAGTACGACGCACTATGGAAAGAAGCGCAGGACATGATCCTGCTGGATGACGAAGACGACAGCCGCGACGTCATCCTCGAGATCCGCGGTGCCGAGGGCGGCGACGAAGCCAGCCTGTTTGCGCGCGAGTTGATGGAAAACTACGTGCGCTGGTGCGTGCCCCACAAGTTCAAGTTTGAGACGCTGGACGAAGTCGAATCCGAAGTCGGCGGGCTCAAGAACGGGACCTACCGCATCAAGGGCGAAGGCGTGTGGCGCTGGTTCAAGTACGAGGGCGGCGGGCATCGTGTGCAGCGCGTGCCGTCAACGGAAGGCGCCGGGCGCATTCACACCAGCCTCGCGACCGTGGCCGTGCTGCCGGAAATGGAAGACGTCGATATTGACGTGAAAGAGTCAGACCTCGAAATCAAGGCGGCTCGCAGCGGCGGCCCCGGCGGGCAGAACGTGAACAAGACTTCCTCGCGCTGCCAGATGCGCCACCTGCCCACGGGCCTGTTCGTGGACTGCCAGAGCACGCCCAGCTTTCACAAGAACCGCGATGAAGCACTGCGCATTCTGAAGTCCAAGCTGTACCAGATGGAAAAAGAAAAGCGCGACCGTGAGCAGGCCGAAAAGCGCGGCGCCATGGTGGGCAGCGGCGCCCGCGGCGACAAGATTCGCACCTACAACTTTCCGCAGGATCGCTGCACGGACCACCGTGCCAAAGTAAGCCTGCCCCTGACGCGCATCATGGCCGGCGACCTGGACGAGCTGGTGGAAACCTGCCGCAACTGGGAAAAGGAAGAGCGCCTCAAGGCCATGTCCAAACAAAGCGCCTGACAGCCCCGAACCCATCACATCCGTGCAGCAAGCTTCGCCAGCGAGCCCGGCCCCAGTACCGGGGCGCCCGGCCGCATGGCGTTTTGATGTGACGTTTGTGTGCGTTCAATGCGGTGTGTAGTATCGCAATATCGTGTTTTTTTTACGAAGATCACTGATTTTGTGCTATGGTGGCGTGTTGTCCGAGGTGTTGCCACAGCCCCACATTCTCAGGAGTGAAAAAACAAATGAAAGCGACCGTAGCAATGATGTGCGTGTCATTGGGACTGCTGGTTTCCGGCAGCGTTGTCATTGGTGGTACTTCGGTACCGGTTGAGGAGTACGGTGACGCCAACGTCGATGGCGGCGTCGCCGGTTTCCTGTACGTTGAGCACGTTCCTGGGGATATTTGTCGGACATGGGGTGATGGCACCTGGTCAGACACGGACGATCCCTTCAATCTCGTACAGGAAGCAAGGGATGTTGAGGAGCATTTGGGAACCATCGAGTCAACCCAGCCGCGCTGGGATGTTACTGTCGCATACTCGTTCGAGCTTTATGCGCGAGTGGGCGTGGGCTCCGACAAGGGCATGGCGCAGGGCACGCCCCGCGGGATGGTGTGGGGGGACATTCGTGGCGCCGACGGCTACACCCTGCTGAAAGATCTTGATCTTACGGATGACGAGACTGGTTTGACGGCCGTCAGCTACCAGGCGAAGCCCAAAAAACCAGACGTCTTTCCCGATAGCCCGGTTAACTGGTTTTACTAAGGAAAGCGAGAACACAGCCGGTACAACCACGATTCTGCACACCGGCATTGTCTGGACCAAAACCATCAATAAGTCTGATCTGGAGTTTTATACGTGCAGCTACACGCAAGGTGGCATGAAGTATCTGCCGGGCGACACCGAAGACACCGGGTTTCAGGTAAATGGCGGGCAGGATGGTGGGACTGGGAAGTTGACCGGAATTGCGCTGGGTTGGGACGATGCCGCTTCTCCATCCGTACTCGCTGACTGGGTGCACGTGAATTGATCGTCAGTCTTCATTTCCCTTTGCGGAGTAGCTGATGCGGCGCAAACGGATTACGCTTGGTGTGCTGGTTGCACTGCTGGTCGTGCTGGCGGGCAGCGTTATCTACACATTTTTCTGGCCCCTGTTTCCCGGGCGCTCATCGGATATTCCGGTCACTCCGGTACAGGGCGGGCCGCCGCCCAAGTCTGCCCGCTCCAGCACGATCGTGCTGGAAATGCCCGGCATTGACGAAAAACACGACGTCGACTCCGCCGCCAGGGTCGCGGACAAGACGGACGCCGCCCCGCGCCAGTATTCGACCGAAATCCTGTTCTCGGCCCAGGGAGCGCCCGCGCCCGACGTCGCCTTCGAAGTTCACCTTCGGTCAACCGTGGACAACAGATATGGGCACCGCTCCTCGGAGACCCGGTACGGCGTGTCAGACGAAAACGGTACGGCACGGATCCTTTCCGGTAGCACTGCCTTCACCGGCACGGTCAAGGTCAGCGATGAGGACTGGGCCCACACGGGGCCCGTAGCGTTCAGCGGCGCGGAGTTTGCCTGTCTTGAGCCCCGGTCGAATGATGGCACCCCGCAGGTCATGGTCGAGGTGCTGGGGCTGGTGCCCGTCGAGTTGCGTCTTGTGTACGACGACGGAAAGGCGTTTTCCGGCACGGCTAGCGTCAGGTCCGAATCACAGGGCTTTTCGAGGGGAAGCAACATTGGCGAAAGTGGCAGGCATACGTTCAAGCTGCCGGTTGCAGACCTGAAGTGCTGGACGCGTCCGGAGCGCCCGGGCTACGAGACCGTCGTGATCCCGATTGCCGCCGCGCAGATTTTCGATGGCGCCGTTGTTGAAATCGTGGTGAAGCGCTCGGAGCGCAAGTTCGGAAACGCGAACGTCAACACCCGCGCGCTCACCGGCGGACAAGCCTCCTGGTGGTTCCAGCTAAGTGAACGTGACAAGGGGCGAGTCGTGGAAAGCGCCACACGCACCAGCGTCGAGGTCGGCGATATGCGCCCGTTCGAGTACCTGTCACCGGGCTGGTACGTGCTGCTGGCGGGCTGCGGGGACAAAGTCAGTCGCGTCGAATTCGAAGTTCTCGACGCCGCCGTCACGGAGGTTGTGTTGGACCGGGTGTTTGACCCCGCCACGGCCCGCGTTGTCATCCAGGACGAACAAGGGCACGCGCTTGACGGCGCGGTGCTGAGGATTGCGGGGCGGTGGGGCGTAGGCTATCCCGCCAGGGATGTTACCGGGACGGTCGCCGTATCGGACAGTACGGGCGCAGCCAAACTTACGCACCTGCACCCGGACACAACGCGCCTGCTTGTCGAGGCCTACGGCTACCAGGCAAGGGAGTTCGATGTCAGCGTAAGCAGCGGGACTATGACGGACCTCGGGACGGTTCGACTCGACGTCGCGACGGGGCGGATTGATGTTCAGATTCAGAACATGACGCCGGGCAAAACCTACACCATTGGCTGTCTTGATCCCTACAGCAGCGGAGTCGGTACGAACACCAAGATCTGCGACACGGACACATACGTCTATGAAAAGCTGCCGTTCAAGTGGTACACGATTTTCATTACGCTGGAGGCCGGCGGCAAGGTCCACTCGCAAAACGTAGAACTGAAGCCCGACGCGCCAACCGCGACAGTGATACTGGATGCGTCCGAGGCCGAGCGCCGCAACGCGCCGGACTAACCGGCCAACGTTCTGGGCGCTACAGGGCGAGCTTCGCCATCACGGCCACGCCGAGCGGCAGGCACGATTCATCCACGTTGAAACGCGCCGAGTGCAACGGCTCGTGGATGCCCCGTGACTTGTTGCCGCTGCCCAACAGGAAGAACGCGCCCGGGCGGGCTTGCAGATAGTAGCTGAAATCCTCGCCCCAGGTTTTCGGCTCGAAGCTCGTGTCCACGTTCTCCGCGCCGACGATGGCTGTCGCCGCCCGTGCAACGGCCGCCACGCCCGATTCGTGGTTCACGATGCTGTCGTAGCCGCGCAGGTACTTGAACTCGTGCTTCAGCCCGTGGGCGCTTGCGACGGCCTTCACCATGCGCTCCATCTCTTCGATGATCAGTGCGCGGATCGGTTCTTCGTATGTACGCACGGTGCCCATCAGGTTCGCGTCATCCGGGATGATGTTGTGCGTCGTGCCGGCGTGAAACTTCGTCACGCTGACAACGGCCGGCTTGCCAGGCTGCACGCGGCGCGAAACCAGCGTCTGCAACATGCCCACCAGCTCGGCGCCCGCGGGGATTGGGTCGAGCGACTCCTGCGGGCGTGACGCGTGCCCGCCGCGCCCGGTGAGTTTGATTTCGAAAATATCGGCGGCGGCGGTCATGGCGCCGACGCAGGTGGCGATCCGGCCGACTTCCATTTCGGGGTTGTTGTGCAGCCCGTAGACTTCGTCCACACCGTCGAGGCAGCCTTTCTCGATCAGTCCCCTGGCGCCGCCGGGCGGCAGCTCTTCGCTTGGCTGAAAGATAAAGCGCACGCCGCGCTTAAGCTTGTCCCTGTACCGGGTCAGCAGCTTCGCGGCGCCCAGGGCTACCGTCATGTGCGTGTCGTGCCCGCACATGTGGGCCACGCCGTCATGTTTGCTGCGGTAGGAAACATCGTTGAGCTCATGAATCGGCAGGGCATCCATGTCGGCCCGAATCGCCACGCGGCCCGTACCGTTGGGGGCGTCCAGATCGGCGATGAAGCCTTCACCCCACAGCCTGGTTACCTTCAGCCCCAGTTTGGCGATTTCGTTCGCGCAGTGCTCGGACGTTTTGAACTCGTGCAGGCTGAGTTCGGGCACCATGTGCAGCGTGCGGCGCTGCGTGGTCAGCCACTCCTGCATTTCTTTCGCGGCGGTCAGAAGTTCGTCGGTCATGTCGTTTCTCGAGTGCGGCAGTGTACTTCAACCACCGGGCAAAAGCTGTGACCCAAACAGCATTCGAAGGCTCTTGCACTGTCCGCCACCCCCTCTAGTATCCGGCGACGAACCGTAGGGACAGCTTGCCGATGGACTTCCTTTCAGCGGCCTTTGATCCGCAGAACCTGAAACATCACCTCAGTGTGATAACGTTCCTGCCGTTAATCGGGGCTCTGTTCGTTACGTTCATCAACGGCAAGCGCGGCCGCGAGATCAAGGCCACGGCTGTTTTCTTCAGCCTGATCACGTTCGTTGCCAGCCTGCCGATCCTGTTCGAATTCAAGCTGAACGCGGACTTCCAGATGGTGGAAACCACCTCCTGGATCCCGGCTTTCAACATTAACTATTCCATGGGCGTGGACGGCGTCAGCCTGTTTCTGGTGCTGCTGACCACGTTCCTGGGCCCGATCATCATGCTGTCGTGCAGCACGAACATTCACGGGCGCGTCAAAGAGTTCTTCATCGCCATGCTGGTGCTTGAAACCGGCGTTATCGGCAGCTTCTGCGCGATGGACCTGTTCCTCTTCTATGTGTTCTTTGAACTGATGCTGATTCCGATGTACCTGCTGATCGGCGTCTGGGGCAGTGACCCGGAAGGGCGCCGCGCGGCTGCCATCAAGTTCTTCGTGTACACGCTGGTCGGCAGCCTGCTGATGTTCCTGGCGGTTCTGTATGTGGCGAACATGGCGGGCACGTTTGACATTCGTGAGCTCAGCGTGCGCCTGCCGGAAATGGCCGCCACGGGCGCGTTCAGCAAGACCGCCCAGTACGTCTGTTTCATTGCGTTCATGCTTAGCTTCGCGATCAAGACGCCGTTGTTCCCGTTCCATACCTGGTTGCCGGACGCCCACACGGAAGCGCCCACGGGCGGCTCGGTGGTGCTGGCCGGTGTGCTGCTGAAGCTGGGGACTTACGGCATGTTGCGGTTTGCGATCCCGATGTTTCCGGAGCCCGCGGTGTCGCTGGGACCGGTGATCTGCGTGCTGGCGGTGATCGGCGTGATTTACGGCAGCATGATGGCGATCGCGCAACTGAACAGCAACGGCGACTGGAAGCGCATGGTGGCCTACAGCTCGGTGGGGCACATGGGCTTCATTGTGCTTGGCATATTCAGCTTCAACCTGATCGCGACCCAGGGTGCCTTGATTCAGAACGTGAATCACGGGCTGGCCACCGGGCTGCTGTTCCTGCTGATCGGTGTTGTTTATGAGCGCCGCCACACTCGTCTGTTCGACGAATACGGCGGGCTGGCGAAGGTCATGCCGAAGTTCGCGGTGATGTTCATGATCGCGACCCTGGCGGCCGTCGGACTGCCCGGCACGAACGGATTTGTCGGCGAGTTCCTGATTCTGGTCGGCACCTTCGGCGGCGACATGAACGGGCTGAGCGACGGCTGGAGCTGGAGCTTCCACAGCACAATGGCCGTGTTCGCGGCCACGGGCGTGGTGCTGGGTGCGGTGTACATGCTCTGGAGCTACCAGCGCGTGTTCTTCGGCAAAATCACCAACCCGAAGAACGAAGGTCTGAAGGACATGAACACGGTTGAAATGACCTTTACCCTGCCGGTTGTGGCGCTGATTTTCCTTCTCGGCATTGCGCCGGGGTGGTTCCTGAGCCGCACGGAAGACGCTGTACGCAAGAATCTCACGACCAGTGTCCAGAACGCCGAGAAGATCCAGCAGGCCAATGAGGATCGCGCAAGCAACGTAGAAGCCTCGCGCTAGGCGTATTCGGACAGCACCCAGACGATAAACAGCGCGGCCGCGATCATCAGACCGCCGCCTACCCACAGCTTGAAGTTGATGCCGTGCTGCAGCCGGTCGGCGTAGTCTTCGGGAAAGTCGCTCGGGTCTTCGCGCGAAGCAGTTTTTCGATATGCGCGAACCTGTTATTGGGAAAGGTTTTATGGCGATCATCCCGGGGCTGGACGACCGTCGTCGCCGGGGCATTATCAACCCCATGAAAGCGCGCCTGATCCATGCCATGACCGACCTGTGCCTTGCTTTGTTGGTCGGCGCGTCCGTGGGCGCCAGTGTCGCCGCGGGCACGATCTTCGGCATCTCGCGCGAGCAGGGCTTTGACAAGCACATCGCGAATACGCTGGCCGGCGCGATGTTTGACCGTCTGGGCTGGCCCATGCTGGCGATGGCGCTGGTGGCGACGCTGGGTTGCCTTTACGCGGCCTGGCGTCCGCCGGTACACAGGGCGACGCGGCGGACTTTGACGGGCTGGAAGGTGATGGCCGGGGCCTGTGTGCTGATGCTGGCAGGCGCCTGTGCGACCCAGTTTTATCTGGCGCCGAAAATGGCCGATCTGCGGGCCAACAGCACCTGGGTCAACGGTGAGCTGGCGGACCCCGCCGAGAAGGCTGCATTTGGCGCCGCGCACGGCCAGAGCATGAGCGTCGGCGCGCTTGTGACCTTGATAGCGGGCGGGCTCGTGGTGTCCCGGCGCCTTTTCACGGGTTCGGATGACCAAAGGAAGATGAAATCGGGCTTGAATTAAGCCGTGCGTCGGATATCGTCAATTACCCCCCGACAGATAAACCCCTCGCGTCAAGCCCTGGTCAGATGGGGACTACCATGCGCAAGTCTGTTGCCGTGTTGTTGTTGGTGTTTGTCGGGACCATGCTCAGCGGATGCTTTTCGTTCGTTGACTGGACCCACAACCTGAATCACCTGCGTGCCTGGAACGAGGATCTCGATTCCATGCACCGCACGTTTGATCGGTTCTTCTTCAACTACGACTACGACGACCCGAGCCGCGACATCGAATACGAGTCGCCGAACACCTAGGCTCGCGTCGTGCCCAACTATCCCCGCGCAGCGCCCGCAAAGGCGCTGCGCGGCGTTTTTCACGTATGGAATTACCCCGCTTTTTGTGAAGCGCGGGTCAGCTTGCGCAGGCGTTTACTGGGAGCGTCGCCCCTCGCAAGCTGTGCGCCCTCGTCGTCAGTGAGATAGTCCAGCCGATCGCTCTCCGCCTTCGCGCGCTCTTCGGGCGATATGGCCGCCTTGTCCTCTTCGTCCTGCAGGGCCTTGATGGCCTCCTCAGCCTGTTTGGCCTTCTTGGACTTGCGCGGAGCACGTTTGCGTTTCGGTTTGGCGGGATCGTCGGTGCTCTTTGCCCCTCCGGCCTTCCGGTCGGGGCTGGCGGCGCGCTTGCGTTTGGGCTTGGGTTTGGCGTTGTCGGGCTGGCCAAGGCGTGCGCTGAGGTTTCGCGTAAGGAACTCGGCCGCCTCGCGCACGACGCTGTCCACTACCCTTGCGCGGTTGGTGTCGCTGCCGACCACGTCTGCAAGCCCCGTGGCCAGTTTGTCAATGCTCTCGCCGAGCTGCGCCCGGGCAGAGGCCTTGTTGACGTCGGAGATCGGCTCCGGGTCGCTGTCGCCATACAGGGGCGAGTTGTCGCCGGCAAGCCCCATGCGGCGCTTGATCTCTTTGTTGATGTCGCCGCCGCGCTCCAGCTTGTGGAAGTCTTCGCCGCCGCGGCTCACCACGACGATGTTGCGCCCGCCTTCCTTCGCGACGTACAGCGCGCGGTCGCAGGCTTCCTTCAGGTCGTTTTCGGCTTTCATGGTGGACGGGTTGAACTGCGCCACGCCAAAGCTGGAGCTGATCGGCAGCAGGCGCCCGCGATCGTCATAGAACTCCGTGCCTGCGATTTTCTGGCGCATGCGCTCGGCGGCCTTGGCCGCGTCAATCTCGTTTGTTCCGCAGCAGACAACGCACAGTTCTTCGCCGCCGTAGCGATACGGCGTGTCGGATTCGCGCGCCTCGCGTTTGATGATCGCGCTGACTTCCGCCAGCACCTTGTCGCCGGCCAGGTGACCGTAGGTGTCGTTGACGTGCTTGAACTTGTCGATGTCCATCATGATCAGGGCCAGAGGCGCTCCCGAACGCTGGGCGATGGCGACCTGGCGCTTCATCTGGTCCTGGTAGTGGTTCGCGTTGTACAGCCCGGTCTTTTCATCCTTGATGGCGCGGTCCCACATGCTGGCGGTTTTCAACCCGAGGCTGACCATGCGCACGAGTTGACCGACGGCCTGTTCGTAGGCAGGCATTTCGTCCTGGAAGTCGGGCTCGTCGGCGACGTTGCGGGCAATGCGCACGACGCCGCGCGCGCCATCCGGGGTGCTGAAGTAGACGGCCATGACGAACTCGCCGGTCTTTTCGTTCAACTCGCGCACCTGGCGTCCGGCACGGATGGCCGGCTCGACCAGCGAGTCGTCAACCGCTTGGGGCGTAAGGGCTGGCGGGAAGCGGTCGATGCCGTTGCGTCGCTCGGCCCGGGCGGCGGGCTTGCCGTTGTCGTCGATTGTGAACACAGAGATGGAGTCGCTGCGTGCGAAGTGTTCGAGTTGCTCAAGGACGACGCTGAGAATGCGCTCGAAATCGACCTCCTGCTTGATCGCCATGCTGACCTGTTGCGCGGCGCTGACGAGGTCGAGATTGCGCATCAGGCGGGTGCGCTCCTTGGCGACGTCTTCATTCAGGTAGCGCAGCAACTGGCGGTACTCGTTTTCGTAGCGCACGCGGGCGCGGTACGTGGCGCTGGCGAAGAGTGACAGCAGCGTCGCCATCAGCGCGCTGAGCCCGCCGGCGACGGCGATAATGCTGAAGGCCCAGGGGTCGCTCTGTATCTCCGGATTGAAGGGGTTCATGCGTGTGAAGAAGTAGGTGACGAGCACGATCGTGCCGATCGGCAGCAGCAGAGCCACGCCCAACAGGTAGGTCGAGTGCCACGTAGTGGTGGTGTTGTGTGATGGCATGGTTGTCCCGAATCGTGCGTGCACGGGCGCGGCCCGCTGAGGGCTTATCGGACTGATGGAGGCGCATCTTTAGTTGTTCGTGCTTCGTGGTCCGTGAGTCGTAAATCGGAAGGCACCGGGCCGCGATTCACGAAACACAATCCCCCGACCTTAAAATGAAAACGCCCCGCGCTGATGCGCGGGGCGTTTTCGAGTAAGCGTTTAGCGCTTGCCCTTGTTGATCTTGTCCTTGAAGTCCTTGCCGACCTTGAAGCCGACAGTCTTGTAGGCCTTGATCTTCATGGCCTGGCCGGTCTGCGGGTTGCGACCGTTGCGGGCCGCGCGGCTGCGGACGGCGAACGTGCCGAAGCCGATGATCTGGACCTTGCCGTCCTTCTGAACGCCTTCACGGATGGCGTCGACGACTGAGTCGAAAGCGCGTTCCGCGGCGGCTTTGCTCTCAAAGCCGGCCTTCTTGTTCTTGAGGATCAGGTCAACGAGCTGTGCCTTATTCATCTTTACTCCGTTTGCCCACTTGGGCGTTATGAAAAGCTTTTGTCACCAGAGACCATCTCAAAGTGACAGTAATCGTTTCATTCGAAAGTCACACAAGATGTAGTCAGTCACTAACTTATTTGAATCTGCGTTCAACTTAGCTGATCCGCACAGCCCCTGTAAATCGATGCTCAGGGGGACCTGCTGCGGACCCTTTGGTTGTAAGCCCCAAGGGCTTGTGTTGAGCGGGACAATATCCCGCCCCGCAGTGCCCGTCAAGCGCAACAGAAGAAATTGTTGAAAAAATCGCGCTCGCAAACCCGCTTGAAATGCGGCTTTTTTAGAACGCATCTGCCGGGAATTCGCTTGACACGGCCCTTTACCGTGGTTACACGCCGACCAGCCAGCCGGGCGATTTTGCGGTGTGATGCCGCCGCGATACCCTTGCTGCGGGGCTTGACGCGGCAAGAGCCGCAGGCCCCCAAGTACAGGCGTTTGGCGCTGTTTGTGACGCGAGTGGTCGGTGCGGACAACGTCCGGTAATCTTGACGCGAAAGAAAAACTGACACACCCCTTAAAGCTAAAGGGGGCTGCGAGCGTCGGGTTCTGCTGTGGGGCGATGGTTCATTGTCAATCGTCGATGGTCAAACCCGCTTGCTGTAGTTGCTATTGACGATCGACCATCAGCCATTGACCGGCAAGAGGTACCAACCTGACTCTGGTGGTGTCCCATTTACAGCCACCCCACAAACAGATTCGTCACGTACAGCACGTACAGTCCGATCAGCGCGACGCCCTCGATCCGGCTGATGGTTCGTTTCTGCCAGGCAAGCAATGCCAGTAACGCTGTGAACGCCAGCATCACGATCATGTCCAGGCGCATCACCTGCGCGTCAATCGCCAGCGGGCTTATCAGCGACACCAGCCCAAGCACCATGCAAACGTTAAATATGTTGCTGCCTACAACGTTGCCCAGGCCGATTGCGCTTTCACCGCGAATGATCGCCACGATACTGGTTGCAAGCTCCGGCAGACTGGTGCCGATCGCAAGCACCGTCAAGCCGATCACCAGCTCCGGCACGCCAAGCATCTGCGCCGCAGAAACCGCCCCCTCCACGAACAACGTGCCGCCGACCAGCAGAAAACCCAGCCCGACGACGGTGAGCGCGCCCAGCGTCATGCGGCGTCTGGCGGACATGGGCTCGGGCTTTTCGTCCCCCTCCGACTTCGCGCCGCGAAACATGCGGAACAACACGAAGCCCAGCACGCCGATCAGAACTGCGGCTTTCCAGCGGTCCAGCATGAACACCACGCTGTCGCCCTGTTGCACTGGCCCGCCAATGAACGGCAGCACAGCGATCAGAAACGCCACGAACAGCATGGCCGGCAGGTCGCGTCGAAACACCTCGGCGTCCACGCGTATGGGCTTCAGCAGCGCCGCGATTCCCAGTACCAGCCCGATGTTCGCGATGTTGCTGCCGATGACATTGCCGACGCTCAGGTCCGCGCTGCCTTGCAGTGCGCTGGTCATGCTGACCGTCAGCTCCGGCGCGCTGGTCCCGAACGCCACCAGCGTCAGCCCGATGATCAACGGTTTCACGCCGAAGCTGAGCGCGAGTTTCGAGCTGCCGGAAACCAGCCACTCCGCGCCAAAGTGCAGCCCAAGAGCGCCGAATGCCAACTGGATAACAATGAGGGCGATGTCCATGGCGCCTATTTCGTGAAGCCAACGTCCACGCGCACCTTGCCCAGGCTCACTTTCAGGTGGTACAGGCGGGCGTGGGCGGCCTGCTCCGCCAGGTCGGGGCGCGTCATGCGCACGATTTCGGCGAAGTCCAGCGTGACAAGCGAGTCCTTGTGGCGCAGGGCATCAATGCTGATCGGCAGGCGCTTGGTGAGTTTTCCCAGCAGGGCGATCACGACGTCGGCGAACTTGCTGCTGAAGGTCAGCGGATTTTCTACCCGGAACATCACGCTGCCGGATTTTCCGGCGTCACTGTGGGTGATGTCGCGTGCCCCGAACTCGATGCGGGTGTCAACGGGCGGGCGCGGCGGCCAGGCCTTGCCGTGAACTTTGACGCGCGCGGAAAACACGGCGGAGTCTTCGAAGAACCGGATCTGTACATCGCTGAATTCCGCTTCGTCCTGTTCCCGGGCGCCGGATTCCAGCGTGGCGGCGATCAGTTCCTCGGACAGCTCAAGCCCGAACACGGAGCGCCCCGTGGCCCCTCGTGAGAAGAGCCCTTCCACCACGCGTCGAAACGCCCGTTCCGCCTGTTCAAATTCTGCCTCACCCATGGGCGCAAGGCTAGCTTGCACTAAGGCAGGGACAAAGGGGGCATCTATGGGCCATGAATTGCTGGGCCGGCCAAGCCCCTAGTACAGCGTCAGGCAACTTTCTCGACATGATTTGCCGATGCATGGGTACGTCTCTTTGGAGCCTGCCCATGCCTGGTCCTGCACCTGAAGTTCCCATTGTACTTTCCGACGCCGAACGTGCCGAGCTTGAGAAGTTGCGC
>JAIOJA010000087.1 GCA_019912315.1 Planctomycetota bacterium
AAGCGAAGACTCGCCGAATCAGACCGTTCTCCTGGATGTTCAGTCGATTCAGTCCAATCGCCCGCCCCGAAAGTAACCTAGTACAGCGTCGGTACGAACCGGGGGGATGCCTGACACTTTGAACCGGGAGGATGCCTGACAGGTTGGGCGGCGAGGAGACTCGCCTATGCCCTGGAAAGAGACCTGTTCTGTGTCCGAAAAAATGAACTTCATCAACGACTGGCTTGCCGGCTGCGGCACGGTGAGCGGCTTGTGCCAGACCTATGGCGACAGCCGCGAAACGGGCCATCTCTGGATCCGTCGGTTCAAGCAGCTTGGTGCTTCCGGCCTTGTGGATCGCAGCAAAGCCGCGCACTCGCACCCGAACGCCACATCGCCGGATGCCTGCGCGCTGGTGATCGCGGCCCACAGAGCCCACCCGAGCTGGGGTCCCAAGAAGCTGCGGCCGCTGCTGAAGGGTGCACACCCGGGCATTGAGCTCCCGGCATTGAGCACGATGGGTGACATCCTGAAGCGGGCGGGCCTGGTCCAGCCTCGACGCCGCTGCCGCCGCCGTCAGGGTGACGGCGGCAGCGGCTCAATCTCGGGTGGGCCGAACCACGTGTGGTGCATCGACTACAAGGGCCAGTTCAGGCTTGGCAACGGCGACATGTGCTACCCGCTGACCCTGACGGATGGGTGCTCGCGCATGATCCTGTGCTGCGATGCCCACGCCGGGCCCAGGCACGACGATGCCAGGCGCAGCCTTGAACGGGTGTTTCGCGACTTCGGGCTGCCGGACGCCATCCGCAGCGACAACGGTACACCCTTCGCGAGCACCGGAACGGCGCGACTGAGCCGGCTCAGCGTCTGGTGGCTGAAGCTGGGCATCGAGCTGCAGCGCATCCGGCCCGGCAGGCCGCAGGAGAATGGCCGGCACGAGCGCATGCACCGAACGCTCAAGGCCGAAGCCGCGAGGCCGCCGGAGCGGAGCATGGCCAGTCAACAGGCTCGCTTCGACCGCTGGATGGAGGAGTTCAATTTCCAGCGGCCGCACGAAGCTCTGGATGGCGCGACACCGGCAGGTCGATACGCGCTGCCGACACGAGAGTATCCGAAGCAGGTAAGTGACCCGGAGTACCCCGGTCACTACGAGAAGCGAAGAGTGCGGGACGACGGGACTGTGAGGCTGAAGGGTGTGCAGGTGTATCTGAGCGAGGCGTTGGGGAGCCAATTGATCGGCGCAGTAGAACTCGATGACGGCGTGTGGCGGATAAAGTTTGGCGGCCTGGAACTGGCAACCTTCGATGAACGTACCCGCAGCTTGACGCCGATCGGCAGCACGCGTGCAACATCAAAGGGGAAGTTGTACAAAAGGAAAGTGTCAGGCATGCGCCCGGTCTAAACTGTCAGGAATCCACCCGGCCCAACAGCGAAAGCAGTTCTTCCCCAAGCCCTATGCCCCAAGCCCTTACTCCGTTGCGCGCAAGCGGGCGAACGTGAGCCCAACCACACCGCATATGGCGCCACACGCCCCGCCGAAGAAGAACAGCTCCCGCGGGCCAATCCAGCCGAGGGCCAGACCGGTCGCCAGCGCGGACAGCGCCGTGAACCCCTGCACGGTAATCGCAACCAGCGCGAAGATGCGCCCCAGGCGCTCGCGCGGGTAATGCCGCTGGATCAACGTCGTGCGCCCGACCGTAATGAACGGAATGGTCAGCCCGTGGATGAATATCGCGATCAGGAACTGCGGGAAGGTCTCGAGAAACAGGAAGGGTATGTAGGTGATGCCGTCCAGGAACATGCCGGCGATCACCAGGTGCCCGGTCTTGAACCTTGAGCCGAACCGCGAGATCAACAGGGTGCCCACCAGCCAGCCCACGCCGAGCAGCGCCTCGAACACCCCGTACGCCCAGGTTTCGAGTCCAAGATAGCCCTTGATCAGGAACATTCCGCCGACAATCGCCGGGCCCATGATGAAGAAATTGTCGACGGCCGTGAGAAACAACAACGCGCGCAGGCGGGTGTCTTTCCAGGCTGTGGCCAGGCTTTCCTTGAGTTCCGTGAAGGAGCTTGGACGTTTGCCCGCCTCCGCGAGTGTCTTGCGCGGCACCCGGATCAGCAGCACACAGACAAAGCTGAAGACAAAACTTGCGGCGTCGGCCGTCAGCAGCCAGACAATGCCCGTTGGTCCGGTACTCTCCCCGAACACCTCCGGCGCCAACAGGATCCCCACCAGCCCCGCGCCCAGGATGACGGCCAACTGCTGGCTGGTCTGGAAGATGCTGTTGACCCGCAGCAGCTGCGCGCCTTCTGCCAGGTCCGGTATCAGCGCGTCGCGGGCCGGGTTGAAAACCGTCGCGAACAGGTAGCTCAGGAAGGCCACCACCGGCAGCATCCACCAGCTGAGAAACCCGACGAAGTACAGCAGCGGCACAGAAGCCACCACCAGCGCACGGGCGGCATCGCTGATCAGCATCATCCCGCGCCGCGAAAAACGATCTACCAGCACACCCGCGTAGGCACCGAACAGTAGAAAGGGCAGCGCATCCATGGTGCGCGTAAGCCCGACTTCGAAGCCGGCGTTGCGCCCGATCAGGTAGATGACGAGAAAACCGATGCAGGTGGAAAAGACCGAATCACCGGTTCCAGAAACAAACTGCGCCAGCCACAGCAGAAACAAATTGCGCCGCCTGAGCGGGGGCTTCGCAGCTGGCGGCGAACTCGTCTGGCTATCCGGCATGGCGGGAAGTGTAGATCACCGCCAGTGTCTGTGCGAGACGTGCACTCGCGTGTCCGAATGCTACAAGACTTCGTTTAATACGATACTTGACTACGTTTTTTCTGGATTTTTCGGGGGCGGGGGGGTACTCTTTCGATGCAAGCCCTCAAGGAGCCTTCCATGCCCAATTTCATTAAATTTGGCTGTGCGACTGTAATTCTCGCGCTGATCACAAGCCTAAGCAACGCGGCGAATTCTACGGTAACCCACACTATGGTCACGCAGACCCCTACGCAAACCATTGACTGGCCGGACCCTGCTGGTGGATCACTTAATGGCTACGCTGGCGATGTTTGGGCAACAGGAGCAGGGTCATTGTTTGACGGCGACGACGACACATACAATGGCTGGGTGACTACGGAAGCCGACGCGTTGTACATTGCTGTAAACTATCCTGAATACCAGTCCGTGTGGAAGTTAACCGGTGCAGGATATGCTGGCAGCGTCGAGGCTTCAACTTTTTACGTGCCCACCGGCGTTTTGCCAGATGAAGAGAACTACCGCTCCGAGGCTACCGGTACAGCGGAGATCCGTGGAGACTTCAGATACTTTGAGGAAAAGCAGGTTGCGGTCGATAGTTACTCCAGAACCGTCGGCTGGTCCTTGTATGACGCTGTTGGTGGTGGCAAGAACCCGATTTCATATACCGACGGGGGTTTGTATTCGGTTTTCAGAGCACAAACAGATAAAAAGACAACGAATCAGCTTTCGTTCGGATTCCCAGT
This sequence comes from Planctomycetota bacterium, assembly GCA_019912315.1. Classification (GTDB taxonomy): domain Bacteria; phylum Planctomycetota; class UBA8742; order UBA2392; family UBA2392; genus JACKID01. The sequence goes on from JAIOJA010000087.1 coordinate 3,487, forward strand.
TGCTTCGCAATATCTCTACGCCGATGCAGTACAGTTTAACCTCTACTCGCGTGGCAAGCAGTACATGCACTGTGACAAAGAAGAGGATGTCAGCCTTGCAACGAGGGTTATTGCAAATCGCCTTCAGGATAGTATTGACCCCGTCGGTTGGTACGGTCACCTAACCAGCTACGACCGCTGGCTGGACGGCACTGAGACATTAGTAACCGTACATCCTATCGGATAGTCATGACTAGTGAACACCCCTATGTGCGCCGCTATCTGCTGTACGCAGCATTCGCAGTACTGTTGCTGGCGATGATAGTCAGTATCGCCTCAAGCATCTTCGACGCTGGCCAACCGGAGTTACTTGATGAGGGCAGTGGCCAACCAATTGCGCCACTCCCGCCCCAAAGTCAAGTCGACGTACCTGCACCGACAGACAGCCACGAGATCGAGAAGTCAGCAACCGAACTGAGTGGAGTTGGTGAAACAGAGAACACCGCCACCTCAACTGGTGGTGAGTCCAATAAACCACGGTTGTTTAAGGTGATCTGCGAAACGATAGATGGCCGACCGATTCAAGATGTAAAAGTTGGCTGGATGCTTTTGGAAAGACGTGCGGACAGGCAGCACGAGTTGAAAATCGTCGAGAAAGAATCGTGCGTTACAAATGGAGCAGGAGAAGCTGTCTTCGAGTTCCAACAAGGTGATGTAGCACATGTGGAAGTCAGCGAGAAAGGTTGGTATGCGAAACCGATAGACGCGCTGCTCGCCGATACCAGTACTGCAACGCTGGTGCTGCTTCGTTCAGCGATAGTTCGAATCTCGGCGACGTATGATGATGGCCAACCAGTTACATATGCTGGATCTCTCAACTCGAAGGTCTCGTATGGTTACAATGGAACTTTTGCCTTGAACGAGTCCGGATTTGCCGAGATCGCGGGAGTGGGGATCGAGTTGCCGCTTGAATGCACGATTTTCGCTGGCCAGAGGCTCGGATACTCGAGCCACCGAGTTACATTCACGTCAGCCGAATTAGAGTCAGGTAACGAATTGCTCGTCATCGTTCCAAAACGAGAAGAAAACCTAGGTAAGTTCAAAGTCTATTTCGGCGAGCAAGTCAGCCGGATTGAAACATCAGTAATTATTGAGCAGCAGGATGGCACTCCGCACAGCGCTGGCAGGTTGAGCGCAACTGCCGATTCATGGGAGAGCGACAAGTTGCCGGCAGGGCACCATTACCGCCTCATCGTGACAGGACCCAGAGCCTGGCGATCCGACTGGATTGAAGCAGTGGCAGGGGAAGTGGTGGCGGTCCACGCCGATCTGCAACAATGCGCCACGGTGCGGATAAGATTACTCGATTCCGACGGTCTTCCTATCGAAGGGGGGGTTCTGCGAGTATCCGATGGGGCGTACCTTATCTACAACAAAGGGCGCCCTCCTTCACCGTACGCGCATCCGGATCGTTTGTCCGCCAAAGACGGAACCGTTGAACTCACCGGCCTACCTTCAGGTGTGATCACAATCGAGGCCGAGGCTTGGGGCAAACAGCCAGTAGCTCGGGATGTAAATCTTCGTTCAGGCAGCTACGTCGAACTTGGGGATTGGACTTTGCCATCCGCGAGCGGCACGCTTGAAGTACAGGTTGTTGGTAAACGCGAGGGGGAAAGCTACGCGGTTTTCGTTGGCGGAAAAGATGGTTCTCCGATTCGTCCGTTCATTCCGTTCGCTGACGACCGGTGCGTAGTAGAACATCTCGCCTATCGAACATATACAATCGGCGTAACTTTGGCAGCAGGCGGCACTGTAGTATACGAAACTGTGCATCTAAGCGAAGACTCGCCGAATCAGACCGTTCTCCTGGATGTTCAGTCGATTCAGTCCAATCGCCCGCCCCGAAAGTAACCTAGTACAGCGTCGGTACGAACCGGGGGGATGCCTGACACTTTGAACCGGGAGGATGCCTGACA
>JAIOJA010000020.1 GCA_019912315.1 Planctomycetota bacterium
GTGCCTAGTGAGCGCTCAGGTTTGAAGTATCGGGTATAGGTGCTTCAGCTTGATTCTGGCGTCCTTGGTTGTGAAGCGCCAGTCCACTGCCCGGACTTCCTTGTTTCGCTGGTGCTGCCGGACGGTCACCTGCTTCCGCAACTCCTTCAGCGTGGCGATCCTGCGGTCAAGGCATTGTCCCGTCAGCGCCCGCAACTCGATCTCCGCGATGTTCAGCCAGCTTCCGTGTTTTGGGGTGAAGTGCAGATCGATCCGCTTTGCCAGCCGGTTCGCCGTCTTGGCATCGAAGGCTTCGTACAGCGACGACTTGTGGTGCGTGTTCAGGTTGTCGCACACCAGCCTGATGCGCTTGCCCGGGAAGATCCAGTCCAGCAGCCAGCGCACCTGCTCGGCCCAATCCTTGCGGGTTCGCCGCTCGGTTACGTTGACCCAGCGCAGGCCGGTCATGGGCTCGCAGAACATGAAGAGATTGGCCACGCCGTTGCGTTCGTACTCGTAGTCCAGCCTGCGGGGCCTGCCCGGCTCCATCGGCAGCGGGGTCCGCGTCTCGGCCACAAGCTGCTTGCTGGTTTCATCCATGCAGACCAGCGGCAACTCCGGGTCGTATGGCTCGTGGTACAGGTCCAGCACCTCCTCCATCCGTGCGACGAAGGCGGCGTTCTGCTTGGGAGGGATGCACCAGTACTCGCTCTGGTGAGGCTTCAGGTCGTTTTTTTCAGGGCCCGCCAGACGGTATCGTGGCTGATGCTGTCAACGATCTTTAGCTTGACCATCTGGTTGGCCAGCAGTTGCAGCGTCCATCGCGAGCGGCCGTCGGGCGCTTCCGAGCAGGCAAGGGCCGTGAGCCTGGCCTGGGCGCGACCGTCGAGTATGGGTGTACGAGACGGCTTATCCTGAGGCTTGCGGTGCAGGGCGCGCTCGATGCCCTCGGTGACGCACCACATGCGGATGCGCTCGACGGTACGCAGCGCTACATGCAGGACAGCGGCAATCTCTTTATCCATTCGGTTGTCGGCGTTGGCATCGGCCAGCAACAGGATGTTGGCATGCTGAACGGCGCGGGCCGAGGCTTTCCCCGCCTTGGTCAAGGAGAGAAGCTGCTGACGCTCATCGGGGGCAAGTCGGACAACGTACTTCTTCGCCATGATAGGGCTCCAGAAAGAGGATACCCACCGATCGGCAAACCAACGTCAGCCGCTACAACAAATCTGAGGCCCCACCAGCTTGGTTACGTCGCTGTCGCCAGCTGTTTCAGGTGCGCGACGCGCTCGGGCACTGGCGGGTGGCTGTGGTGATAGCTTGAGTAGAGCCGGTCAGGCGTCAGCGTGCCCGCGTTCTCACGCAACAGCTTCACCAGCCCATTCGCGAGCTTGGCCCCGTCGGCATTGGCGGCTGCGAAGGCGTCGGCCTCGAACTCGTGCTTTCGCGACAGCAGGCTGCCCAGCGGCTTCAACAATGCGAAGAACACCGGCGCCACCTGCATGAACAGCAGCACAGCCATGTAGTCGCTCGCGTGCGGCACACCGAGCTGGCTGAAAAACCAGGGTTGCCCGCGCAGCCAGCCGAACAGCGCCGCGCACCCCAGCGCGAACAGCGCCATGAATGTCAGTGACTTCAGACTGTGGCGCTTGCGGAAATGGCCAAGCTCATGTGCCAGCACCGCCTCGATCTCGTCATCGTCGAGTTGCTCGAGCAGCGTATCGTAGAACACGATCCGCTTGGTGCGCCCGAAGCCGCTGAAGAACGCGTTGCCCTTCGAGCTGCGGCGCGAGCCGTCCATCACGAACATGCCGCGCAACTCAAACCCGCAGCGCGCACCCAGTGCCTCCAGTCGTTGCTTCAGCGGCCCATCTTCCAGCGGCGTCAGCTTGTTGAACATCGGCACGAAAATCACGGGGAACGCCCACGCCAGCGCCAGCATGAGACCAAGCCACAGCGCCCAAAGCCAAAGCCACCACAGCGTGCCGGTCGTCATCAGCCACAATGCCGTCGGCGCCAGCAGCGAGGCAAGCACCATCGCCAACAGCAGTCCTTTAAGCTGGTCGCCGATGAAAGTCTTGCGGGTACTGCGGTTGAAGCCGAAGCGCTGCTCCAGCCCGAACGTCTCAGAGTACTTTGAAGGAATCCAGACCAGCGACTCGACAGCAACGTAGCTGAGTGCAACCGCCACGCCGGTCAGCATCGGGCCGTTGAACGTGCCCAGCCACAGTCGATCCAGCAGCGCGAACCCGCCGCCGATCGTCCAGCACAGCAGCAAGACGGTCTGCCCCAGCCGGTCCCAGCGCGCGTACTTTTGCGCGGCGACCACGTAGTCGGCGGCCTTCTGGTGCTCGGCCAGCGAAACGCGGTCAGCAAAGGCCTCAGGCACGGAGTCGCGATGCTCCACCACAGCCCGCTTCTGCCGCCAGTCCAGCCAGAATTTGACGCCCAGACTCAATGCCAACGCCGCCAGGAATGTCCACGTGAACCCACCCATGGCCGTAACCTACACTGCGAACCCGTACGTCGCGTAACCTGATAACTAGTTGCGTAGCGAATTCGGTACACGCTCTGGCGGCTGTCTCCAGCAGCGGAACGAAAAGGCCCCCGGGCGCAAAATGCCCAGAGGCCTGTATGGGGGGTGCAGGCTGGAAGACTTCATCAGCCCTAGTTGATCGCCGCTTCTTCGGCGATCAGTTGCTCCCAGAATTCGGCGGGCATGTCTTGTGCCAGGTGCAGGGCGCCGTTGGCTCCGGCGTAGATGGGTTCGCCTACCTTGGTGACCTTGCCGCCGCCGAGCTGGTTCAGCTTGGCCTCGATGGCCTTGTCCAGCCCGGTGATCTGGCTGCCGCCGCCGGCCAGCAGCACGTTGTTGCGCATGGCGGCCTGGAATTCCGGGTCGTAGTCCGCGATCAAGTCGTGCAGACCTTCCACGATCTCCGGCACGATGCTTTCCACCGCGGCCTTCAGCGCGCCCGTAATGTCAAACTCCGTCGGGACACCTTTGACAGGCAGCGTGACTTTGACCGGCTCGTCTACGCGCGACAGGGCCGCGTGCTTTTCCTTGATCTGCTTCAGCATGTTCACCGTGAAGCTCGCGCCCGGGCAGGCGTCTTTCAGCAGCTCAAACAGCTTGCGGTCCACCGCGTCGCCGGCGGCGCTTACCGTGCGCTGGTCTTCCGGCGCCGGGAGGCTGCCGTGCATGCGGCACAGGTCGGTCGTGCCCGCGCCGATGTCGATCACCAGCGTGTCTTCCAGGAACTGCAAGCCGTAGGCGACAGCGAACGGCTCGCTGCAGATCATCACGCAGTCAACGATCCCGCGCGCGGCTTCGATCAGCATTTTCTGGCTATGGATGCTGGCCTGAGCAGGAGCCCCAATCACGCCGTATATTAAATCGTCCGGGCGGGGCTTGGCCTGTTTGACGACGTGCTCGAGCAGGTCGCGCACGGCCTGCTTGGTTTTGTCGGCGTCGCGGTTGAGTGCGGTATCGAGGTCGCGGTATTTGACCGCGCCCTTCTCCATGGGGCGGTAGACCTCGCAGGAGTGCTTGTGGCGCCAGGCGTCCGCGCCGAACAGCTTGTCCTTGCCCAGTGCCTTCTTGGAGATCACGTCACGCGGGTAGGCCACGATCGAGTCCACGGCCGTGCGAACCCCGTTAGAGGCCGAGATGGCGGAGTGTGAGGTCCCCAGGTCAATCCCGACAAACAGGACGCCATCAGAAGGCTTGGAGGAAGGAGCATTGGAGTTCGGCTGCATGGGTAATCTCCGGGCAATAGAAAGAACCACCCAAAGATCGGCACACGCGCGCGCGGTACTTAAGGGAAAGGCGTGAATTCCGGACATTCGTGAAGTTGAATTGGTGAGCCGGATGGCGAAGAAACAGCGGACCGTTTTGAGGGATATGGCCATTAGCGGTATGAGGGTTCAAAGTGGGTCGAAAATCTAGCCAGCGAACAAAGGATCGGAACAGTCGCCGCGCGCGGAAGGCCAACCAGCGTGGTGTCAAGCCGCGCGCCAACGCCGTGACCATCCCCGGGAGTACCCGCTCATTTGAAGTCGAGCTGAAATCGCCGGTTCAGGGATTTGCGGCTCATGCCGCAGAAGCGGGCAACCCAGTTCAGACTTTGGTCTATGGAACTTGTACCGTTGATAACGGTGAGATGCTGTATGAACTGCTCGACGCAATTGGCGAGACCTTTCTCTATCCGACCCTACTAAAGCTGAAGATCTCGTCGGATTCGCTGTCGGGATTTGTAGTTGTCCTCCGTGGATCGAAGGCAAAGGTCTACCTCAACCCCGATGTCGCGTTGAAGATTGCATACAAGGGCGAGAAGCCGATCAACAAAGGCGAAGTGGTTACCCAGCAAGATGTTGCCGATGTTGAACTGCTCGAGTTTCCGAATGTGCCGATTCCCGATGACGCGTGCGTTGTGGCCCATATCAAGGTTCAGTGGCGTCCCGTTCTGTACTTTGACTTCTCGCCCAACATAGAGGGGCAGAGTGGGCGCGGCACCGACTACCGTCGGCTGATGGGCCAACTTTACGCAAAAACCGCTTACCGTGGCTTGTTCCAACTCAAGCAGCATGTTGCGGAACAGATGTTCCTTGACGGCTGGTTTCCCTTTGTCCGTCTACTCCCAAAACGATTCTCGGCGTTACAGAAGGCTTATGAGGCGGGTTTCTCATTGGACAACGCAGTGAAGTCGATTACCGATTACTGCGACGCCGACAGAATCCGCCGGTGGTCGGGCCTTTGGTTTTCTCGCGGGATTTCAGAGGAACACAAACCATTCATCGAAAGCGCGCTTAAGAACTATGAGACGGGCGACTACCTAGCTACTTGCACCGCCTTGATGCCACGCATTGAGGCGATTATCAGCGAGATGGGCGCAGAGGCTGTAACCTTTAACCAGAAGGAACTGATTAAGCGGGTCGAGCGCGTAGCAAATGACCGGCACCCTGATTCGAACTTGTTTCTTCCAGCAATGTTCAAACAGTACCTGAGTGCCTTCTACTTCAAGAACTTCAATGCTCAGGACGCTGCAGGAGATATCCCAGTGTCTCGCCACTCTGTCGCGCACGGTTGGGTTCGAGCGGTAGGGTTGGACAAGAAGGCCGCAGTACAGGCCTTCTTGATTCTCGATCAATTGGCGTTTCTCATGTAGTTGCGGCCGGTTCGCGCAATCTGGTCATTCGTGGTCACCGCCGGAAATTTGGCGGATTTGGCTGTGGTTTGGGTGCGTAGAATGGCTTGTTGTGTTGGGCCGTTTGGGAGTCATCCATGAAACCGTTCTCCACTCTTACCCTGGTTGCGCTGGCGCTGTTGGTTTTGGGCGGCTGCTACAGCCGTACTGTTTATGTTGAGCGCGACCGGGACGACCCTCCTCCGCGTGAGCGTGAACCTGTTGAGCGCGAACCCGTTGAACGCGAGCCCGTCGTCGTCGAAATCATCAGCTTCCGTGAACCCCTGGAGCCCTGGGGCAGCTGGGTCTACGTCGAAGGCTACGGCGACTGCTGGTACCCGGACGAAGTAGACGACGACTGGCGCCCCTACAGCCATGGACACTGGGTCTGGAACGACGAGTGCGGCTGGTACTGGGTCAGCGACTACGAATGGGGCTGGGCCTGCGAGCACTACGGGCGCTGGATGCTCCATAAGGGGCGCTGGCACTGGGTACCCGGCTACGAGTGGAGCGGCGCCTGGGTTGTGTGGTGCGAAGGCGGCGGCGCCTTCAGCGTCAGCGAGTTTAAAGTCGTGGACGTGTGCGCCTACGTCGACCGGCAGGAAGAGCATCACAAGAAGAGCTCGTATGAAGACGAGATCCGCAAGCTGGTGAAAAATCACGGGCTCGAATTCGACGAACGCTTCTTCCTCGAATGAAGAGCCGCCGGCAAGCCGGCTCGGATTGATGATCGCCCGCATATCCCCGGTTCCGCTGGCGCTCCACCGGGGGCTATTGAAGGAGGCGCCGGCTGACTGCCGCTGCGTCTAGTCGTGGCGCAGGGCCTTGACCGGGTCGATTCTGGCCGCGCGACGTGCGGGGGCTATAGCGGCGAGGATGGCTGTTACGGCGCCGAGTGACGGGCCGGCGATCACCAGCCACAACGGCAACACAAATACGTCGCCCGTGTATGGCACGGCGGCGCGGTCGACGATGATGCCGGTCGCGATAATGTCGCCGGGGATCATCGCGACAAAGGCGATTCCCAGCCCAACCAGCCCGCCAACCAGTCCGATGATCGCGCTTTCGGTCAGGAACACTGCCATCACCTGCTGGTTGGTCGCGCCGACAGCCTTGAAGATGCCGATCTCGCGGGTGCGCTCAAGCACGCTGGTAATCATGGTGTTCACGATGCCGAGAGTGCTGACAATGAGCGCGATCCCGGTCAGGAAGCCGATAATCACGGTGATCACCGTCAGCATGGTCTCGACCTGCTCCAGCACACTCGCAACGCTGAAGGCCGTGAAACCCTTGTCGCGCAGGGCCTGTTCGACGTCCGGGGCGTTGGCCGGGTCGTCCACCAGCACCAGCGCGCGCGGATAGCCCAGCTCGCGGTTGATCACACTTTCCAGGAACAACGACTTCGCGGCATTCTGCGGCACGAAAAGGTCCGCCTGCACGGCGTTGCCGTCCTCGATCACGTTAAAGACGTCGCCGGGCTCCGACTCACGCAGCACGCCGACGACTTTGAACTCGCGCTCGACGGGCTTACGCTCGGCGCTCATTTGCCCGAAGGCCTGCATCAGTTTGGGCAGCAGGGTCTGGAATGCCTTGCGCTCATCGTCGGTCATGCCTTCGGTAAACTGTTTGAATTGCTCCGGCGCGGCTTCCAGCGCGTCTTCGTTTTCGTTGATGATGGTCTTGAGGGTGATGATCTTGCCGATCACCTGCTCGTAGTCAGTGGGGGTAATCAGCCCCCACTTGTATAGAAGAAACTCGTGCAGGATGACTTCGTTGGCATCCTCGCTGCTGAAGTAGCTGCCGGCGATCACGCGGTCGCTGTAGCGCTGGCGGCTGACGTCCACGCCGTAGCTCAGGCTTGCGGGCGTCTCGAACTCGCCGACCTTGACCTCGTAGCGCTCGACGATCACGGGCTGGATGCTCTCGACGTGTTCAAGCTTGCTCAGCTCGGCGATTGTCGCGTCGTCGATTTCGTTGATGCGCCGCCCGCTCCATTGCCGGATCTGGCGGCGGTTTATGGCGGCCCGGCGCAGTCGCTCGCGGCGCTGCTCATCCATTTCACCTTCAATGACGACATCGGCCGGGTCATTCGAGAGTTCAATGCCGAAACCGCCGGTCAGCCCGACCTGTCTCAGATTATCGCTGCCGGAGACGGTGTCCGTGACGGCGTGTGCAAGCCCTTCGCCAAGGCTGATGATCATGGTGAGGGCGAACACGCCGATCAGCACGCCGGACATCGTCAGCAGGTTGCGTCCCTTCTTGCGCAGGAGCCCGTCGAATGCGAGCCCGAAGATGCCCTTCATGGGGCGCTCCTGCCTGGGGGCCTTGCTTCCGGTATTGCCCGTGTTGTCCGCCGCATCACCGCCCCATAAGAGTCTGACCGGCACAGTGTAGGTTTCGCGGGCGAAGCGTCATCATGCCGCTCGCGCATTGCGCGGGGGCCGGCGCCCTCGCATAGTGCGCGTATGACCGAGAGAAGCACGCTACTGCACGACGTGAAGGTAACCCGGCGCAGCGATTTCGGGCACGGCTACTTCGAGCTGTTTCTGGACGCGCCGGAACTCGCGCGCGTCATGGGGGCGGGGCAGTTTTTGAACATCAGGGTGCGCAACGAGCTGTTTCCGCTGCTGCGGCGTCCCTTTTCCAGTTTTGATCTGCTCAAGGACGCGCGCGGCAAGCCTGTCGGCGTCAGCATTCTGGGGCACGTGGTCGGGCAGGGAACACGGATGCTTGCGGGCATGAACCCCGGCGACCATCTGCACCTGAACGGCCCCCTCGGGCACCCGTTTGAAGCGCCCGAAAACCCGGACACGCGCATTATCATGGTGGGCGGCGGCATTGGCCTGGCGCCGTTCCTGCACACCGTTCGGCAGTGGACCGGGCGGGACATGGCGCTGCTGGCCGGCGGGCGCAGCCAGCGCGACCTGGCGTTCATGAAGCGCTTCGCGAACACGGGGGCCAGTATCCTGATGGCCAGTGAGGACGGCAGCGTGGGTGTAAAGGGACGCGTGACCGTGCTGCTGGAAGCAGAGCTCAAGGCCCTGAAGGGCAGGCCTGCCATGGTGCTTACCTGCGGGCCGTGGGCGATGATGGAGGCGGTTGCGCGCATCTGCGGGGCGGGCGGAACAGCGTGCTACGCCAGCCTCGAGAGCGTGATGGCGTGCGGCTACGGCGTCTGCAACGGCTGCGTTGCCAGGGTCAAGGACGACAGCGAAGGCGGGTTCCGGTATGCCAAGACCTGCGTCGAGGGCACGGTGATGGACTGTGCGAAGCTGGTCTGGTGAAAAAACAGTTCGAGAGCCGTGAGGCTCTCGAACGTGGTGGGTCACACAATGCGCGGCTACTTTCTGACGCGCGCCTTCTTCAACAGCTTGCGGCGGGTGCAGATGGCGGCGATTGCTCCGCCGGCGACGACCCACAACCCGTGCGGGAAGCCGTCCGGTGAACTGGCGCAGCCCGTCGGGTTGCTGCCGCCAACCTTCGGGACCAGCAGGTCGGCCTCGACCTGGTAACTGGTGGCGCCGGTGTCCAAGAACTCGAAAGTCCAGATGTACTCGCGCGGGCTGGTATCAAGGGCCTGACGCCACTTGGATGCGATCACGAAGACGGCCACGGCGCTGCCGTTCGGCACGGTGACCGACAACGCGTCAAACGGGTAGATCAGGTGGATTGCGGCACCGTCCGGTGAGGATTGCTCCGGCGCGCTGGACGGGTCGTTCTTCGGGCGCGAACTCAGCAACTGGAAGCCGCCGGTGTCTGGCGCGCCGCCGAATGCGGTGCAGTCGATGGTGATGTCGGTGCCGGTATTGTTGGTCAGCACCGCCATATCGTGCGTTGTGGTGCCGCCGATGGCGTAGAACTCGTCACTGACGCGGTCAAGCTCATCGCCGGGGCCCTTGCCGTTCCCGTACGCGGTCAGGAACTGGGGCTCGCCCGTGGGTTGCAGCGGGTCATAGAATGGGTTCGCCACCTGGATGTTGGCGATGTGCGCCCCGACTTCGGACGCCTTAGGTTCATGTACGACTGTTTGAATGCTCAAGCCGGGCGTCGGCTGGGCCGCGAGCGCCGTACCAACCGCCGCCAGAGCTACGATTAGAAAGCAGTTGCGCATTGCCTCCTCCAAGGACTTACGCGACCTGAGGTCGCGGGGTTCAAGCGCGGGGTCGCCTGCGGGGGGACCTCACGCGTTATAGCAGGGGTACTGTGTTGACCGTCCCATAGCCTCTACGCGAAAGGCACCAAGAACTATACGGCGGGCGCCATTGTTGCGCAATGCCGAATTCACGGCGTGCGGAAAACCTGTGTCCAGTAGTCGCCGTTGCTGCCAAGGCGCACGCCGATGCCAATCTGTGTAAACACGGGGTTCATGATGTTGTCGTGGTGCCCCTGGCTGGCCATCCAGCCGGCCATCACAGCCTGCGGAGTACCGTAGCCCATCGCAATGTTCTCGGCCGCTGCCGAATAGCTGATCCCGGCGTTTGCCATGCGCTGAAACGGCGAGTGTCCGTCGGGGTTGTTGTGCGCAAAGAAGTTACGAGCGTCCATGTCCCAACTGTGGTCATAAGCCACCTGGGCGCAAGGCGCGTGCATCGTGAGTGGCGCGAGACTCTGGGCTGCGCGTTCCTGATTGACCAGCGTCAGCACCTGTTGGGCGAGGCTTTCTTCGGCGGCTGTGGGGGTATTGCCGGTCTGGGCGCCGCCTCCGCCGCCTCCGCCGCCGCCGCCCGACGATCCACCGCCGTCGGAGCCCCCGTCGTCACAACTGGCGATGAGTCCAACGAATGACGCGAACAGAATCAGGCCGAACAGGCGTACGACTGCGCGCATGGTGAATCTCCTTCTCTTGGCCGGCCCCCGGAACAGGCCTTGAGCGGGGATCAGGGGTGGAGTCGCACCCAGTAGGGCGACTCCCTGTTAGCGGGTGCAAACTTTCTCCCGAACCTTGCACCCGCCAACAGCGAATCAAACAGTGCCCAGCGCGATAATGCCGTACAAAATGTACAACGCGCACAGCTGGTTTGTCCAGTTCACAATCCATCAAATACGGGTTGACTGCCGCCAAGTGCTGCTACAATGCCTGCCGCAGTGCCTGAATTTAGTGGGCACTAATTTGGAGGTCGGGCCGCGCGGCTTACACAGGGCGCAAGGCACGTCGGGCTTTCGATGTAGATGGCCCGCGTGTTGTCCCCGCCAAAATGAAGACGGCACTACTGAGCGAACATTCGCGCCAGTTTGAACGACTGCGCTTCGCCTACCCGGTGGTCAGCCGCCGGAGCCGTGGGCTGTCGCTGGGTCTCAACGTCAACCCTGACAAGGTCTGCAATTTCGATTGCCCCTACTGCCAGGTGGATCGCACGGTCGCCCCGCGGGACAAGCAGGTCGATTTCGACGTGATGATCGCCGAGATCGACGCCTTGATGGGGCTCGCGGCCAGTGGCGAGATATGGAATCACCCGAAGTTTGCTGACACACCACCACACCTGCGCCGCTTCAATGACATCGCATTTGCCGGCGACGGCGAGCCCACCACCTACCCGCGCCTCGGCGAAGCCATCCGCGAAGTCGCGCGCCTGCGCGAAAAGCACAAGCTGCCCGAGGTCAAAATCATCGTCCTGACCAATGGGCTGCTGCTGAACAAGCTGTCGGTGCTCAGCGCCCTTGAAGAGCTGAAGGTCGGGCCCTACGAGGTCTGGGCCAAGCTGGATGCCGGCACCCAGGACTACTTCGAATTCATTGCCGGGCGCCAACTCAGCCTGCAGCGGGTGGTTGACAACATCGCGCTCGCCGGCAGTCGCCTTGAGATCACCGTGCAGTCCCTGTTCCCGACCGTTGACGGCAAAGACCCCGCCGACGCCGAGATTGACGCGTTCGCAGAGCGCATCAATGAAATATGCGCCAAGGGCGGCAAGCTGCGTCTGGTACAGGTCTACACGACGGCGCGCAGACCGGCATTAGGCCGTATCGGCATGATAGAAGACGCGCGCCTGGACAGCATCGGCGCGCGAATCGCCATGAAGGTGGATGTTCCCGTAGAAGTCTACTACGGAAGGCATTGGGATTCGTCCGATTAGATTATCGGACGGTCGGTGCGGAAGGACCGAGTGGGCCCTGGGCGGCATCGAAAGAGTCGCCCCTACATAAGGAAGCACCATGGGCAGAAGACCCAGAGTCTTCATCGTCGCGACAGAATCGTCCGGCGACAATTACGGCGCGGCGCTCGCCCGCCAGTTGCGCGACATGCGTCCGGACGTTGAGCTCTACGGGCTCGGCGGCGGCAAGATGGAATCCGCCGGCGTTACCCTGTTCAAGAATATGCTTGAGCACTCGGCCGTTGGTCTGGTCGAAGTCGTCCGCAGTCTGCGCTTTTTCCTCGATACCATGGACGACATCGTCGCCAGGGCCAAAGAGTTACAGCCCGACGTCGTGATCCTGGTTGACAGCCCGGACTTCAACCTGCGCATCGCCCCGCGCCTGAAGCAGCTTGATTTGCCCATAGTCTACTACGTCAGCCCACAGTTATGGGCCTGGCGTGAGGGTCGCGTTGACCAGATCCGCAAGTACGTAGACCGCATGCTGGTGATTTTCCCGTTCGAAGTGGACTTCTACGCCAAGCACGGCATTGAGGCCCGCTTTGTAGGGCACCCGCTGCTTGACCTGATCGACCACAAGGAAATCGCCACGCGCGCCGAAGGTCTGCGCCACGGCTTCAAGATTCCGGCCAAGAAGAAAGTTGTTGGTCTGTTTCCGGGCTCAAGACGCGCCGAGGTCTCGCGCCTGATGCCCCGTATGCTCGACGCCGCCCGCGAGATCATGAACCGGCGCAAGGACGTCATCTTCCTGGTTGGCTGCAGCCCCTGGTTCAACCCGGAACGCTACAAGAAGGCCATATCCGCGCACGAAGACCTGCCCCTGCGCGCCATTCACGGTCGCAGTCACGAGGTCATGGCGCTCGCGGACTTCAGCATGATCTGCAGCGGCACGGCGACCGTGGAAGCGGCCGTCGTCGGCTCGCCGTTCCTGTGTACCTATCGCATGGCATGGGCCAGCGCCCTGCTGGCGCAGATGCTGGTCAGCTATGAGTACGCCTGCATGGTGAACATCCTGGCCGGCAAGCAGGTCGTGCCGGAGCTTCTGCAACACCAGGCCGAGCCCCTTACAATGGCGCTGATCGCGCTGGAATGCATGGAAACCGGCGCGCCGGACATGCGCGGTGAACTGCTCGAAGTGGTCAAGATGCTGGGCGGCAAGGGGGCCTCCAGACGCGCGGCCGAGCAGGCCTTGAGCGTCGGCGGCTTGCGCCCGGTATCGCGCCCCGTCAGCAACGAGGTACCGGCGTTGAAGGTGTAGGCCCCGCGGCCTGATTGCGCTCCAACCGGCGCGGGGATTGATCTATGCTGCGGGCATGAACAATCCATCCATTACAGGCGCCGCCATCATTCTGGCGGCGGGTGATTCCGCCCGCATGGGCAAGCCGAAGGCGTTGCTGGACTGGCACGGGCGCCCGCTGCTGGAACACGTGCTGGACGTCGCGAAACAGGGCGGATGCACGAAGCTGTTCGTCGTGCTGGGCAAGCACGACGATGCGATCCGCGCCGGCGCCAACCTTGAAGGCGTGAACGTGCTCCTGAACACCGAGCCCGAGCGAGGCCAGGTATCCAGCATTCAACTCGGAATGCAGAGCCTCGATTTCAGTACGGACTGCTGCCTCGTCTGGCCGGTGGATTGCCCGCTCATTGAGCCGGGCGACGTGCGCGCGTTGATCGACACCTACGCCGCGACACGGGCCAGTCTGATGCGCATCCTGATGCCCGTGTACAAGGGGGAGCGCGGGCACCCCATGCTGGTGGACATCGGTTTCCGCCAGCCGTTCATGGAGTTGCAGCAGGGACAGACCGCGCGCAAGGTGATCGAAGACAATCACACCCAGGTTCGCGAAGTCGCCACGGACAACCCCGGCGTACTGGTTGACATCGACACGCCCGAGGAATACGAAGCCGCACTGAAGCAGTGGCAGGGCTGAGTCAGGTTTAAGATTCCAGGGGGCAGGTTTGTTGGACCGCCTCCTGCCTCCTACCTCCTCACTCCGCCCTCGTGTACCCTGCGCGTATGCTCCATGACGTCTTCCAGCGCGCCGCTGAACTCATCCGTTCGAACCGGAAGTTCGCCCTGCTTCACCTGGTCCAGGTGCGCGGCTCCAGCCCCGGCAAGACCGGCTTCAAGATGCTGGTGGCCGACGACGGCGAACGCGTCGGCACGATCGGCGGCGGCAACTCCGAGTTGACCATGATCTCGCAGGCCGTGGAGGCCATGGGCGAGGGACGCTCCCGACGCGTCGCCTATGAGCTGACGAACCACCCCGGCAATCTGGTAAAGTCGCTTTGCGGCGGCACGAACGAAGTGTTCATTGAGGTGTTCATGCCCAAGCCCTGTCTGCTGATACTGGGCGGCGGTCACGTGTCACGCGCCGTCGCCAAACTGTGCGTCCTGCTTGAGTACCCCTATGTCGTGCTCGACGATCGCCCCGAGTACGCCAGGCCCGCCGACTTCGAAGGCGCACTCGACGTCGTGCAGGCCCGCGGCGGCGAATACCTGAGCCGCCCCGAGCTGCCGCGCTTCAGCCACGTGATCGGACTGGGATACGACGCCGAGTTCGATCTTGACGCGTTGGTGCCCGGCGTGAAGACACTCGGCGATGACGTAAAGTTCGGCACCATCGGCAGTAGACTCAAGTACGCGAAGATGGGCGAGGTGGCCAGACAGCGCGGGTTGACCGAGCAGCAGTGGGCTCGCGTAAAATGCCCGGTCGGTATGACCATCGGGGCGCAAACGCCGGCGGAGATCGCGGTATCGATTATGGCGGAAGTGGTCGCGTCTCTCGGGCGGGAAAGCCACGGCTGGAAGTAGCCGCCACGGGGCCTCGAACGTGAGCCTCGGCCGGAAGGTCGGTGACGGCCGCGAGTTTGGTCGGCTCAAGCGCTGCTCAAACGGTCCTGGGCGATCTGCTTCATGGCCCTTAGATCCATCTTGCCGGTACCCAACACCGGCAGCGCTTCAACGGCGATAAAGTCGCGCAGCTTGGGTATGAAGATGTTGGGAAGCCCGGTACTTTGCAGCTCCTTGCACACGACGTCGATCTCCTGGGTGCACTGGCAATAGAGCACCGCCAGGCGCTCCCCCTTCTTGTCATCTCTAACGCTGGTCACCGCGAACACCTGCTCCGTTGCGTTGATCACCGTGTGCAGGGCTTCTTCGACTTTGCCGTGCGGGACCATTTCGCCGCCGATCTTGCTGAAGCGACTCAGGCGGTCCGTGATAATCAAAAAACCGTCCGGGTCCTGCTTCACGATGTCGCCGGTGGTGTACCAGCCGTCGTCCAGGACTTCGGCCGTCTTTTCAGGTTGATTTAGATAGCCGCGCATCACGTTCGGGCCCTTCACCAGCAGCAGCCCGGGCTCGCCGGGGGTTACGGGCTCGCGCGTGTCGGGATCGACAATCCGCACCTGCACACCAGGCACGGGACGTCCGACCGCACCGCCGAGCGAGCCGCGCTGGCCCTTGTAGTCCGGCACGTTCACGGCGATCACCGGCGAGCACTCCGTGCAACCGTAGCCTTCACTGATCGGAACACCGAATTTTTCGAGCCATTTGGCCGCGAATGGCTGCGGCAGTTTCTCCGCGCCGGCGACGATTATTCGCAGACTCTTGAATTGCTCCGGCGTGCACTTGCGGGCGTACATCTGCAGGAAGGTCGGCGTCGCCACGAGAATCGTCGCCTTGTACTCCTGGGTCATCTTGCCGACGGCGTCGACGTCAAGCGGGTTCGGCAGAAACACCAGCCCCTTGCCCCAGTACAGCCCGGCCCACAGCAGCAGGTTTCCGAACGTATGGAAGAAGGGCAGCATGTGCAGCAGGCGGTCGTTCGGCTCCAGGTCCAGTACCCGCGCGGCCTGCTCGATGTTGCTGACGATGTTGAAGTGCGTAACCGGGATGCCCTTGGGCTCGCCGGTGCTGCCGCTGCTGAAGATGATGGCGTGGTCGTCGTCCATACCGGCTTCGTGCCGCGCGCCGGCAAACTTCAGCAGTCGCTTGTACGGAAGAAACTTCGCGGCCAGCAGCGCCTTCAGTTTCGCAAAGCCGCTGATCGTCCGGGCGACATCTTCCAGGTAGATGATCTCGACGTTTTCCGGCACTTCGATCTTGCCCTTGCGGATGAACTGCTTGCTCGCGAGCACGGTTTTCAGCTCGGCCTGGCGGGCCGCGATCTCCATGCCTTCGCGCCCCGTGGTGTAGTTCAGATTAACAACCGTGCGCCCTTGCAGCATGGCCGCCATGTTGGCAAGCGCGCCGACGACGCTGGGCGGCAGCAGCAGGCCCACGCGCTGCTGATCGCTCCAGTGGCGCTTCATGGCACGCCCGATTGCGACGGCGCCGGTCAGAGCCTTAATGCGGGTGATCAGCCCGCGAATCGCGTCCGCCATGGCCATGGCCTGGGGCTCGGCGCGCAGGTAGCTGACGATGCCGTAGCTCAGGGGCTGCAGGTCGCGCTTGCGCTCACGCCACACTTCGGACTCAAGCTCTTGCAGCGCGTTGTGAAAGTTCTCTGGCTCCGTCGGCTTGCCGATGCTCAGGCTGACAGCCGGGTAGCCACTGCGCGGCAGCTCATATTTCGACGGGCCGTCCTTGTAACGGTTCGACCAGGGACCATCGAAGTAGATCGGCACAACCGGCGCCCCGAGTTTGAGTGCGGCCTCGATAACTGGACTGTCGCCGCGTTTGTCGAGGTGCGCGTCAATCAGGATGCAGACACGCTTGCCTTCCGCCAGTTTTTGCATCAGCAGCGCACTGACTTTCGCGTCGCTGATGTCTCCTGCCACCACGTTCGCGCCCGCTGATATCTTGCCGGGCACGAGAGTGACGCAGTTCGGAATGAAGGCGGCGACAAGCTCGTGGTCAACGAACGAAAAGCGTTCACCGATCAGAACACACGGTCCCTCGGGCAGTCGGCCTTCCCATTGAATGCGCGGCGAGAACTTCATGGACGGGCCCTATTGCATAATGACGTTATACTATCGCGTGCACGAGTCGAAAAGGCAAATCACTTCCACTGCTGTCAGTACGGGGGAGCCAAGTTTACCGTTGCGCAAGGCGGCAACGCCAGCATAGTCACGCGGGATTCCCATGGCTGAAGCAATCGAGGCTCAATCTGCCAAAGCACGCTTCAACACATTCGGCGGCGTGTTCGTGCCGAATGTGCTTACCATTCTTGGGCTGATCTACTTCCTGCGCACCGGCTGGGTTGTTGGCCAGGTGGGAATGGTCGGCGCCCTGGTCATTGTGGCGCTGGCAAACCTGATTTCGCTGCTGACGGGGCTGTCGCTGTCGTCCGTCGCCACAAGCATGACGGTACGTACCGGCGGCGTGTACTACATCCTTGCGCGCACGCTGGGGCTTGAGATCGGCGGCGCGATCGGCATTCCCCTATTCCTGTCGCTTGCAGTGTCGGTTTCGTTTTACGTCATCGGCTTTACCGAAGCCCTGGCATGGATTGCGCCCGAGATCTATCCCTGGCGACAGTGGATATCCACGGGCATCGTTCTACTGTTTGGCATTCTGGCGTGGGTCGGCGCCGATTTCGCCATCAAGATCCAGTACGTCGTGCTGGCGGTCCTGATGCTCGCGATTCTCAGTTTCTATCTTGGCGGCTTCGGCGCCAACATTGAGCCCGTGCTCGGCCCGGTTCCGGACGACCTGTACAAGCAATACGATAATCCCTTCTATCGTGAACTGGCCACACCACAGGGGTTCTGGGTCGTATTCGCGGTGTATTTCCCGGCCGTCACCGGCATCGTCGTCGGTGCAAGCATGTCGGGCGACCTGAAAGATCCGGGCAAGTCGATTCCTCGCGGGACCATGTACTCGATCATCTTCACGGCCATTATCTATCTGACGTCTACGGTCTGGATCGGCCTGACCGCGACCCGGGAAGACCTGCTGACGAACAACCTTGTGATGCAGCAGGTGGCACTCTTCCCCGGGCTGAAGCTTGTATTGATCGGCGTATGGGCGGCAACGCTTTCAAGCGCGCTCGGCAGTGTGCTTGCGGCGCCCCGCACCATGCAGGCTTTGGCCATGGACCGGGTGTTCCCGCGCGCGCTGGGCAGCCAGTTGGGGCACAAAACCGAGCCTCGCGCGGGCGTGATCGTATCCGTAATCATTGCCCTGGTGTTTGTGTGGGCCGGCAGCCTGAATTTCGTGGCGACGGTCGTTTCCATGTTTGTGCTCGCGACCTATGGCGTGATGAACCTTGCCGCAGGCTTCGAGCAGCTTGTCGGCAATCCCAGCTACCGCCCGACCTTCCGTCTGCACTGGTTCTGGTCGCTGCTTGGCGCTGCGGGCAGCTTTGGCGTGATGTTTCTGATCAATGTCCCGGCGACGCTGGTGGTACTGGGTGTGATGGCGGCAGCGTTCTTCGGGCTTGAGCGTCGTGCGTTGAAGACCGAGTTTGGGGACCTTCGCAGCGGCATCTGGGCCAGCATCGCGCGCCACTCGCTGCTGAAACTGGAGTTCGAGCCCAAGCGGACGAAAAACTGGCGCCCGCATGTAATCGTCTTCACGGGGCAGCCGCGCAATCGCGAACACCTGGTCGAGGTTGGCGAATGGCTGCAGCGCGGCAACGGGCTGGTCACCTTTGCGGAAATCGTGGTCGGCAACGTTGAGAAGCTGGCCCTCTCGGGCGTGAGGCACGAGCGGCGTGACCGCATCGCGGAATTCATCAGGGAAAGACGCCTAGACGCTTTCGCTGAATGCCTGATTGCGTCGGACTTCTACGAGGGCGCCATCACCGTGGCGCAGTCCCACGGTATGGCCGGGCTTGAGCCGAATACGGTCCTGATGGGTCTGAGCGAGACATCCGAAGGATTGACACGTCAACTGCAACTGATGCCAATGCTTTCGTCGTTGCGGAAATCCGTCCTGCTGCTGAAGCACGATGCCGACAAGGGTTACGGGCAGCGGGCGCGCATCGACGTGTGGTGGGGCGGCAAGTCACGCAACGGCGAGTTGATGCTTCTGCTTGCCCACATCATTCGCAGCCACCCCGAATGGACCGGCTCAAAAGTGCGCCTTTTGCAGATCTGTGACGGCGAAGCGCAGGCGGACGAAACCCGCGGCAACCTTGCCAAGCTGCTGGAAGAAGTGCGCGTGCGCGCGACCGCCAAGGCGGTTGTCAGGCACGAGGGTGAGACAGCCGCGGACACGATCGCCCGCACGAGCGGCGACGCGGGGATGACGATCATCGGCATGCAAATGCCGGGGCAGAACGACGCGGACGAATTGGCCGCGAGAGTCCACCAACTGATCGACCCGCTTGGCAGTGTGCTGCTTGTGCGAAGTGCCGAAACGGAAGACGTGCTGAGCGGCGACACGGTGATGATTCCCGCGCTGCCGGAACGATCGGAGTAACCATGGCCCTTCGCATGATTGAGCTGTTTCTGCCGCGCGACCACGCGGAGAAACTGCGTGAAGAATTCAAGGAAACGGACTTCGAAATCCACGGCATGTGGACCGAGGACCTGGACGACAACAAAAAACTGATCCGCATTCTGGTCTCGACCGGCGGCTCCGAGCCTGTACTCGACCTGTTCGAAAAACGCTTCAACTGGCTGAAAGACTACCGCGTCGTGCTGCTGCCGACGGAGGCGACCCTGCCGCGCCCGGCCGATCCAGAGAAAAAGCCCGATGAGCCGAAGAAGAAGCCGCCCGGGCGTATCAACCGGGAAGAGCTGTACACGGATGTCGTCGAGATGGCGAAGCTGGATTCGGTGTTTCTCGTGATGGTTGCGCTCTCGACAGTTGTAGCCGCCGTCGGGCTGGAAAAAGACAGCGGCGTGATCGTGCTGAGCGCCATGGTAATCGCGCCCCTGCTGGGTCCGAACATTGCGCTGGCGCTTGCTACCACACTGGGCGACCGCAAGCTGGGCACGACTGGTGTGAAATCTGCACTCGCGGGGTTCGGGCTTGCGATCGGGCTGTCGATTGCATTCGGGTTGATCTTCGGCGTGAACCCCTACACCAGCGAAATCGCATCGCGCACGCAAATTGGTTTCGGCGATATTGCCCTGGCACTGGCAGCCGGAGCGGCCGGCGCGATCGGACTGACGTCAGGCGCAAGCGCTACTCTGATCGGCGTTATGGTCGCGGTGGCGCTGCTGCCGCCGACGGTTGTAACCGGGCTATTGATCGGCGGAGGCTATTTCAAGCAGGCCGTCGCCGCCGCTGAGCTGGTGACCATCAACCTTGTCTGCCTGATCCTCGCCGCCATTGTCACGTTCATGATTCGCGGAATTCGTCCCAATACCTGGTGGGAAGCCGTCGCCGCCAAAAAGGCGACACGAAACGCGCTGATTTTTGGAGGGCTGCTTCTTCTCCTTCTGGCCGCATTGGTTCTATGGGAACTTCGCTAGGCCGATGACGGAAAACCACTCGGTGACTGCGCCCTAATCCTTCTTTTTGCGACGCCCGGTTACGAGCTTCAGCAACGGCATAACAGTGAATGCGCCGATGACCCACGCGATGAGTATCGGCAACGCGAGAGACACGTGAGCCTCGATGGTTAGAAACCGTAGCGGCACGGCTTCCATGTTCTGGATTACAAACACGATGAGCAGAGCCATGCCCAATAGAGCGATTACCATTCGCAGGTTCATACGCTAAGGCCTTTCCGCAGGAGAACTGGGCTGGTCCGTTCAAGACTGGATATCAGCGTCTAACAAAAGCAAGCGCTCGATGCTTCCCCGCGTTCGACGTAAATCAGACCAATCGAAGGGGAGTGCGCTCCGCCACAAGAACTCGCAGCGCCCGACCATCACTCCGCATTCCAACTCCCAAGGTCATTCGGCGGGGCTTCAACATAGTCGTGCTCGACAAACCAGGCGGCGGCGCGGCGGAGGGTTTCTTTGACCGGGCGGGTGGCCAGCCCGAGTTCACTCACGGCCTTCTGGTTGTCGTAGAACATGGGTTTCATGGCCATGCGGACGCCCGCCAGGGGCACGGCCGGCGGGCGGCCTGTAGCGCGAGATTTCAGCTCGCTCATGACGCCGGTGAGCAGACCAACAAGTTTGGGTACTTTGAATTTTGGTGCGGGGATGCCGCTGAGTTCACTGAGCAACTCGAAGATCTTGAGTATGGCCAGGTTCTCGTGCCCGAGTATGTAGCGCTCGCCATGCTTGCCTCTTTGCGCGGCTAGAATATGTCCGCGGGCGCAGTCCTGCACGTCGATCACGTTTAGACCCGTTTCCATGTAGCCGGGCATTTTTCGGCGCAGAAAGTCCAGCACCACGCGACCCGTCGGTGTCGGCTTCACGTCCCAGGGCCCCATTGGCGCGCTGGGGTTCACGATCACCACCGGCGCGCCTTCATCAGCCAGCTTCTTCGCGCGCGCCTCTCCGAGGAATTTGCTGCGCGCATAGTGAACGGCCAGTTCGTGCTCAACGGCGAAATCGGCCTCGTGTGAATGCCGGTCTTCCTCGGGGCGGGCGATTACCGCCACAGTCGAGGTATGCACAATCGCCTCACAGCCGGCCTCCGCGGCCGTGCGCAGGACCATGCCCGCGCCGCGATCATTGGCTTCGTATATACGCTTGATGTCGCCGCGCCCGCGCAGCCAAAGCTGATTCATGCCAGCCACGTGAAAGCAGGCGTCTGCGCCCACCAGTCCCTTTGCCAGGGCGGATGCGTCCAATAAGTCGCCTTCGATCACCTCGACGTCGAGCCCGTCGATCGTGCGATGATCAGCCCCCTTGCGCATCAGCACGCGGACTTCGACGCCGTCGCTGAGCAGCTCACGCACGACGGCCGAGCCGATAAACCCGCTGGCCCCTGTGACAAAGGCTTTCTTCATGACGGAAGTGTAGTCGCACGCCGGTGTGCGTCTACTCGCGGACGTTGCTAGATTGCGCCAATGACTGATTCGGCCAAACATGGACGCAGGCAACGAATGCTGATGGCGCTGGCGCGCTTTGTGTGTGACCGCGCCATTCTGGTCGCCGCAGTGGCGCTGGTGCTGGCCGGCGCCAGTGTGGGCTACACGCTGTGGAAGCTTGAGTTTATCACGGACCGCAACGCGCTCGTCGCCCCGGACGCCGAATACAACCAGCGCTTTCTTGAGTTCCTTGAAAACTTCGGCGACCAGGAGTTGATGCTGCTGATGGTCGCGCCCGGTGAAGGGCCGGTTGGCAACCCGGACTACAACCCGCCCGTGCCCGGTGAAGCGACGCGCGATGAGATGAAGCAGGCCGCGCAGGAGGTCGTCGCCGCCCTGCGTGAGAAACCTGAGTACTTTCCGCAGGTGATCGACCGGGTGGACCCGGAGGGTTTCGGCGGCACGCGCATGATGTACCTGCCCGCCGCTGATCTGGAGGTTGTTGCCACGCAGGTCGAGGCGGGCGCGCCGATGATTGATCAACTCGCCGCCGAGCCCTCCTATCCGTCCCTGCTGCTGGGCATGAGACGCGGGATTGAGGAAGGGGCCGTGGACAGCATCCCTGACGACGCGCAGTTGCGGCAGGCCGGGCTGGAAATGAGCGGGCTGCTTGCAGCCATTCATGCGGACCTGTCCGCCGCGACGGGCACGCCACCGGGCGCGGATCTGTTCCGATTCGACAGCAGCAACCCGACACTGGACAAGGACGGCTATTTCTTCCTGTGGGAAGGGCGCGTGCTGTTTGTGGCGATGCTGCCGCGCAAGGACCCGGGCGCTCTGAACCAGATCGAGAAACCGCTGGCCTACGCGCGCGAAGCCGTCGAAAGCGCGCGAGAGAAACACCCGGACCTCGCCATTGCCCTGACCGGACGCCCGGTGATTTACAGCGATGAAATGGAGGCATCCGGGCAGGACATGACCGTCGCGACCCTGTTCGCCATCGGCGCGGTCGGGCTGATGTTCGTGCTGGCCTTCCGCAGCCTGGTGCGTCCCGCGCTGGCCGTGCTGTCGCTGGTGCTGGCCCTGTGCTGGACAATCGGCGCCACCACGTTGCTGATCGGGCACTTGAACATCTTTGCCATGGTGTTTGGCGTGGTGCTGGTAGGGCTCGGCATTGATTTCGGCATCCACCTGCTTGCCCACTACCGGCACGGGCTTGAACGCGGGCTGGGCGTGCGCGAGACCCTGGTTGAAGTGTACAGCGAAATCGGCATGGGCACGGTGCTTGGCGCCGTCACCACAGCGGCGGCACTCAGCACGGCTGCGTTGACGGACTTTCTGGGGCTGGCAGAGCTCGGTCTGATCTGCGGCATCGGCATTGTCTTCTGCCTGGTCGCCATGCTGGTTGTCTTTCCGGCGCTGCTGGTGATCGTGGACAAGCGGCGGGTTGGTGACGGTGATCCGGCCTTGCGCGACACAATGGCAGAGCGCGAAGGCGAGCAGATGACGGAGCGCCGCCCCGCGCGCGGAATCGTCAGCAAGCTTGGCGCCGGGTTGGTGGCGCTGGCCATTGTTGCGATGCTGATCGTGACAGGCATTGAGGTCACCCGCGGCTGGGTGCCCTTCGACTACAACCTGCTTGAACTGAACGATCCGGACAGCCCCGGCATCCACTGGGAAAAGCTGCTGATCGACCACGACCAGCGAGCCAGCTACGCCGTAAGCACGAGCGCGGACCTCGATGAACTGCGCGAATTGCGTGACCGCTACGAGGCGCTGGACGGAATCGTGAAAACCACCGAAAGCATCCTGCCCGCCGACGCCGGGCCCAAACAGGCCGCGCTGGCTCGCGTACATCAGGCCTTGCCTGTCTCGTTCGCCGATGTCGCGCCTCCGAGTTCGGGCAAACAACTGCGCAGCGCGGCGCGCAAGTTGCAGGCCGCGCTGGTTGAGTTGCAAACCCGCGCCCCGCGTTATGAGGCGGCATTCGCCCCGGCCATTGAGCAGGTGCAACGCCTTCGCGATCTGGCCGACCAGCGCGAGTCCCACGTGGATCAGCGTTTGCAGGAGCTCGAGCCGGAGTTCTTCGGCGACCTCGTCCGGCTGCTGCGCGATCTCAAGCGCGACTCCGACCCGCCGACGATAACCGCCGCGACCCTGCCGCCGATTCTGCGCTCGCGCTATGTGGGCGCCAACGCCCGCGGCGAAACCCTGTACGCCCTGTACGTCTACCCCGCCAAGAACGCCTGGGAGCGCGAAAACGCGCGCGAATTCAACGACGCCGTGCTGGCCATTGACCCCGACGCAACGGGCGTGACCATCCAGATCCAGGAGAGCGGCACCCTCATTGTTGAGGGCTTCGGCAAAAGCGTAGCGTACGCGTTTCTCGCGATCTGCGTTCTGCTGCTGATCGATCTGCGCCGTCCTCTGGCTGTGGTGATCGCACTGATTCCACTTGTCACGGCTCTGGCAATACTGCTTGGGGTGATGACACTGACAGACCTGAGCTTCAACTTCGCCAATTTCTTCGGCGTGCCCATCCTGATCGGCACCACCGTGGACGCCGGCGTCTACCTGGTGCACAGCCAGCGCCATGGCGACCCGCGACGCACCTTGCGACAGACCCGCAAGGCCTGCTTGCTGTGCGGGCTGACCACACTGCTGGGCTTTGGCTCGCTCGCTACGGCCGGGCATCTGGGCATTGTTTCGCTGGGGCTCGTGCTGATCGTGGGGTGTTTCGCGGGCGTGCTGGGCAGCTATTTCTTGGTTCCCGCAATACTGGCCTGGTTTAATGAAAGAGGAACGCGAATCTGATCGTTGTAAAGTTGGGGCCGGAGAAACTCATGAGACGTGCACTGGCGATCACGAGCATGATCTGCCTGCTTTTTTCGGTCGTTCTGGCCCAGGACAAGCCGGAAAAGCTCGGGCTGGCGGTCTACAAGCTGGGCGAGCGTTACGCGACCGACGAGCAAGCCGGCGAGACCATCGACAGCTTCGCGGACTACCTCGACAAGCAGGTCGCGGGCGCGGATTTTCACCGCGTCGGGGTGCGCAACAAGCCGGACGACGTGCTCAAACTGCTGAAGGACGCCGACAAGCCGGTGGCGGTAGCAATCATCAGCCCCGGGCTGTATTTCAAGCACGGCAAGGACCTGAAACTGACCGCCATCGCCGAAGCCACACGCGGCGGCAACAATGGCGAGCGGTACGCGCTGGTCGGGCCCGCCGAAGCCAAGGAGTACCCCAGCGGGAAAAAAATCGCGACCAGCATGACCGCCGACCTGGACTGGCTGAACAAGGCCGTGCTGCGCGCGCCGGAGGGCGCCAAGCCGGTCGAATGGGTGCAGTACGATAATCTGCTGGACGCGGGCTACGAGATCATTGACGAAGAGGACGACGCCCCGGATTTCGTGCTGGTTGACCGCATTACGCTTGAGTTTTTTGAAAAGGACAGCGACCTGAATGGCTTCAAGAAGGGGCTTGAGAGCGACTTGCTGCCGCAGGACTTCGTCGTGGAGGTGGACGGCCGCCTCGGCAAAAAGGCCGACGGGCTGAAGAAGGCACTCGGCGCACTGAATGAGTCCGACGAGGGCAAGAAACTTGGCGAGCAGTTGCAGTCACCCAGATTCCCGGCGCCGGACGAAGCGCGTATCAAAAAGGTACAAGCGTGGTACGACAGCGAATAGCCATCTCCGCAATTGTTGGGGCGGTTGCCTGCATAAGCCTGCTGGTGTTTCCACCCGGCTGCAAACAGGTGCC
Organism: Planctomycetota bacterium; assembly: GCA_019912315.1. Lineage (GTDB taxonomy): Bacteria > Planctomycetota > UBA8742 > UBA2392 > UBA2392 > JACKID01. The sequence goes on from JAIOJA010000020.1 coordinate 24,844, forward strand.
CGATACCACGCTCAACAACACCGGCAACGGCACGGCGGAATTTGACGCGCCCGGCATGGCCGAGGACGCCGAAAACGCCTTCAACGAGACGCCGCGCACTCTTGAGCGCGTCCGCATCAGCGCGTCCATGTACGCCAAAGCTCTCAATGTGGAAGAAGCGCGCAGCTACAAACACCTGTGGAAAGCCGCCCGCACCGCCGCTTGGCTGGCCGAGTATTCGCCCGACGACGTGGAGCGTGAGCGTCTGGCCCGCGACGGGTTGACCTACGCGAACACGGCACTCAAGAAGAACGCGGAAGGGCAGGAAGCTCTGTTCTATCACGCCGTGCTGGCGGGGTTTCTTGGCGACCTCGACAACAGCTACGGGCTTGATGCCGTAGACAAGATCGAAGAAAGCATGAACAAGCTGATTGAGCAGGATTACGACATCGCACGGGGCGGCCCCTGGCGCGTGTACGGGACTTTGCAAATACGCGCGCCTGGCCCGCCCGTCAGTATCGGCAGCCTGCGCAACGGAAAGAAGAACCTGGAGAAGGCGCTGGAGAAGGGGCCGGACTGGCCCGAAAATCATCTGTATCTGGCCGAGGCCGAGTTCCTGTGGGCGACGGACAAGGACAAGCCGGAGTTCGCGCAACAGGCTCAAGACAGGCTCGACAAGTGGCTGCTCAACGACGACGCCAAGGCGCCCGCGGGCTACGACTTCGAATTTGAGCATTGGCAGCAACTCGCGCGGGAATTGCTAAACGCACAGGGCTGATCACGACACAACAGCGAATAACCAATACCCAGTTTCCAATGATCAATGGGTAGCGAGAATGCCCAATTGGTAATTGGATATTGGTCATTTGCTGTAGCGTAGAACCCAATGCTGATCGACACCCACTGCCACATCAACTTCAAGGACTATGAACTCGACCGCGAGTCCATGCTTCAGCGCGCCCTGGACAACGGCGTCGAGAAAGTCATCTGCGTCGGGATGCTCCCCGAGGGCGGGCGCGAGGCATTGGCGCTCGCCCGCAAGTATCCCGGCCGCGTGTACGCCAGCGTCGGGGCCCACCCGTACGATGCAGGCAAGCTTGACGCGTCAACCCTTGGCGAGTTTCGCGAACTGCTGTCCGAGCCTGAAATGATCCTGTTCGGTGAAATGGGAATCGACACCGTCAAGGCGCCGGACCCGGTGCACGTGCAGGAGCGCGCCTTTGCACAGCAGCTTGAGTTGGCCGGTGAGCTGGACCTGCCGGTCTGCGTTCACAGTCGCGACGCGTTCAAACTGTGCGAGCGCGTGATCCGCGGCGTTCACCCGCAAGGCTGGAAAGGCTTTGCCCACTGCTTCAGCGACGGCCCCGACGAAGCGCTGGGCTGGGTCGAGCTCGGCTTCAAGGTCAGCTTTGCCGGACAGGTGACGTTCAAGAACAGGTCGTGCGACGTGATCCGCGAGGCCGCCAAAGTTCTCACGCCGGAAGACGTCGTCGTGGAAACCGACTCGCCGTTCCTGACTCCCGATCCGCACCGCGGCAAGCGCAATGAGCCCGGTTTCGTCAGGCACACCGCGGAAAAGCTCGCCGAGATCTGGGGGCTGTCGCGCGAGGAAGTGTTCGCGCGCACTACGGCAACCGCGCGCGGCGTGCTTGGCATCTGATCAGCGCCGGTGAAAGATCTTCTCCAGGTCGTAAAAGCCCAGCTTGTACGTCGTCGGGCGCCCGTGCGGGCAACTGAAGGTGTGGGGAACGGTCTCGCCCAATCGCAACAGGTCTTTGATCTGGCGGGGCTCAAGCCCATCACCCGCCTTGATGGCGGCCTTGCAGGCGACCATTTCGACCATGCTCTTGCGCATCTCAGTCGGCGTCTGTGGCTTACGGCCCTGGGCCAGCTCTTCGAGGATTTCCTGCGTCACTTCCTGGTGCTTGCCGCTAACCGAATACTTGGGGACGGATTTCAGGGCCCAGGCCTCTCCGTGACGCTCCAGCTCAAAGCCGAACTCGCGCAAGGGCTCAAGATGCGCGCCGGCAAGTTCGGCGGCGCCGACGGAGAGTTCCAACGGAGTAGGCACCAGCAGTCGCTGGCGCTCAACGGGATGGCTGGATATGCGGTTTTCGAGCAGCCAGTACAGAATGCGCTCGTGGTAAGCGTGCTGGTCGATCACCACCATGCCGTCCTCGACTTCCACGACAATGTACGTCGCGCCAACCTGGAACAGCCCCCTCGCGCGCGCCAGCAGCGAAGTTTCAGGCGCGGCCGCCGGTCGCGCGCCGCCGCCGGTCACCCCGGCATCTGTTTCCACGTTCCGCACTTCATACCGCGACACCGCCGGGCCCAGCGCGTCATCCAGCACGCGTCGCGCCTCGCTCCAGCGATGCTCGGCGCCCCGGGCGCGCTCCTCCGAATCGCGGTCGAACATGCGCGGACGCGCGACATCCCACGTTGGCTCATAGCTTGTATCGGGACGGGCCTGCGGCATGGAGGGCGCGCTCAGCTTGATGCTGGGCAGCAAGCCGGCGTTGATCAGCTTTTCCGACAACGCAGATTTGATCAGCGCGAAGATCCGGTTCTGCTCCAGAAGGCGCACTTCTGTCTTGGCTGGATGCACGTTTACGTCAACGTTCTCCGGGTCCACGCGGATGAACAGCACAGCCACCGGGTAGCGCCCGGGGGGCAGAAACTCGCGATAGGCCAGGATCACGGCCTGCACCAGCGATCGATCCTTGATCGGACGCCGGTTCACGAAAAGCTGCAAGCCCTTGCTGTTGGGGCGGTGCATGGCGGGTGGCGCGATGTAGGCGTCGAGGGCGCCATAGCTCTCGTACTCGTGAACTTCGAGCATCCCCTCGCGAAAGCGGTCGCCGTACAGGGCGTTCACGCGCTCGCCCTGCTGCTGCCCCGCCGGGACGTCGAAAGCCCGGCGCTCGCCGTGCGTGAGGGAAAACCCGACTTGCGGATTCGCCGCGGCGATACTCTGCAGCAGCTCGACAATGTGGCTGAACTCTGTGCTGTCGCCCTTCAGCCAGCGGCGCCGCGCGGGCACGTTAAAGAACAAGTCGCGCACTTCCACGCTGGTGCCGGGGGCGCCTGCGGTCTGCCCGGTTTCGCTGACTTCACCGCCGCTGCTTGTAAGCTCGAAGGCGACCACGGAATCCGCCTGCCGCGAAGTCAGCCGCACGCGGGAGACGCTCTGGATACTGGCCAGGGCCTCGCCGCGGAAGCCGTTCGTCAGCACATGAAACAGCTCCTCGGCCGAGTGCAGCTTGCTGGTGGCGTGGGGCTCAAAGGCGAGGGGAAGGTCCTGCGGCGCGATTCCCTCCCCGTCGTCGGTAACGCGAATCAGTGTTTTGCCCGCGTCCACCAGCTGCACGTCCACACGGGTCGCGCCGGCGTCGAGGGCGTTTTCGACCAGCTCTTTGACTACCGAGGCCGGGCGTTCCACGACCTCGCCCGCGGCGATCTTGTTTGCTAACTCGGGTGGCAGCAGCTGGATACGCGCCATGGGGTGATGGTAAGGGTCAAGGCGACAGGCACAACGCGTGTCGAGGGTATGTTGGCAAGCGTTGAAAAGCCCCGTGACGGGGTTGCGCACCCGCACATTCGAGACTTTTGTCTTGACAGATTCCTCAGGATTCTTATTGGGCTGTATTCATATTGCACGTGCCCAGCAGCGCCCGGAGGAATCCCATGCCCGCAAAGACGAAGGCAAAAGCACGCAGAATGACGCCCGCGAAGGGCAAAAAGTCGTCTAAACCCGCCCGGCGCGCGGGGGCCCGACCCGTCAAAAAGGCGGCGGGTAAAGCCGTGAAGAAGGCCGCGAAGAAGAGTGTGAAGAAGACAGTGAATAAGGCTTCCGGCAAGCCCGGCAAGTCGTTCGCCAAAAAACCTGCAAAAAGTGCCGCAAAGAAGGTCGCGAAAAAAACGGGTAAACAGACCGCAAAGAAAGCCGCAAAAAAGTCGGTAAAGCGCGCGCCCGCCATGCGGACCAAGGCGTCAAAAACCACCACGAAGCCCGGGAAAGCCAAGGCGTCAAAGAGCGTCAAGCCGACCGGGAAGCAGACAGCATCTCGCAAAACAACCGGGAAAAGCAACTCCATGAGCAAAAGCAAATCCGCGGGTCGCAAGGCGACTCCGAAGTCCGCAAAGAAGTCCGTCGTCAAGTCGCAGAAGAAGGCGAAAGTCGCCATCGCGGCCGAGACGCCGGTAAAGAACCCCAAGAAGCCGCGCCCCACGGGCATGGCCGCCGAGCCCACCGATGTGGATGAGTACGAAGTGATGCGCCAGGCGGCCGTCGAGCCTTACCGCCGCGACGGCAAGGCGCCCAAGCCGGGCGCCGCAGGACGCCTGTTCGACAGTGAAGAGGATCTTGAGGACTACGACCCTCTGTTCGACGAGGTGGGCGAAGAGGAAGACGAATAGATCAGGGGTCAGGTTTCAGGTGTCAGGGACCAACGTCCTGTAACCTGTAACCTGTAACCTTTCTCCATGGGCCACTTCGCTCCAGTTGATCAACAGTTGACCAACCTCCTGCGCGGGGTCGAGGATGTCATTTCCGAAGACGAGCTGCGCAAGCGGTTGCGCAAATCGATAGACTCGCAGACGCCCCTGCGCGTCAAGCTAGGTATTGACCCGTCAAGCCCTGACATCCACCTTGGGCACACGGTCGTGCTGCGCAAACTGCGCGCGTTTCAGGATCACGGGCACCAGGCCGTCCTTATCATCGGCGACTACACCGCCATGGTAGGCGACCCCAGCGGCAAGAACAAAACCCGCCCGCAACTCAGTCTTGAAGAAGTCGAGCGCAACGCCCTGACCTACATCAACCAGGCTGCGAAGGTCGTGGACATGGACAGGTGCGAAGTCGTCCGCAACGGCGAGTGGTTTCATGGCATGGAGTTTCTCGACGTGCTGAAGCTGGCCGCTCGCACAACCGTCAGCCAGATGCTCGAGCGCGATGATTTCACCAAGCGCTTCCAGGCCGAGCAGCCGATCAGCCTGCACGAGTTTTTGTATCCGCTGATGCAGGGCTGGGACAGCGTAATGGTCAAGGCCGACGTGGAACTCGGCGGCACGGACCAGCTTTTCAACCTGCTGATGGGGCGCCGCTTGCAGCAGCAGGAAAATCAGCCCGCACAGATCTGCCTGACCACACCGATTATTCCGGGTCTGGACGGCGAGCAGAAGATGTCCAAAAGCCTCGGCAACGCCATCGGCGTTACGCTTGAGGCAAACGACATGTTCGGCAAGGTCATGAGCATCCCGGACGCTCTCATGAAGCCCTGGTACACACTGCTGACCCGCGAGTCACTCGAGCGCGTGGAGCTGCTGTGCGACCCCGACAAAACCCACCCGCGCGACGCCAAGCTGGCGCTTGCACACATTATCACCAATGAGCTGCACGGCCCCGATGCCGCTCAAGCCGCCCAGCACGCCTTCACCAGCGTCTTCGCCGGCGGCAACCTGCCAGACGACATGCCGGAAGCGCCTGTTGAGCTGAGAGATGGCGTCATAGCAGCCTTCGCCCTGATTCGTGACATCCACAAAGTCAGCGGCGGCGACGCACGCAGATTGCTCAAGCAGGGCGGCGTCAAGCTGATCCAGCCTGACACGCAAGACGAATTCAGCGTCGATGACGAGAAGGCCGAGTTCGGCGCCGATGACCTGCAAGGGCGCATCCTCAAGGTCGGCAAGCGGCACTTCTATCGGCTCGTGGTCCGTTGATCGCGGTCTGTGATTCGAGTTGTGCGATCCACGAAACACGCGTTAGAAAATCCACATCGCTTTGGAACGGCCACGCCCCGATTCCGTACTACTGTTAATTACCGCACATCCACACACCGGCTATACTGCCACAAAATCGGGAGACGACATGCGCAGGAACAATCCCTTTGTAATCGCCGTACTGGCACTCGTGCTGCTGCTCGGCGCCGGTGCGGGTGTCTGGTTCGTGCTCGGTGCGGACCGGGGCTCCGGCAACGTCCAGGTCGGTGACCTGGACAACGGCGAATCCGCCCCGATAGACGATGGCAACCCGCTTGATGGTCGGGGCAACCAGGGCTCGGGCGAAGACGGCGGCACCGACGTGAACGACCCTGCCAACAAGAAACTCGGCGAAAACCCGGGCGAAACCGGCAATGAGAAACCGGGCGGCACCGAGGGCACGGGCGAGACCACCAACAATAACCCCGGCGAAACGAAAACGGAGTACGAAGAGTACCTCACGAAATGCGTCATCCACGGGCGCGTGACCATGAAATCAGACGGGCGGCCGGCCATCGGCGCCCAGGTCAAAGTCGAAACAAACAGTGACCGGATGCCGGGATGGTGGGGCGAGAGCGACGGCGTGCCCAAGCCGGACGAGAACCGCCCGAAACCGGAACTCGACAGCTCGGATGCCACAACAGATGGCGCTGGCGAGTACTCGATCACCGTCACCTACAAGACCTGGCACCCAAAGAGTGCAGAAACCGACAACGAGGACGGCGACCGTGCGCAATGGCGCCAGTGGGACCGCGTACCGATCATCGTGGTCGCAACCATGCCCGGCTACGCCCCGGCGCGCTCGAACCACATACGCCCGACGCCGGACAGCGACCACGAGATTAACCTTAAACTGTCGATCCCGGCCGCCATTACGGGGCGCGTGATTGACGCAGTCACGCGCGAAGGCATCGCAGACGCCACCGGGCGCATTCAGGACGCCGACGCCTGGCGTGACGGCGGGAGCGCCCCTTACAGTTTCACCAGTGATGTCAACGGCTACTTCAGCCTCAATGGGCTTCCCGCCAGCAACTACACCGTGACCGTCAACGCCACCGGCTACGCCGAGTACGGCGGTTGGGAAAAGGGGCGGGTCAATCTGTCCGGCGGCGGCGAGAAAGACTTGGGCGAAATTCCCCTGCTGCGCTCGGCGTCCGTCGTCGGACGCATAGTGGACGCAAGCGGCACGCCGGTCGCCGACGCCAACGTGCAACTGGTCAAGAATCAGCAATGGGGCGCCTGGGCATCGGCCGAAGCCACAACCGGCGAAGACGGGCGCTTCGAAATGACCGGCGTCGAGCCGGGGACCTACACCGTAAAGGCTGTCGCCGGCGGGCACGGCGTGTTCAAGAAAGAAGGCGTCACCATGGAAGCCGCCGCGCAAACAGACCTCGGTGACCTTGTGCTGGGCAGGGGGCTTGAGGTCAGCGGTGTCGTTGTGGATGGTGGCAACAAGCCGATAGAAGGCGCCACGGTGGGGCTTCAGGAAATATCCGAAGGCTTCGGATGGGTCGGACTGGGCGACCCGGAGATCACAGGCACTACGGACAGCGAGGGCAGGTTCAGCCTGGCGGGCGGCAGCGAAGGCGCCTGGATGCTGTCCGTGGTCAAGGACGGCTTCGCCTCGCACCTTGAGAAAGTCGCGCTCAAGCAGGCGGTCAGCGGGCTCAAGATCAGACTCACGGTCGGCGGCACCATCCGCGGGCGCGTGCTCAGCGCGGCTGGCGAAGCGATGCCCGAAATCACCGTCTCCGCCACCAATCACACCAGCATGGTTTACGCCAATTGGAAGATCATGCCGGACACCATGTGGGGCATGCTGTTCGGGCGGCAGGATATGAACACCCGCACCGACGCTGACGGCCGGTTCACGATTAGCAACGTCCCGGAAGGCACCTACCTGCTGGCGGCCTCGAACTTGCAGAGCGATACGGCGATCCAGGACGACGTCGCTGTGAAAAACGAAAGCGAGGTCAGTGACGTCGTCATTCGTTTCGCCGGCAAGGGTGTGGCGCGCATCACCATCACCGAAAACGGCGCGCCGGTACCCGAACTCAAGGTCAGCCTCGCCAAGAACGCCGGGCTTGCCATGGGCGGCAATCACGCGACGTTCACGGATGCCATGGGAGTCGCCGAGATTACAGATATGCCGGCCGGCTCGTGGTACGTCGTCACCGCCCGTGACGAGGGGGCCTGGAGCACCGACACCAACAACCGGCGTCTGACCATCGTGGAAGGGCAGACGGTCGATTTCAGCCTTGAGCTACGCCCCAAGGATGGCGTACACCTGCACGGGCGACTGACGCTGAACGGCAAGGCGGCGTTTCAGGACATCACGCTGATCGGCACCGGCCAGCGTTCTGACATCATGAAGAACGCGCAGATAGTGGAAGGGGGTTTCTACGAGTTTGTCGGGCTGAAGACCGGCACATACGTTATGCACATGCGCACGTCAGACACCGACGTCACCGCCAAAGTCACCCTGAACCTGAACAAGGAGGGCGACTTCCCCTTCGACAAAGACTTCATCGGCTACAATGTCCGTGGCGTCGTCACGACGCCGGACAGCACTCCGGCGCAGCTGGCATCCGTCAGTGTTACTTTGCAGCACGCCGAAAACGAGCGCCCGGAATTCGCCACCTGGCTGCGCGGACGCACGGGTGCCAATGCGGGCGGCGAATTCTCGTTCAGCAGCGTCACCCCCGGCAATTACGTGCTGACGGCCGGGCTGGAAGGCGTGGGCTCGGTTTCGACTACCGTCAGCGTCAGCAGCGGCGACCTGACGGGGCTGAGTCTTGCCATCGCACAGAACAGCGGCGCGATCAAGCTTCAGATCGGCAGCCTGACCGGGACCCCGGTCTCCGGCAACGGCTTCGGGATGGTAACGCTTACGCTGCCCGACGGCACGCCGGTTGATCTCGGGCAGGGCTACCAGGGCTGGTTCATGCTGCGCGACGGCGCCGCGCAGACGATTCCGACCGTGCCCGCCGGCACTTACACGCTGCGCGTTCAGGGCTCGGGCTACGTGCCTGTCGAGCTGCTGAACGTGGCTGTGGAGAACGGAAAGACGACCCAGTTGCAGACCGACCTGACAGCAGCCGCCGAGCTGCATTTGACATTCACAAACACGGAAATCACCCAGGCCATACTGGATGACGCCGTAGTCAGGTACTTCGACGCGGGCGGCGCTGAAGTGCCCATGGAGGCTAATCTGCTGGACTCATTCGGCGCACCTGAGCCCCCTGCGAAGGCGACTGTCATCGCCCGCTACCTGTCGGACCGGGTAGCAGAAGTTCGGGTAAAGGTTCCCGGCTATGCGGAACTGACGGTTCCCGTTGCATTTGAGCCCGGCAAGAAAATTGAGAAACAGGAATCGTGCGTCGCCGAATAATTCTCGGCTCCCTTTCGTTATCCCGGGCGGGGCGCTTGCGTCCCGCCTGCCCCATTTATGGTACAAGCTTATGTTTTCGTCCTGTCAGGGGTTCGCGGACGTACTACAGTGAACGACTGCAACCAGCGGAGAGAGAAGGCGCATGAAGGAACAACTTACCGAGCTCGCCAAGCGGGCTGAAGCCGACTACTGCGAAATCCGTGTCGAGGACAGCCGCCAGACCAGTATCGCGTTCCGCGGCCAGGATCTCGATAACGTCCAGGAATCCCACATGTTCGGCGGCAACGTCCGGGCCTGCGTGAACGGCTGCTGGGGCTTCGTGACGTTCAACGATGTAAGCACCGTTGAGCAGCGCGTCGGCGAGGCTGTCCGCAACGCCCGCGCCGCCGCGGCCGCGTCGGTCGAGAAAAGCGTACTCGCGCCAGTGGACGCCGTCGAAGACATCGTGAAGCTCGACCTCAAGAGCGACCCCCGCAAGGTCAAGCTTGAGGACAAGATCAACCTGTTCGGCGCGTACAACCAGCGCATGTTGGACAAAAGCGGCGTTACCAGCACCAGCTTGCGCTATTTCGACAAGTACACGCGGCTGTACTTCGCCAACAGCGAAGGCACCTGGCTCGACCGCGAAGCCATGGACATGGGTATGGGCGGCAGCGCGATCGCCCGCGCCAATGACACCACCGCGGCCGGCAGTACCAGCGAGGGGGGACGCAACGACTTCGACCGTTTCCGCGGGCTGGACGCCAAGTTCGACGAGGCCGCGAAAAACGCCATTGAGGCGGCGCAGTCCGAGGTGGTGGAAGGCGGCAGCTATACGGTTGTCTGCGACCCGCACCTGGCCGGCGTGTTTATTCACGAAGCCTTCGGACACCTCAGCGAGGGCGACAACGTCGCCGAGGATCCGCGGATGCAGGAAGTGCTGAAACTCGGGCGCAAGTTCGGCGAAAGCTACCTGAACGTGTGGGACACAGGCCTCGACGTCGGGCTGCGTGGCTACCTGCCCTACGACGACGAGGGCGTACCCACACAGAAAACCATGCTGATCAACGAAGGCGAACTGGTCGGGCGACTCCACAGCCGCGAGACGGCCGGGCGCATGGGTGAAAAGCCAACGGGCAACGCCCGCGCGCTGAACTATCGCTTCCCGCCCATTCCGCGTATGCGCAACACCTGCATTGGCAACGGGCCACATGGCAAGCTGGAAGACCTGATCAAGGACGTAAAGCTGGGCATCTACGCGATCGATTCCGCCGGGGGCCAGACCAATGGCGAGCTGTTCACGTTCACGGCGGGGCAGGCGTTCATGATTCGCGACGGCAAGCTGGCCGAGCGCGTCCGCGACGTCACCCTCAGCGGAAACGTCTTCGACACCCTGCGCAACATCACGGGCATCGGCGGTGACTTTTACGTCCAGGATGGCGCCGGGGGCTGCGGCAAGGGCGGGCAGATGCCGTTGCCGGTGAGCCACGGCAGTCCGCACATCCGCATCAAGGACGTCGTGATCGGCGGGAAGTAGCTTTCGTGGGCGGTGGATCGTGGTTCGGGCTTGATATGAGAACGCTGAATGCCGGAGAAGAGTGTTCGTGATCTGGATGCCTGGAACATCGCCATGGATCTGGTTGCCGCCGTGTACCAGCTGACGAAAGAATGGCCCAGGGAAGAACTGTATGGGCTGACCAGCCAGATTCTACAAGCGGTGGTTTCAGTGCCATCGAATATCGCAGAGGGCAGGGACGCAACACGACAAAGGACTTCGTGCGCTTTCTCGGTCCAGGTTACGGTAGCCTGATGGAAGTACACACGCAGTTACTGATCGCGGAGCGCCTGGGCTATCAGGATCGGACACGAACGGGGGAGATAGAACAACTTGCGGAACGAACAGCAAAGGTCATCAACGGGCTGAAACGAGCCCTGAACAGGAAGCTCAGAGAATCTGGAGAATCGCCCGAGTAAGGCGATCCACGAAACACGAACCACGGACCACGAACTATGGTTGGCACATTCACAGCGAAACTCGCGACACAGGCCGAAGCTTTCGAAATGCTGCAAAGCGACGGGCGCTCCCTGCGTGTCGGATTCGAAAACGACCGCCTGAACGAAATCCGGCAGGGGCAAAGCTCGGGCATTTCGATCCGCGCCGTCAAAGGCGGCAACATCGGCTTCAGCTACAGCAGCAACCCCGAAGAACTCGATGCCGTTGCCGAATCCGCAATCCGCATGGCGCCCTACGGCAAGAAATACGACTACGAGTTTGCCTCCGAAAGCAAAAGCGCGCACACCCGTCCCTACGACGAGCGCTGCGGAAATCTCAACCCCGACCAGATGGTCGCCATCTGCAACCACATCAAGGACACCGTCAAGGCCATCGACAGTGAAGCGCTTGTGGACTGCGGCGTCAGCGGCGGCATCGGGCAGTCCCGCGTCGTAACCAGTAACGGCCAGGATTGCGGCGAAATGGAAAGCAGCTTCTCGTTCTCCGTGTCCCTGCGCCTCGCCGAGGAAGGCAACTTCGTCCAGGACTACCGCTACGGCATCGCCAACGAAATCATCCCTGAGGAAAAGATCCTCGCCGAGGCCGAAGAAGTCGCCCGCGAGTTCCAGCTTGCCCGCAAAAACGCGCCATTCAAAAAGGGCAAGTACCCGGTGCTGTTCGCGCCGTCGGCCCTCAGCGACATCCTCATGCCGATCGCCGTCTGCATCAACGGCTCCACCATTGAGAAGAAGGTAAGCCCGTTTGTCGAATCCCTGGGTCAGCAGCTCTTCGACAAACGCATCACCATCGTGGACGACCCGTTCATTCAGGAAGGCCCCAGCGGCGGGCTGTATGACGGCGAAGGCGTCCCGACGCAAAAGCGCGGCATCATTGAGAAGGGCGTGCTGAAGGGCTTCGTTCATACACTCAGCACCGCCAAACGCTGCGGGCATGAGCCCACGGGCAACGCCCAGCGCGGCGTCAGCAGCCTGCCCAACCCCGGGCTGCACAACATCGTGATGGCCCACGGCGACGATGACCTTGAGGAGATGCTGAAGAAGACCGAAGGCGGGCTGTACATCAGCCAGATGCTAGGGACCTTTACCAGCAACTTTCTGGCGGGCCAGGTCAGCGGCAACATATCGCTTGGCTTTCTGGTGGACGGCGGGCAGCGCGTCGGGCGTGTAAAGAACTGCGCCCTGAACGTCAACGCCTTCGATCTACTGAAGTCGGGCGTCATCGGCATCAGCAAGAAGCGTGAGTGGGTCGGTGATCGCTACCTCCCATATGTTCTGGTTGACGGCGTACAGATCAGCGCCCGGTAAGCCATGGCCAACAATCACGGAACCAGTCTCCGGCGACCAATCCTCCTGGCAATTGGATATGGGTTGCTGGTTATCTGCAGCGCCGCGTGCGGCAACCCACGCACAAACCCGCCGCCCGAGAACGCTCTCGACAGCAATGAAACCACGGGGCCGGTTGAGCGCCCGGCGGTCAGCCTTCGGCCGGGGCACAGCGTGGGGGACAAGTTTCGCACCACGCGCGCGCTGCGTGTCGAAGAGCTGACCGAGACTGAGCGCTACTTCACGGAATCCGAAGAGGTCACGCTGACGGAGGTCCTGCGCGTTGACGATACCGGGCGTCTGCTTGGTGTGCGCCGCGCCTGGGAACTCAGTGTCACGCGTCTGGTGAAGGGCTACGGGCGCGGCGAAGAGGCGCGGGGCGAACTTGACGGCTGCACGCTCGAGCTGACCCGGCGCAACAACGGAGTTGAAGCGAAAGTGCTTGCCGGCAATCCCGGCATTCGCGGCGCGAACTTTCTGATCGAGGGCTTCGATACCGGGCTGCTGCCGCTTGACCCCGTGCGCGAAGGCGAGTTCTGGGTGCTTGAGGGCGGGCGTCTGGGCGGACTGAATTCGTTCATCGAGGCCATGCAGTTCGAAATCGAGAAGAACAAGCTGACCTGCCAGGCCGTCGAGATTTCCCCCAGTGCGGCGCGCATCAGCATGGAATGGCACATTACGGGTAAGTGGCAGGGGGCTGTGGCGGTGCTGGCATTTGATGGCGAGTTCAGGTTTGACCGCAAGTCACGCATGGTTACTGGATTAAAACTCAGCGGCGGGCGCCAGGGGCAACGCGGCGCGAAACAGCAGATCGAAATTGAAGTAACTCGACGCTCGGTACAGGGCTGGCTCGATCTTGACCGATGATCTCGCATAGCGGGCCGTTATCGCGAATCCCGCCGTCCGCTCCCGTTCGGCGGGCTCACGGTAACAGCATGTGCGGACCAATCCCGACAGTGCTCTAAAAGTCGATGTCGATCCCCAACTCGATCGCGATGGCGAAACGGTGCGGAATCACGCGGTTGTCGCCGTCCGTGCCGAACTTCTGGTTATCCAGCCCGACCTGCAAGCCCGTTTCCAGATGGAAGAACCACAGCTTCAGCCCGGCGCCGGCCGTCAGGGTGAAGGCCTGGCCCGCGTCGGCGATGTTCTTGAATCCGCCGATGCGCAGCCCGAAGCCGAACCCGCCAAAGCTGGGCTCCCAGCCTATGCCGCCGCGAATGAACTGGGTGTGGTAGCGCGGCAGAACGTCACTGCTGATGCGGTTCAACTCGCCTTCCACCGCGAACGTCAGGGGCAAGCCGATACTGTCAAACAGGGTGTAGCTGGCGCCCATGGCGAACTGCGGGTCAAAGCGGATCAGCTTGGGCTCGTTGCCGTAGGCCGGATCCCAGCGGAATTCCGGGCCGTTGAGATTGCGCCCGACAAGCGTGATGGCCAGTGTGTCGATGATCGGCAATTGCGGCGTGAAAGTGATACCGAGATCAACACCGACGTTGAAGCGTGATGCGTCGCCCTTGAGCGTGTATGCGTCGCTGACCTGCTCGCCGAGGTTGGCAAGTGTGTCCTCCACGCCGTTGCTGTCCATGTCCTCAACGAACAGCGTGTGACTGAATGTGTAGGCTTGAATAAACCGAACGGTCGCGCCGATGCTCAGCCAGTCGCCGACAACCGGGATAGGCAGGGGCATGCCGTAACTGACGCCGACTTCATAGAAGCTCATGCCACGAATTACGAAACCGGACTGGTTTCCCTCAAGCGGGTCCGCGCCGCTTTCGAGGCTCTGGCCCGTGCCGTTGCGCGTGTTCACCAGGAAGTCAAACAGGATGCTGGCGCCGACGCCGCCGAAATTGATGCCCGCGTCTTCGGCCGTTTTGGCCAGGATGTTTGCCTCGCTGACCGGATAGCCGGCGGCCTGCAGGTCGGCGCTGAACTGCTGCCCGCCGGAGCTGCTGGGCGCGGCGGTGGGTTGCCCCGACAGCGTCGCGGCGGCGGTGATGAAGGTGTCCCAGGTGGCGCCGGATTCGTCGGTGAAGCGGTAGTTGCGCAGGCTGTCCAGGTCAACCAGCACGGCGGCGCCGCCAATGCCGAAGCCGCCGAACGTAACGCCAAGCCCGTCACCGTCGAAGAACAGGTTGCCGACGCGGGCCGACACGCCCGCGTAGCTGTTGGCGTAAATGCCGTCGCCGCTCAGGCTGTCCAGCAGATCCAGCTTGTTGAAGATGCCGAACACGTCGCGGTAATCGGACAGGCTCGCCGTGGTGGGTGTGTCGAACGCGCCATCCTGGAAGCGGTCCTGCACTTCGTTGGCGGCATCCACAATCTCGAACATGGTGTTGAAGTCGTCGCCATGAAACGCGGCGGACAGGCCCGCCGAGATGCTGAACTCGAAACTGAGGGGCAGAATTTCGACATCCCCGCGCTCCCACGGCCGCGAAGCCGCGTTGGCGGGGTTGTAGCGAATGCCGGAGGCGCCGCGCCCGAGAATTGCCCCGGCACCGCCCATGCCGACCACGCGAGAGTTGAAGTCAACCCACTCCTCGGCGTGAAGGCTGGACGCGATGGCAACAACCGCGACGATCAAGAGTGCAAGGCGAGTCATAAATCCTCCGGGCGGCGCCAGATGTTTGAATCGAAGATCAGCTATAGCTCTTCGCCGTACAGGGGGTTCAGGACGCGGTCCTCATCGACGAACAGGTCGATGCTGCCGCCTACCAGCAGCGAGATGGCGTCGCTGGGGCGCGCGTCAACGCGCACTTCACCGTCAGCCGTCTCAATCACGAGGTTCGCGAAGTAGGTGTGATCTTTCAGGTCCGTGATTTCCACGGATTTCACCGTTCCGCCCATGCCCGCGATGACGTTGTCCAGCAGGTCGTGCGTAAGGGGACGCGGGTGGTAGCGCTTCATGGCGCGGCGGTAAATTGCGACGGCCTCGGGCTCACCAATTTCGATGGTGAAATGCCGGTCGCCGCCGACTTCACGCAGAATAATGCGCTGCGTCGGGTGCGTGTCCGAAAGGATGATTCGCGCAAGGGAAAACGGCAACATCGCCATCAGGTAGAACCCAGTAAGTGAGCGACCAATTCAGTGTATCGGTGTTCCGCGCCGGCACAACGGTTCATAGCAGGTCCGCTATTCCGGGCGCGTGACGGTCGCACCGGAAATGGACAGTTCGACGGCATGGCCGTTCGTGGGAACCAGCACGATGTCTCCGGTCCACACGCCGCTCATCACACGCTTCACCATGCCGCGCCCGCCGCTGATTTGGCCTTCGTAGTCGAGATACATGCGCCGATGATCATCGAGCTGAGTGCAGTCACAGGACTCCCCCACCTCCAGCGGCCAGCGCGCGAGCTGATACGTGCGCAATTTCTCCTGCCCGGCAACCTCCAGCATCAGGTCGAAGTGGGTCTCACCATTGACGGTGTGGGCGAGGATGACGAATCGATGGATCATTGGGCTCACACGAAGGCACAAAGCCACTAAGTGAAACTACGCGGGATTCCCGTAGTAGTCGTTTGCCACTCTCTCTATGCCATCCTTCATCAGGGCCTGCCCGAAGTTCAGCACGAACGCCAGTGGGAGTTCCTTCAAACGAGCATAAGTCAGTGCCTGCTTTGCGTGTACTTTGGCGACTGCTTCCGTGGACTTGACTTCCAGAATCACGATGCCGTCAACAATGACGTCTGCGCGAAATCCGACTCCCAAGTCCTCATCTTCCCAGAAGACGTTGACTGGGACCTCCATCTCAACCCGGAAACCTCGTTTCACAAGTTCCCTGACCAGAACCTTGACGTACACGGACTCCAGCAGCCCCGGTCCAATCTTCTTGTGGATCTTGATGCACGTGTCCACGACCTCTTTCGCGATGCGTTCAACGTGCTCGACGTTCCAGTTGGATTGCATGGCTGTTCCTTCGTGGCTTCGTGGCTTCGTGTGCCACTTGACGGTTTCGGGTGAATTGATCAGTTTCTCTAGATGCGCAGGATTGTCCTCGATCTGGAGTTCCACGGGAAGGGCTTCTACGGCTGGCAACGGCAGGGGCCTGACCGGTCGGTTCAGGGCACGGTTGAAGCGGCCGTTGCTGACCTGGTTCGGCACGTGGTAAGCGTGCAGTCGTCAGGGCGCACGGACCGGGGCGTGCATGCGCTGGCCATGCCCGCGCATGTTGACGTGGACACACGCCTGTCACCCGCCGAGTTGATGCCCGCCCTGAATCACCGACTGCCGCATGACGTGGCAGTGCGGCGCGTGCGCGACGTGGACCCGTGCTTTCATGCGCGCTTTGATGCCCGCATGAAACTCTACCGCTACACCCTGCTTCGCCACCGCGCACGCAGCCCCATGCTGGGCGACCGTGCGCACCTTGTGCCACGCAAGCTGAACCTGGAGGCAATGCAAGCGGCTGCGGCAATCCTCACCGGCGAACACGACTTTGCCAGCTTCCAGACCAATCCGGATCGAGACCCAATACCCGAAGAAGATCTGCCCGAAACCACCGCCGACACCGTGGGACCGGCCGCGATCGCTTCGGGCGCCACCGAGCCCCCGCCCTGGCGCAAGCCGCGCCCCAAGGGGACGGTTCGCCGGGTGAACGCCATCACACTTGATGGAGACGGCGACCTGCTGCACATCAACGTCGAGGGCGACGGCTTCCTGCGCGGCATGGTGCGGGCGCTGGCGGGAACCCTGGTGGACGTCGGGCTCGGCAAGCAGTCTGTGGACTGGGCCGCCGGGCTGATCGATGCCAGGGACCGGCGCGAGGCCGGGGCCAACCTTCCGCCTCATGCACTGACCCTGGTTTGCGTGGAGTATCCGCCTGAACCTTTTGATGGCTGCGAATCTACGGATGGGCTGAGCTTGCTGTAACAGGCTGCCTTGACCGCTCTTGCGCAGGCGGATACGCTCGCCGGGCCGTAAACGTAAACATTGGCGCATCCTGAGGTTGGGCGTGAAGGCAATCGTCTCGGACATCCATGCCAACGTCGCCGCCTGGGAGGCCGTGAAGAAGGACATTCGCTCCCATAACATCACGGACATCATCAGTCTCGGAGATCTCGTGGGCTACGGCCCGGAGCCGATTGATGTAATCGACATCGCCATGGACTTCCGCATCAACCTGATGGGCAACCACGACGAGGCGGTGGTCTTCGAGCCTGTGGGATTCAACTACCGGGCATTGACGGCGATCCGCTGGACCAAGAAGTCGCTTGAGGGCGGGCTGTTCGGCTTCCGCAACAAGAAACGCATGAGCTTCCTGAAGGGGCTGAAGCTGATGCACCGTGAGGACGGCGCCCTGCTGGTACACGGCAGCCCCCGCGAGCCTACGACCGAGTACATTCTGAAGCACGACGCGCTCGGTGCGACGCAGGGAGTACCCGAGGCCGCCCGGAAGATGCAGGACATATTCAACCAGTTTGAGGGGCTGTGCATCGTCGGGCACACGCACATACCATGCGTTATCGACGAGTCCTTCAACTACATGACCGAAAAGTCCCTTGAGTTCGAATTCAAGCCGGAGAAGGGCAAGAAGTATGTGATCAACGTTGGCAGTGTGGGCCAGCCGCGCGACCGTGACACCCGTGCCTGCTACGTGATCTGGGACGACAAGAAGTTCATCTGGCGCCGCGTTGAGTACGACGTGGCCAGCACGGCCCGCAAGATTCGCGCCCTCAAGGACCTCGACGACTACAACGCCGACCGTCTTGAACAGGGCATGTAGCCGTGCACCTCGAAGGACTCGCCATCTGCTCGGATGGCAGGAAGGGGCCGGGAAGCCCCGCAAACGGGCGAGAATGCCTGTTCCACTGCACCGAAACCATCACCCGCCCAGTGGCGTTTGCACTGGACATTAGTAAGTAGTCCGCGATCATTCACGGGGCGCGCACAAACTGTTAGAGTGCGCGCGAGTCAACACTAAGGAGTCAACCTTGCGTATCACCATCACTGCCAAGCACGTCAAGGTCACCGACAAGATGAAGGACTACGCTCGCGAAAAACTCGCGAAGCTCGAGCGCTACTTCGATCGCATCAACAACATCCAGGTTGTGCTTGACCGCGACGGGCTCGATAACGTCTGTGAAATCAACATTTCCACGGACACCCACAGCCACCTCACCGCCATCGTCCACAACCCTGAAGACATGCACGCCGCCGTTGACCTGTGCATCGACAAGGCCCACCGCCAGGTCCGCAAGCTCAAGGAAAAGCTCAAGGGGCACAAGGGCAACGACAAGCGCAAGAAGCTGGGGCGCGACGTCAAGAAGCTCACAACCCGTATGCCCCGCGAAACGACCTACGAAGAAGCCAAGAACGAATAGGGCTTCCGTCCGGTGTCAGGTTTCAGGATTGTCTGCCAGACGCCTTGAAACCTGACACCCGCAACCCGAAACCTGAACCATGGCCCTGTTCCCGCGACTCTTCCGGCGCTCACCGACCGTTGTAGCCATCGGCGGCGGCACGGGGGCATCCGGGTTGCTGCGCGGGCTCAAGGAACACACCGACAAGCTCACGGCCATTGTCACCGTCGCCGACGACGGCGGCAGCAGCGGGCGCTTCCGCAAGGAATTCGGCATGTTGCCCCCGGGCGACATCCGCAATTGCCTCGCGGCCCTGGCCGACGGCGGGCCGGTGCTGGAAAAACTGTTTCAGCATCGATTCGAGGAGGGTGACCTGAAAGGCCACCCCTTCGGCAACATCTTCCTCGCCGCCATGACCCAGGTGACCGGTGACTTCGAGCTTGCGGTCAAAGAGGCTAACCGCGTACTCAACGTGCGCGGGCGCGTCCTGCCGGCGACCACCACCAAAATCAGCCTGGTCGCCGAACACGCCGACGGCAGCAAGACGACCGGCGAATCTCTCGTCGGCAAGGTCACCAAGCCCGTCAAACGTCTGTCACTGAAGCCCGAAGACGCACCCGCGGGCACGGACGTCGTGGACGCTATCATGCAGGCCGATCTGGTGCTGCTGGGGCCCGGCAGCGTTTACACAAGTGTCCTGCCCAACCTGCTGATACCGGAAATTCTTGACGCCCTGCTGAAGACGGACGCGGTTGTCGGCTACATCTGCAATATCATGACCCAGCCCGGTGAGACCCAGGACTTCACGGCAAGCCAGCACGCGCAAACATTGATCGATCACACCAGCGAGGCGCTGATAGATTTCGTCGTCGTCAACACCGGCAACATCCCGCAGCCACTGGCGGCCGCCTACGCGGCCGAGCACGCCGTGCCCGTCGAAGCGGACATGCCCGGGCTTAACACGCTTCCCGGCAACCCGCGTATCGTGACGGGTGACCTGGTGAAGGCTGACCACGTCGTCCGCCACCACCCTGCCCGCCTCGCCGAGCTGTGCCTGAGCGTACACAAGGACATCACGAAAGAGCGCGCGAGGGCGTAGCGTCAGCCCTCATTTTCCGCCGACTTTCGTTTGCCCAGAATCGCCGCGTAGATCATGCCGATCGCAAAGCCGCCGATGTGGGCCCACCAGGCGACACCCGCGCTTTCGGTATCCGTAAAGCTCATCTGCATTTCCTTGAGCGCGTTGATCACGTTCATGCCGATCCAGAACAGCAGGTAGAAGAACGCCGGCACCCGCACGATCAGCGGGATCACGATGATCGGGATAACGCTCACCACCCGCGCCTTCGGGTACATCACAAAGAACGCGCCCATCACACCGGCAATCGCGCCGGACGCCCCCACCACCGGCACCATCGCGCCGTCCGGTGTGGAAAAGGCGATCTGCGTAATCCCGGCCGCGAGCCCGCACGCGACGTACACCACCAGAAATTTGCCATGCCCGAAGCGGTCCTCAACGTTCGGCCCGAACACGAACAGGGACAGCATGTTGCCCAGCAGGTGCCACAGTCCGCCATGCAGGAACATCGAGGTGATGAACGGCACCAGCGTCCAGAACGAGATATCCGTCGCGGCCGCTGTGCTGAACAGGCGCGGATAATTGCCCGGCACCAGCCCCCATGTCATGAAGAACTCGCCCGGATCCGCCACAATCAACTGTTGCGTGAACACGTACACGTTAAACGCGATCAGCAGCCACGTGACCACAGGCCAGGTTTCAACCTTCTCGGTTGTCTTGAGCGGAAACATCGGCTCAGGTTACCACGCGTGATGCGGATTGCGGAGACTCTGGATTCCGAGCGACTCTGGCATAAATGAATGACGGGCTTGGGGAACTACCTTCCCCGGGCCCTAAGCCCAAAGGCCCGGGCCCGGGTTCTCCCCAATCCAAAATCCACTGCCACCCGTTGATTTGTCGCACCCCATGGTAAATCTGCCCCCATGGGACGTGTCACCAAGGTGATCAACCGCAACGGCGAGATCGTGCCGTTCCGCCGCAACCGCATCGTGCGGGCGATTCTCGCGTCCGTTCGCGAAGCTGGCAGCAAGGACGAATGGGTCGCCGACAAGCTGGCGGACATGGTGGTCTATTTCCTTGATATGCAGCACGGCGACCGCGACCGGCCTCCCGGCGCCGACGACGTGGACGACATGATCGAGCGGGCGTTGCTGTCATCGCCGGACCTGCAGCGGATCGCCCAGGCTTTCATCGCGGGTCGCCGCCAGCGCAAGGATATTCGAGAGCTCGAGGACAGCGTCGAGCCCGCCGAAGGTCCGCAGGTAGCACAGCCGGACCAGGGGTTCGGCGGCTGGAACCGCGCGCGCATCGCGGCCGCCCTGATGCGCGAGCACAAACTTGACGCGTCGATCGCCGGCGCCATCGCGGAGAAAATCGAAGGCAAGGTCATTGAGCTCGACTTGCCGCGCGTCACCACGGGGCTGATCCGCGAGCTTGTGGACGTCGAGTTGCTGTCTCGCGGGCTGATCACCGAGCCCGGCAGCGTTTCGATACCGCGCTTTGACCTTGAGCAATGGGTTTTCCCCGGCGACGACACCGATGTCCCGCCCGTCAGCGACCAGGGCGAGTTGTCCGGGCGCGCGGCGCGGCGCGTGCTCAGCCAGTACGCCCTGCACAACATCCTGCCCGCGGCGTCCCGCGAGGCGCACCTCGACGGAAGCCTTCACTTCGACACGCTGCACGCGCCGGGCGCGGTTGCGCTGCTTCGTCTTGACGTTCCGGCCTTGTTGTCCGCGGGGGCGGGTTTCGGGCTGCAGCGCATGTTTGCCGAAAGCGCATCCGGTATCGGTGCGGCGCTTGCGCGTCTGGCGACGATCGTCGGCGCGGCGGCCGGATTTACCAGCGGGCCCATCACGCTGAAAGGTCTTGACCGCGCGCTCGCCCGACAGGCACGCGAGGACCCGGACGACATCCAGCGCGCAGAGCTGCAGGACGGGCTGCGCCTGCTGGCCGCACAGGCGCCTGACGGGCTGGTAGTGGAAGTCGGGCCGCCGGGCAGCTCCGCACGGGATCTGGTTGTTCGCAATTTGATCGACGCGCTGGCCGGCGCTGACGGAAGCCTGCGCCGGCGCGTGCGCCTGGAATTGTCCATTGTTCCGGGTGCGTTTGCCGACCCGCCGCGCAAGTCGCTGCTGGAGAGGGCGGCCTCCGCCGCCAGCTATTGCGGCGTGCCGGTGTTTCGTTTGCGTGAGCCGGGCATGGAGCGAAACACGGGGCTGTTCGGGGATGTCGGTAACGCCCTTTCCCATGAAGTCGTGATTGCGCGTGCCGGGCTGAACCTGCTGCGTCCTGGCTTGCGGCTGAATGACGTGAACGCTTACCTTGAGTCGCTTGACGGCAGCATCGACCTGGCCGTTGCGGGTCTCAGCGCCCGCGCGAAGTACCTTGAACGTGTCGCCATGCGCGATATGCCGGAGCCCGTTCCCGTCAGCGCACGGATGTTGCGCACATTGGTCGGCGCCTCACGCGACGTGGAACTGGTTCCGCTGGGGCTCGGGCTTGTCGCCGCGAAACTGGCGGGTGTGCGCTCGGCGGTCGAGCCGCCGGCCCAGCGCGTCGCCCAGCAGGTACTGAGTTATCTCGGCTTCAAGTTCCGCGAACGGACGTCCCGGGAGTCGCTGACCGGGCGCCTCGGCGTTGTCATTGACGCTTCCGCGGGCGCGCGGTTCAGCCGTGAGGACGCGGCCCGCTTGGCGCGCCTTGACCCGGAGTCCCCGTTGCGCCTGCAACTCGCCAACCAGGGGCACGCTCCCGGCGCGTCTCTGGATGCCGGGCTCGCCATCGGTGAACGCCTTGAACCCGAAAGCGCCCTGCATAGCCTGCTGGGGCGCGACGCCGTTGTGGACTCGGGTGACAACGAAACGCTCACGCCCGCCGACGTGCTTGAGCTCGTGCGCCGCTGTGTGTCCGAACGGGGGCCGCAGCCATCGCAGGTCGCCATCACGGTCAGCAGCCGGACTTGCCGCGACTGCGGTGCACGTTATCCGGCCCACCGCGAGGACTGCCCGGTCTGCGGCAGCACCGCCTGGGCGGTGCCCCCCGGGCAGAAATCCATGTTCAGCTAGCGGCTTCCTTGCCCCTGCAATGCCCCGGATTCGCGCTATACTGGGCGGGCCCCGAACGCGACCCCGTAAGTGAAGTCCATGCCCGTGCGCGCCAGCCTTGCCCTGCTTGCCTGTCTGATTGCACTGACTGCGTGCGCGACCACGCCCGCCGGCAAGCCGGATTCGGACGGCGGCGAAGTCGTCTCGCGCGATCACGCCAAACTCACCCACAGCGCACAGGAAGCGGAAAAATTCATCCGTCGCTACGAGGCCCTCAAGGTCGGTTTCGTCAATTATTTCGACCCCGCACACACGGAACTCATCTCGCGCGAGTTTTCTGCTGAGACTGTCGTCTTTCAACTCGCGGAAACGGGCGACACGGGCATGTTGCTCGACGCCACGGCCGAGCGCGCCGTTGAACTGATGGACAAAAACGGCTGGAACGAGGGCGAGATTTCCAGCGAGGCTGCCTACGAAGGGCACCTCGCCCTGGCAAAAGTTGAGTCAATCGGGATTCCCGCCGGCGCGCGTACCGGCGACTACATCCCGGTGCGTATCCGCCTGCTCGGCAACGCGCACGATATCCGCGCGGGGTTCGTGTACCCCACGCCCCTTCGCAACAGCCTGGGGCGCACGGTCGCCATCATGGAGCGCGGCTACCTGCCCCTGAACGCCGACAAGTACTTTGACGAAAAGGGCGAGTTGATCCCCGACCCGCCCCTCGCCGACGGCGAACATCGCCTTACCCGCGAGCAGATCGAGGACGCGAGAAATCTCATCCGTCACGACAACCCCGGCGGCATTACTTTCACGCTGCGCAAGGGCGTGAAGCTCGTGGCCGACGTGGGCGACGATGAGCTGGTGGCCGACCGGATTATTCTACCCCTGACCCGCGAAGTCGAAGTGGGCGGCTTCGTCCGCGAGGTGCGCACCCTGTCGCCCGAGTTGGTGCCGGACGCCATCGACAGCATCGTCAAGGGCATGGGCGAGAAGGGGCTGACCGTCAAGGTTGAGGCCCGCGACAAGAAGCTGATCGTGACCCCCATCGGCGTGCGCGACGAAACCCTGCGCCAGGTGTACGAAGTACTGAAAGGCGTACGGGTCGAGCTGAAGCCACGCAACAACGTAATCGTCGTGTTCGATGAACAGAACTACCGCGTCGCGGTGTACGGCCCCCTGAAACACCGCTTCATGCTCGATACGGTAACCCTGAACACCGATCCGTTCACCCGCAACAGCAGCAAGCCCTACATCCTGCCGTTCCGTGTCAGTTGCCGCGTGCTGGAGCGCGCCGAGCCCGGGCGCTCCGGCAAGTTCGGTGTGCCCGATGGCGACGACGTGCGGCGCGGCGTTACGCCTGACGGGCACAAGGGGCGCGCGCGCCTGTCCTGGACCACCTACTCCGAGTCAGGCCGCCTCGACGACGAAGGCAGTCTCGAGCTCGACACAACGGACTTCACCGACATCCTGCGCGTACTTTGGACCAAGGGCATGAAACCCCGTGAAGTGCTTGCCTTCGTCTACGAGGCCGAGCAGACCTTCGCCATCACGGCCGAGCTTGGTCTGAACTACCTGAAAGTGGACCTGGATAAGCTGGCCAGGGGTGAAGGGCTTGGCAGATAGGGTCCGGGAGGTTCGGCGCACGTCTACTTGGAGGCGCCGAACAATCGAGAACGCGACCCATATCACGTCCACAAAGCCCCCACAGGCGTCCACATTCGCGTAATCGTCCCGATTCACCTACTTTTTCTTCGGAAAAGGCTTCATTTGGGCGGTTTCGGCAAAGCCGGACAGTGTGTTTGTCCGATGATTCCTTTTAATGCCGGGTATGCCCCGGGCGCTAAACATCAGCGGTACTCCTATGCGCATCGTGAAGATTGAAATGGACGGCTTTAAGTCCTTCGGGCGTCACACCGTGTTCGAATTCCCGGCGCAGATCACCGGCGTGGTCGGGCCCAACGGCTGCGGCAAATCCAATGTCGTGGACGCCACTCGCTGGGTGCTGGGCGAAATGTCCCGCAAGGCCCTGCGCGCCAAAAGCAGCACCGACGTCATCTTCAGCGGCAGCGCAACCCGCAAGCCCGCACGCTACGCCGAAGTCAGCATCACCTTCGACAACAGTGACAAAGTCCTTCCCTTCAGCAGCAGATACGTGAAGGTCACACGCCGCCTCGACAAGAACGGCGACAGCAGTTACTCGATCAACGACGACGACGCCAAGATGCGCGACGTGCGCGGGCTGTTCGAAGGCACCGGCGCCGCCATGAGCGCCTACAGCATCATGGAGCAAGGCAAGATGGACCGCCTGCTCCAGGCCAACCAGGAAGAGCGCCGCAAGGTATTCGAGGAGGCCGCGGGCATCGGCCAGATGCGCAAGCAGCAGGAACTCGCACAGGGCAAGCTGCTGATCGTCGAGCAGAACCTCGAGCGCCTGAAGGACATCCTGGCGGAAGTCAAAGGCCAGCTTCGCAAAATCAAGTCGCAGGCAACGCGCGCGCTGAAGTACGCCGAACTGAAGGAGCGCTCCCGCGTGATCCAGCAGAACCTGGGGCTGATCCAGTTCGCCGCCCTGGACAAAGATCGTGAAACGCTCCTGGCGACGATCAGCGCGGCCGGTCGACGCGAAGGCGCCATTCAGGCTGAGCTCGCCAAAACCAAAATGGACCTTGAGGACGCCGAAACCAAGCTGGCCGACGCCGAGCACGAGGAACGCCGTCTCAGTGAGCGCATCCACAAGCTGGACCTTGAAATCAACAACGAGGCCTCACGCCGCGAGCGCGCCCTGGCGCGGATCGAAAGCCTGGGGCAGGCGATCGAGCGCGCCAAGGAACTGTCCGAGCGCGTACGCACCCAGGTTGCAACGCTGAAGACGCGCCGCGAGGGAATTGCCGCGACGACCGAAGCCGGACGCACCGAGTTGAAAGAACTGGGCGCCCAGGTTGCCAGACTGGCCGACGAAGAGCGCGCGGCCCGTGCGCAGGCTGAGTCCATGGAAGCGCAACTCAAGGATGTGCGTGCCGGGCTGTTGGACGCCATTGGCGCCGCCAACCACGGACTGAACGAGCGCATGAGCCTTGACGCCGAAATCCGTGGCGCCCGTCGCCGCCTGGATTCCCTGAACGCCCGCGCCACGGAAGTGGACCGCGAAGCAGCCGATGTCGGTACGCGTCTCGAAGCGGCCCGCCAGTCCCGTGATGAAGAAGAGGCGCATCTCAAGGCCGTCCGGGAGGAACTGGTCGAGACGGAAAAGCTGCTTGGCCCGATCGCGGACAAGGGCGGCGAGCTGCGCCAGCGCAAACACGCCCTTGAGCTCAAGCGCGGCGCGAAGCTGGAACGCAAAGCGATGCTCGAAAGCATGGCCGCCATGCGCGAAGGGCTGGATGACAACGCGCGCGCCTTGCTGGAAGACCACAAGCGGCGGGAGAGCTTCGGCATCCAGGGTGTCTTCGCCGACGTCGTGCGCATTGATCTTGGTTTCGCCGCGGCCCTTGAGCGCGTGCTGAAGGATGTAGGCAGCTCGATCGTGGTGAATGAGCTGGAGCAGGCGCACGATCTGTTCGACTGGCTGGCCGGGCGCGGCTCGTGCAATCTGACGATCCTCGCCCGATCCGAGTTCAAGCCGGGCAAGGCCCCGCAGTTTCCGGGCGGCAAAGGCGTGATGGGGCCGCTGATCGATGAGGTCCGCGTTGAAGAAGGTTTTCGCCCGCTGATGGAAGCCCTGATCGGTGACGTGCTGCTGGTGGCCGACCGGACGGTCGCGCGGCGCATCATGAGCAAAGCGGCCGAGCGGGGTCCAGGCCCCGCGATCGGGTTCCGGATCGTGACCCCGACGGGCGAAATGTTCAGTCTGCCGGGCTGCTTCGCGCTTGCCGGCGGCGAGGCCAACACCGGGCTGATCACGCAACAATCCGAGATCGAACGCCTGGCGCACGACCTTGGCGTACTCGACAACGAAATCGAGGAAACAGCCGCGAGACTTGCCGACGCGCTGCGCGAGCAGGACCGCCTGACCGCCGCAAGCAGCGAGCTTCGGGCGCGCATCTATGACGCGAGCATGGAGGCGGCGGGCAAGCGCGTCGCGCTGGACTCATTGACGCGCGAGCACAAGCGCCTGTGCGAAGAGCGTACGGTGCTGGGCGCGGAAATTGCGCAGCTCAGTGACCAGCTCGAGCTCGACCTGACGCGCCACGGCGAGCTGACCGAACGGGTCGCCGAAGCCGAGGAAACCCGCGCGAAGTGCGAGCGCGAGCTGACCCGCCTCAACGAGGAAGTATCCCAGCGCCGCGAGGCCCTCAACGACGCGCGCAACAACCTGACAGAAGCGCGTGTCACAGAAGCATCGCGCCGCACGGAGTTGAGCCAGGCGGAAGAATCGCTGAAGGGCATTGATTCCGCCCTGGGTCGCTACGCCGAAGAAATCGCCCGCAGCGCCGGCGAAGTGGAGGCCCACGCCAAGGAAACCCGCGCGTTGGAACACCAGGCCGGCAGCAGCGTCGAAGTAGAGGCTGAACTGGAACGCGAAAAGCGCGAGCTTGAGTCGCGTCGCGGGCAGGGTGGCGGGCTGCTGGGCGAGCGGCGCAAGGAAGTTGAAGGCGCGCGAGCCCACGTCGGCGCGCTGCAGGAAAAGCTGTACGAGGAGCGCGAAAGCGTCCAGCAGGCACGGATCGACGAGAACACGCTGTTCATGAAGATGGATGCCATCCGCCGTCGCCTGGCCGAGAACTACAACGCGGACATCGACACCCTGGCACGTGATTATGACCCGGGCACGCAGGCGATTAACGAAGCGGAAGCCCGCATTGAGCTCGACTCACTGGAAGAGCAACTGCGTCGTCTGGGCAACGTCAATATGGAAGCCATGGACGAACTCAAGGACGCCGAGGACCGCAACGACTTCTACTCGCGCCAGGAGCACGACCTGCTGAAGGCCAAGCGCACCCTGAGCGACGCCATCACGCGCATCGAAAACGAAACGCGCCGCATGTTCATCACCACGTTTGAAGCCGTGCGCACGAACTTCCAGCGCCTCTTCCGTCGCCTGTTCGGCGGCGGCAGCGCCGACATCATGCTGACCAACCCCGAAGAGCCGCTGAACAGCGGTGTCGAGATCATCTGCAAGCCGCCGGGCAAGGAAGCCCTGCCGATCGCCATGCGCAGTGGCGGTGAGCGCGCGATGATCAGCGTGGCCATGATGTTCGCGATCTACGAGACCAACCCGGCGCCCTACGCGATCCTCGACGAAGTGGACGCGCCGCTGGATGAAGCCAACGTGGACCGCTTCTGCAGCGTGATCGAAGAGTACGCCAAGTACTCACAATTCGTGATCATAACGCACCACAAGAAGACCATGGCCGCCTGCGATACGCTGTACGGCGTCACGATGCAGGAGCCGGGCACCAGCACCAAGGTCAGCGTCGACCTGCGCGGTGCCGAGGAACCGGAACTTCTGGCAGCCACGGTCTAGATCAAGGGGAAGTCGCACACGTAGCGCTTGACGGCGCCGGCCTCGAACTCCGAGACGCCGATATCGATCAGCTCGCCTGTGATCGGAAACGTGTTTTCCATCAACAGGTCAAGCGCCTTCTGCACCCCTTCGCGCGGGAGTTTCAGCGCGAGCGTGCAATGCGGGACCCAGCGCCCGGGGCGGTACAACTTCCAGGGAGATTCCGTGAATTCACTCAGCCGGGCGTGCAGGGCGCGATGAACTTCCAGCAATTCCGGGTCCACCACCGGTGCGAGAAACAGGACTGTCTCCGCGGCGGGAAACATCCCAAGGGATGACAGGATCACCGGCAGCGAGTGGGTAGCTTGGGCGATCTCGCCCAGTACCTTGCGCATCACCGGCTCGTTGACGTGGTCACACACGGCCAAAGTGATATGGAAGCGCGCCTTCACGTCTTCGATCAGCACGGTGCCGCCAAGCTGAGTGTCGCGCAGACCCTTGATGAGACGACGCAGGCGCGTCTCGCAACCCGGGTCAAAGAACAGTTCGATCGCGAAGGGCATACAAAACCGGGGTCCCCGTCGGGACCCCGGTTCATTGCTGATACCTAGATACCGACCGAAATTTCAAGCGGCTGGCGAGTATAGTAGGCGATGTCGGACACAGATACGCCCGAATGAACCTGAGCACGAGCAAACGTGACGGCCTGGTCGCGGGTGCTGAACTCTGATGTATCCACGGCGCCACCAGCGTGGACGATTACAACGTGCCGGGGCATTCCCTTGAGGGTCGCGTTGATGCGCGCGGCGCGCTGGTCGCTTTCGCGGCGTCCCATGCGGCGGTCAACGTGCTTGCGTGAACCCTTGCGGCGACCCGGCTTGCCGACTTTTCCGCCGGCCTTCTTGAACGCTTCTTTCAGCTTGTCAAACGCGAGCTGGGTGCCGAAACGGGTGCGGACGCGTTTGCCGGCCTCATTCATGGTGATGTCCGGACTGCCGTTGACGAGTTCCGCCACGAACTCCTGCTTCTTGCGCGTTGCCTCCGGTGACCGTGTGCCGTACTTGCGCGGTGTTTTGCGGGCTGAGCTGGCCTTCTTGCCAGTCTTGCGCTTGCTGCCCTTCTTCGGGCCGCGGCGTGTGTCGATCTTCCCGCCAGCCTTGCTGAAGGCCTCGCGCAGCTTGTCATAGGCGAGCTGGGTGCCGAACTTCTGGCGCACTTTCTTGCCTGCCTCATTCATTGTAATGGAACCGTCTTCTTTCAAAAGCACGGCAACATAGTCCTGCTTCGCCTTCGTGTTTTCCTGTGATCGCTTCTTGGCCACGTCCTTCTCCTTGTCCGTAAAATCGAATCGGCATGCTTCTAATATTTAGAACGTCGTAACCAACCAGAAAACCTATTTCCGCTCATCATTATTTTCATTGCGCCAGACGAACTCGCCGCCGTTGACGGACCAGTCCGGGCCCAGAAATCCCGCCGCAACGACGCCGGCAGTACCAATTTTCAGCATCTCGGGCGAATACAGGATGACATCCGGAAACGAGGCGCCGGATACGAAATATCCCAGGCGATCTGTGAGTTGTATTCCTTCAACACCCGTGCCGCCGATGACGCCAACACAGTTATTGTCACTACCGTTTCGGGGATAAGTAAACAGCATGGCAAGATCCTCACCCTCAACGATGCGTCCGCCGATCAAGGCCTTGCCCTTGCTGACGCGCAGGGGGCAGTCCTTGATCAGCTTGTCCCAGGCGCTGTTGGTGTCCGCGTTGCCGACGAGAATGACGTTGCGGTTCGGGTGGTCCGCCGGAGCAAAGTCCTTGTCTGCAACAACGTCGAATCCGCCGTTGCCCCGATACCACCAGGTCTCCTGGTCGTATCGGCACTTGGAAATGTAAGCCGCGGTTTCCTCGGGCGTGCCCTGAGTGCCGTAGACGTACATGAAATCGTGATTGAACGCGTTCTTGAACCAGCCGTAGCGATGCGGGCCCTTGAGGGACGCATCGGACGCTTCAATGACTTTCCAGGCACCGTCAATCATTTCGAGGTGAACTCTGCCGCTAGCAGGCCATGACGTTTTGATTTCCGTACCGTCGAGTTGGATGACCACTTCGTCGCGCTCTGAAATGACCCCTGCTACCTGCAACGACAGACGCACGACATTGTCAGTCTCGCCCTGGAAAATTCCCCGGTTGGGAAACAGTTCAATCTGGACGCGACTCGGCGCGAACTGCTTGCCCTGCATCTCAATGCGCGCCCAATGACAGTCGGCCGAGTGTTCCGGGCAGACAGTCGTAAAATCGACGTGCTGAACCTCGTTGATGCGCGGCAGGCGGCGGCGCGCGAACATGTCGAACATGGGGCGCCAGTCCACGCAATCCGCCCCGCCGTCATGCCCGCGATCCCACCAATGACCGGCCCCGGGTTCTTCGTAATAGCCGACGTCCGTGTGGAACTCTCTCAGTACATCGCGCATCTTGCGCGCCTGGGTGACGGGCACGTTGTCGTCCGCATCGCCGTGCAGGATGTAGACGCCCTGTTGCGAGTAATTGTGTTTGCGAAGCAGCGTGCGGCAGGGGTTGGCAGCACGAGTGAGTATTTCCGAAACCGGCAGCTCTTCGGGGTGCGATGCGCCGCCGCCGTAGCTCCAGAAATCTTCCCAGCCTGCGCTAGGGCCGATGGCTGCGAACTTGTCCGGAAAGTGAGAGCCCACAGTCCAGGCGCCATGCCCACCCATGGAGTGCCCGGTCAGCCAGACCTTGGTCGGATCGTGTTCCAGTGTCGCCTGCGCATGGGCCAGCACCTCCAACGCATCCAGACGCCCCCAGTCCTCCCAGTCAAACCCAAACGGGCGCCGGTTCGTCGGACAAACAATGTGGCACCAAGACTTCGAGCTGTAAGCCCCAGCCTGCCCGCGCGCTTCGACAGACGCGCCGTGAAGTGACAGCACAATGCCGGGCTTGTCCTCTACGTAGTGAAACGGATGCGCTGGGCGAACTGCGTAGTATTGAATCGAGCCATCTATCGCGCTCTTGAATGTCACCTTGCGAGGCTCGTGTGCTTCAACGACTTTGTACTTCAGAATCTGAAACACTCCGCCAAGAGATTCATTCTCCGGCGTCCGGGCAGTCTTTACACTGAAATGAACAGTCACGTCGTACTCTCCAGCTTCGAGTTCCTTCTCGACTTCGATTCTGAACGGAATCTTCCGAACCGACATCGCTGGAATTGCGTAAGTACCCTCTGAGACGTAAGCGCCATTCGGCCGTCTGAAACTTGTTGATGCCCAGACTGGCTCGGGCATTGGATTCACAGCAGCAACTGAACCCAGATGCGTTCCAATCGTAGTCCCGACAACCAGATCAGGGACCGTAGCATCGCGACCGTTGATATACGGTGTTTTGTGCGTCCACTTCTGCAAGTTGGCCTTCACTCGCCCGCGGCCGGTGTTGAACAGGAACTCGTTGCTTCCCTTCTTGAGCAGCACCGGCAATTCGACGTAACCGTAGTTGTAGGGGTCGCCGGCGCGGGACTCACCGTTTACGTAAACGCTGGAGTGTCCGCGGGCCTTGAGGATGACTACCTGCTCCTTGTCCGACTCGACGGCCCAGAACACGTAGGCCATGTTGTCTTCGCTGATCCAGCCTTTGTCGTCGGCGCTGACTTTGCGCCATTCGACCTGCGTGCCGTCTGCGCAGGCAACTTTGTCGCCGGGCTTGGGCACCTTGAAAGTGCCGTCGACCATGCTGGCGACAACCGTGCTGGAGTAAACAGGACTACGACCAGCGTAGCCCACGCCCGGCAAGGCCAGTGCTTCCGTCAAAACGAACGGGTCAGGCTCGGGCGCCTCGTCCTGTGCTACGAAATTGTCGGGTTGATAAGGAAGGAAGCACAGCAGCAGAATCGCCGCCCAGAAGCATCGTGACATCATGAACTCCGTTGCACCGCCCGCAACTTAGCGCCTGGGCGTGCCGGGTGAAACCCGGCAAGAGCGTCGCGTGCCGGAAAACTCGAATGCTGACCACCCGGGCGCCGGCTGCTACAGTCCGCGCCATGAAGATCCCCTACTTTCAAGTGAACGCGTTCACGCGGCAGCTTACCGGCGGCAACCCGGCCGGCGTCTGCCTGATTGAAGAATGGCTGCCGGACATGCGCCTGCAAGCGATCGCGGCGTGTCACCTGTTGCCGGAAACGGCGTTCCTGGTGCCGGGCCAGCCGCTGCTGCGCTGGTTCACCCCGACCACGGAAGTGGACCTGTGCGGGCACGCGACCCTGGCGACTGCTCATGTGCTGTTCGAGCATCGTGGGCTGGATGCCGCGGAGGTCAAGTTCGACACCCGCAGTGGACCGCTGAGCGTTCGGCGCCTGGGAAACGCTTATGAAATGGACTTCCCGGGCAAGGACCGCCAGGAAGTACGCTCACCGGTCGGGCTGACTTCCGCCCTGGGAGCGGAGGCCAACATCGTGTTCGACGGGCATTACCTGATGGCGGTCGTCCACAACGAAGAGACCGTCCAGCGACTGACGCCCGATCTACGTGAAATTGAACTGATGCACGCCCACGCCGTAATGATCACGGCGCCCGGCAACGACGTGGACTTTGTGTCGCGGTTTTTCGCGCCGCGCATGGGCGTACCGGAAGACTACGCAACCGGCAGCGCGCACTGCATGATGGCACCCTATTGGGCGGAGGTGCTGAAAAAGCCCGTGTTGACCGCGCGGCAGTTGTCGTCACGCCTTGGCGAGCTGGAGTGCGAGACAGCGGGTGAGCGCGTACTGCTGCGCGGACACGCGGTCACCTTCATTGAGGGCCACGTCAACGCGTAGCGCCGCCGCACTAAAGCATGTTGACGGGATCAACGTCGATGGTGACACGCAGACGCTCGTTGCCCTTCACCAGCGGCTTAATTGCCTCCACCACTCCGCGGATTTCACGAAAGCCTCTCGCCTTGATCTGGACCTGTTTGCGATGCCGCCCCCGCAGGCGTGCTATCGGCGCCTCAAACGGCCCCGCTACCTGGTAGATCGCGCCCTTGTGCCGACGGGCGAAGTCGTCCGCCGTCGCGAAAATTTTTCGGGCCTCCTCTTCGGTTTTGACTGCGTCCTTGCCCTCCACGGTGACCAGTACCACGCGTGAAAAGGGCGGGTAGTTGCTCTCGCGCCGGTGCGTCTGCTCGTAGCTGACAAACGCGCGGTAATCCTGGCGCGCCCCGGTGACGATGCTGATGTGATCAGGCTGAAAGGTCTGGACGACTACGACTCCCGGCTTGCTTCCACGCCCTGCGCGCCCGGCGACCTGCGTCAGCAGCTGAAAGCTGCGCTCGAAACTGCGGAAGTCCCCGAGCCCCATGCCGACGTCCGCGCTGACCACGCCGACAACCGTGACGTTCGGAAAGTCGAGCCCCTTGGCAATCATCTGCGTGCCGACCAGTATCTGTGTTTCACCCGCGCGGAACGCGTCCAGCGTGACTTCGTAGTCCTCGCGGGTCTTCATTACGTCGCTGTCCATGCGCGCGATGCTGCGCCCCGCGAAAATCACGCGCAGTTCCTCCTCCAGGCGTTCCGTTCCCATGCCTTGCAGCTTCACGGGCCCGCCCATGCAGTACGGGCACTGGCGCGGAATCTCGGCCGTTTCGAGGCAATAGTGGCAGGCCATCTTCTTCAGCCCGCGATGAAAACTCATGGGAATGGCACACTGGGGGCACATCATGGCCTGCCCGCAATTCTTGCAATTCAGCAGCGTGTGGTAGCCGCGCCGGTTGAGAAAAATGATTACCTGCTCGTCGCGCTCAAGCGCCGCTGAGCACGCGCCGCGCAGGCGCCGCGAAAAGAACGTCATCTGATGCTGCTCGCGGCACTCCTGGGCCATGTCGACAATCTCGACGCTTGCGAGTCCGGCGTCCGGCGTCCTGAGTCCCGCATCTGCGGGCTGCTTGCCGCGAACGCGGGTCTTGAGTTCCAGCAGCGTGTACTTGCCGGTCTGCGCGTTGTGCCAGGACTCGAGCGACGGTGTGGCGGATCCCAGCAGCGTCACGGCGTGTTCCAGGCTGCAGCGCATGATCGCCGTGTCGCGCGCGTGATAGCGCGGCGTGTTGTCCTGTTTGTATGTCCCCTCGTGCTCTTCGTCGACGACGATCAGCCCCAGGTCCTTGACCGGGGCGAACAACGCGCTGCGCGGGCCGATGACGACGCGCGACTTACCGCTGGAAATCGCCCTCCAGGCATCACGGCGCTCGGTGTCTGTCATGCCGCTGTGAAGCACGCTGACGTCTTCGAAGCGCGCTGCAAAGCGCCTTACGGTCTGGGGCGTCAGGCTGATCTCGGGCACCAGAACAATGGCCGACTTGCCGTGGGCGACCGCGCGCTCGATGGCGCGAATGTAGACCTCGGTCTTGCCGCTGCCGGTTACCCCGAACAGCAGGTAGGTCTTGAACTCGTCGCGGTCCACGGAGTGCCCGATGGCTTCCACGGCTCTCTGCTGGTCGTAGGTCAGCGTATCGGGAGTTTCCTCCGGCGAGGCGCCGATGCCGCCGCCCGACACGTGCTCCGGCTCGATCTTCTCAAAGCGCAGCCAGCCCTGTTTCGCCAGCGTGCGTATAGGCGACTCGGACACACCCAGCTTCTCGCCCAGTTGCATCGGCGTGAACACATCCTCAAGGTAGGTTCCCATCGCCCGCAGGATGCGTGCATAGTTCAGGTTGCGCTCGCCACTGCCCTTGCCGGCGTGCGCTTTCTCTTCAAGTTCCGCGGCGCGGGCAAGGGTTTCCGCCGGCGACCTCGCCAGGCGCAGCACGGTCAGCATCCGCCGCTTCCTCCCGGTGCGCACGACCGCCGGCAGCACCGCCTGCAATGCTTCACCCCAGGAGCACGCGTAGTACTCGGCCATCCAGTGGGTCAACTCGTGCATCCCGGCGCCGACCAGCGGCTCTTCGTCGGGGGCTTCCAGAATCTCCTTGACCTGGCGACGCGGCAGTGCGGATTCGGCTTTCTCCGCGACCACGAAGCCTTGCAGGCTCCGCTTGCCGAATGGCACGGTAACGCGGTGTCCCACTCTTGCCCGCTCGGCCAGCGGCTCCGGCACGATGTAATCGAATACGCGGTCAACCGGGGTCGGCAACGCGACTTCCACAAATCGTCCGCGAACGACCGGGTCACGCTTGTCTGATTCAAACAGTCGGCCTCGCGCGTTCATGTTTTCGACTATAGCCGGGGGCGCGACAAAATCAGGTTCGAGGTTTAGTGCGTCAGCCCAGAAGGTACTCGGTGTGAGGCTTCAGGCGCTTCAGCATTGCCTGCACCTGCCCGGGAGTGGTCTTGCGAATGTCGCGAAGCTGCTTCTCCAGCGTCTGCCGGAACCCCAGCACGTTCTGGAACACCGCGTCGCCGATTCTGGTGCTTTGCGAATCCCATGAGGCCTTGCGGTCTTCAATCAGGCTCTCGCGCACCGCGTCGAACTCGGCTTCGGTGAAGCCCTTGGTTTGCAGGTTTGCGAACTCCCGGCGGATCAGGTTGAGCGCCTGGGTTGTTTTCTTCGGGGATACTGAGGCCTGCGCGACGATGCTGCCGCGTGCGCGGTGGTAACTGCTGCCGATGCTGTATGCCAGTCCGTGTTCTTCGCGCACGACCTTGAAAAGCCGGTTCATGCCGTAGCCACCAAGCAGTGCGTCTGCGTACAGCATTGGCGCGTAGCCGGGTGAGCCGTACACGTCGCCGCCTGACCAGGTGAAAACCAGGTGGGTCTGCCCGCCCTGCCCCTTGTCCGCGCACCGGTGTACCTCGCGGTGATTGCGCAGTTTTACGGGGGGCGGGAGTGACACCCTGCGATTGCGGGGGAGTGTCAATTTGTCGGCAAGCACACTGAGAGCGTGTAAGGGTTGCACAGGCCCGGTCACGAAAGCCATCACTCGCGCGTTACGGATAAGTGACCGTTGACGGGTCAACAGACTTTCGGCGGTGATTTTGTTGAGCTCAGCCGGATCGCCGTGTTCGTAAATCGCGGCGGGCGTGCCGGCGTAAATCCTTTTGGTGGCCTGCAATGCGGCCCATGACGGCTTGTCGTCCCGCAGCGCGCGCAGGTCATTCTCGAGCTGGTACTTCTCGCGCTCGAACGAATCGGCACGCAATGCGCTTGCATCATCATTGAGCGCGGGGCGCGTCAGTAGTTCCGTCAATAGCGACAGCGCGTGCTCAAGCTCTTTGGAACCTTTGGGCAGGAATCGGTCGGCCGGAAAGTCGACGCTGGCCACGACTGACTGCACGTCGGCGTAGCGTGTAACCCCGACAAACATGGCCGCGCCATATAGTTCTTCGCAGGCGCGGGCGATGTCCCGGCGCGTGGGGTGGTTTTCGGTGCCTACGCCCATGACCCGCGACAGCAGGGAATTTTCTGTGACGACCTGGGGTTGAATGGGCTCAAGAAGGTGGACGCGCGCGCGAATGGTTTTGAAGCGCTCGCTTTGATAGGCGAGCAGGCGCACGCCTTGTTGCGGGCTGAAGGAGTCGAATTCGCGGTAACGCGTGAGTTTCATGGCCCGTACCAGGAGTAGAAATGCGGCGGCGGAGTGTAGCAGACAGCGCGACACGCACGGGCGAAAATGGATGAAGTGAAATCAGGCGTCAGGAATTACGAAGCAGAGAGACAACAGGAAGACAATGATTGACGCGACGTAAACAAAGTATTGATGACGAGACTCAGGATTTTGCCGAAACTTTGGACATGATCGGACGTTTAACGAACTGACAGCAGCAAGGGGCGCAACACTCACCCCCGATCGTCGAAGCACCGCACCCGGCGATCGACCCCGACAACACCAGGCGCAATGGCGCCAAAAGATGCACGTGCGTAAGCACGGAGGAGATGTATTGCCATGACAAAAATGATCACACGAACAATGCTGAAGGACAGTGTCGTTGACGCCTACGAATCGCGCGTTCATCTGGGTGACCGTGCCATCGACCTGAACACCGGAAGCGTCTGCGTCGTTCTGGACCACTGCCCGGAACTGGGCCCGGAAAGTCTCTATGTACAGCTTGTCGAGCACGACGGGCCGGCCATGACTTACTGGGTTGAGCCGAGCCAGTTGGTCAAGCTCCCGCGAAACGCGGCGTAAGTGGACAGCCCTCCCGTCTACTTCGCCCGCCTGCGCGCCGAAGCGCTACAGCGCGCAGGCGCGTCCCCCGGGAATAGCGCACGGACAACAGACGTTCAATTGGCGTTCGTGCGCCGGTTCCCGTCCCCCCGACCAACCGGCGCATGCAAAGACAGGCGGCCCTAACGGGCCGCCTGTTCGTTTACCCAGGACCCCGGCCATTCGCGGCAACGCGGTGCGTTGCCCAGCGAATGGCCGGGGTCCTATTTCGCTTGTTCAGTATTCGTCTTGTCGTCCAGACCGGCGCTGCGTTTGACGTAGACGTAGGCGAAACTGACGCCCGCCATTACCAGGACGAACACCAGTGTCCAGAACATCGCGCGCAGGCGCATCTTCAGCTCGGCGCGCAGGCGCTTTTCGAGCATGTCCTCGACTTCCACCAGTTTCTCGTCGATGCGCTGCTCGGTTAAATCCAGCAGCGCCATGGCGTGGGCCTGCACTTCGTTGAGTGTCTCCTGGCGGAATTGCTCGGCGCGACGCGTGGCGTCATCAAGCAAGGAGTCGGCCTTCGAATCCACGTAGCTGTCCACCTTGCGGCGAACCTTGCTTTCGAACTTGCCGAAGATGCCCTTCTTGCCCGGCTTGGCAGCCACACCATCAGCAAGCGCCGCGGCCTCCGGGTCCGCGGGACTGATGGCGTCGCTGGGCGACGATTCTTCCTTGTCCGCTTCAGCCACTGCGGATTCCTTCTTGAAGATCTTGTTCCAGAAGGCCACTACGCTCTCCTTGCCGCCTCCCGCGCATTGATTCTACTCAATCATGCCACGCCCGAAAGCGCCCCAGAGGCGGTTTCATGCTCCAGAGCGAGGCGATTTCGGAACGCCAAGCGAGCGATGCAAGGCGCGCGACGAGCGCATAGCCCCTGCGCTATTCGCGATGGAGCGCAACGACGCAGCGCGAAGCCTGCCGTCCGAAAGCGCCCGTGAATGGGGCATGAATCCGCCTCATACGGCGCTACCTGTTCTTCGGCAGATGGTCGTTTGAATTTTCAGTCTATGGCGACTGTTTTGTCTGGATTCTCGGTTTCTACGACGGGCTCAACCTTCTCGTGGCGCAGTTCCTGTACGCTTTGCTGCGCGGCGTCGTAGAAACCCTGCGGGAAGATGCCCAGGAACACCGTGCCAAACACCGTCAGGCTGAGTGCAAACTTCAATCCCCAGTCTTCCTTGCCGGCCACCGGCTTGTCGTCCGGGTCGCGGAAGTACGTATAGGCGACAACGCGCAGATAATAGTACGCCCCGATGATGCTCATGACGATGCCGATCACACCGAGCACCGTGTAGCGCCCGCCAGCCGCGATTGTGTGGGCGAATATGAAGTACTTGCCCATAAAGCCCGCAGTCAGCGGGATGCCCGCCATGCTGAACATGAAGATGGCCATGCCGATGCCGACCGCCGGCTTTTTCCAGGCCAGCCCGCGCAAATCGTCAATGCTCTCGACATCGCGCCCGCCGGATGAAGCGTACACCAGCATGGCAAACGCGCCGCTGGTCATCAGCGTATAGGACAACAGGTAGTACAGAACGCCGGCGTAGGCGTCGGCGTTGCCGCCGGCGCTGGCAAGCCCCATCAGCAGGTAGCCCGAGTGCGCAATACTGCTGTAGGCCAACATGCGCTTGATGTTGCGCTGGCTGATCGCGAACCAGTTGCCAAGAATCATGCTGAGCGCACTGAGCAACCACAGCGCGTAGCCCGCAAAGCCCAGGTCGCCAAAGAAATCACTCGGTGACGCGCCAAGCGGGAAAGCCACGACGGCCACGCGAATCAGGGCGCCGAAAGCGGCGGTCTTGACGGCAACAGCCATGAAGCCGGTGACGGTCGTCGGCGCACCTTCGTAGGCGTCAGGCACCCAACTGTGAAACGGCACCGCCCCGACCTTGAAGGCAAAAGCAATCAGGATCATGCCCATGCCGAAGGTCGCCATGTACTGGCTGCCGTCGCGGGCCCTGAAGACTTCGATCAGTTTTTCGCCGATCGGCCGTAGCTGCAGCTCGCCGGTTACGCCGTACAGGCAGGCCATACCGAGCACCAGGATGCCGGTCGCGAACGCGCCCATGACGAAGTACTTCATGGCGCCTTCCGCGCTGCGTGTGCTGCGCCCGTGCATACCGGTCAGGACGTAAACAGAGAAACTGAGCAGCTCAATGCTCAGGAAAATCATGATCAGGTCGTTGCTGACGGTCAGCAGCACCATGCCCGACGCCGCCAGCAGCACAGTAATAAGAAAGTCGGCCAGATTCACGCCGATGCGCCGCACGTAGCTGATACTGGCGAACATGCTGATGGCCGTGCCGGCCAGGATCGCTGTCATCAGGTAGACGCTGAATTGGTCAATCAGCAGCGCGCCACGCATGGATAGCTGCCCGGGCGCGTCCCAGTAAGGGTTGAGCGACACAAAGGCCAGCATCACACCGCCAATGGCGGTGAAGAAATTGAACATGCGGGCCTGTTCCGGGTGCGAGCTGAACATGTCCACGAGCATGATGATCGCGGCGCTGACCAGCAGCCAGACGACAGGCAAAAAGATGTCGAATTCAGCAGGCATGAACGTCCAAACAACCACGACTAAAGCGCCGTGAGGGCGGAATCATGCCTTCACGGGCGTAGCAACGCAACCGACTAAGGTGACCATGACGCCTGACACATTCAGGCGTACCAGACGTCGATTCCTGGGCCGCACAGCCGGCCCCGAAAACGCGCTAGTACTTCGCCATGCCGGGGTCGATTTCGTCGGCCCAGCGCAGTACGCCGCCGACCAGGTCGCGGACCTTTGTAAAACCTTGCTCCTGCAGATATGCCTGGGCCCTCGCCGAGCGCCCGCCGCTGCGTCAGTACAGCACGAACTCTTTGTCCTTGTAGGGCGCAAGCTCACTGACGCGTTCCGCGAATTCGGGCATCGGGATCCAGGCGTCGTAGTCCAGCTTGCAGATGTCGAGCTCGTTGGCGTTGCGCAAATCAACCAGATAGGGCTTGTCCCCCTTGTCCATGCGCTCCTTCAACTCCTGCGGCGTGATCTTTTCCGGCGTGCTTTCTTCGGCCTTGGCCTGAGCTTCCATGGCTTTCAACGCTTCCTCATTGGGAATGCCGCAAAACTGGTTGTAGTCGATCAGTTCATGGATCGTGCGTTTATCGCCGCAGATCGGGCACTTCGGGTCTTTGCGAATTTTCAGCTCGCGGAACTTAAAGGTCAGGGCGTCGAACACCTGCAGGCGCCCCTTCAGCGGCTCGCCAATACCGGTAAGCACCTTGATGACTTCCAGGGCCTGCAACGTCCCCATGATACCCGGCAGCACGCCCAGCACACCGCCCTCGGCGCAGCTTGGCACCATTCCTGGCGGCGGCGGGTCCGGGTACAGGCAACGGTAGCAAGGCCCGTCCTTCATGCCGAACACCGTGGCCTGGCCATCGAAACGGAAGATGCTGGCGTACACGTTGACCTTGCCCTCGAGCACGCAGGCGTCATTCACCAGGTAGCGAGTAGGAAAGTTGTCCGTGCCGTCGGCGACCACGTCGTACTCGCGGATGATCTCGCGGGCGTTGGCGCTGCTGATCGCGGCCTCGTGAATCTTCACGTTGACGTGCGGATTCAGGTCCTTAATCCGGTTCGCCGCGCTGACCACTTTGCGCTCGCCCACCGTGCTCTGCCCGTGAATGATCTGGCGCTGGAGATTTGATACGTCGACGACGTCAAAGTCCATGATGCCCAGCGTGCCGACACCCGCCGCGGCCAGGTACATCGCCATCGGCGAGCCGAGCCCGCCCGCGCCGACGCACAGGACCTTGCTGGCTTTCAGTTTCTCCTGCCCCGCCTTGCCGAACTC
Source organism: Planctomycetota bacterium (assembly GCA_019912315.1). Taxonomy (GTDB): domain Bacteria; phylum Planctomycetota; class UBA8742; order UBA2392; family UBA2392; genus JACKID01. Next base: position 66,120 of record JAIOJA010000020.1, read on the forward strand.
CGGCAGAATCAGGTGTCGCGCGTAACGCTGGACTTCGTCGCTGGTAAGTGTCATCGCCAAGTTCCCATCCCACATCCCGTGCAGCGGCCCATGTCGCGGTAATCCTAGCGCCGACCCATGCACGCGCAATCCGCCGACTCAGGATTGCCGGTGTCGCCCGTCGGGCTAGACTCGCGGCAAAGGGGGCTTGTCATGTCAAGACTTGCGATCGTAGGCGGTGGCTTCATGGGCGGGGCTCTGGCGGAAGGTCTGATCGACTCCGGCTGGAATCGCGACGGCATCATCATCGCCGAGCTGCGCAACGCGCGGCGCGAATTCATCACGAATCAACTGCGCGTGCCGGTGACGGACAACGCAGCCGACGCCGTGGCCGAGGCGCATACCGTCATCTTTGCCGTCAAGCCGCAGCAGATTCATGAGACCCTGCGCAATGTGAAAGAAGCCTTTTTACCGAGCAAGCTGGCGATCAGCGTCTGCGCGGGCGTGCGAATCGCGACCTATGAAAATGAACTCGGCGACGTCCCGGTCATTCGCACCATGCCCAACACGCCGGCCGCCATCGGTATGGGCGTCACGGCCATCGCGCGCGGACAGTTCGCGCAGGACAAGCACCTGGCGGACGCGCTGAACATTCTCAGCACGGTCGGCAAAGTCGTCGTCGTGAACGAAGACCAGATGGACACAGTCACCGCGGTCAGCGGCACGGGCCCGGCCTACGTGTTTTATCTGGCCGAGGGACTGATCGAAGCCGCGCAGGATCTTGGTCTAAGCAAGCAGCAAAGTTTCACACTCGTCTACCAGACACTGCGCGGCGCGGCGGCGCTGCTGGCCCACGACGGCGCAGGGCCCATGGAGCTGCGCTCACGAGTAACCAGCCCCAACGGCACGACCCACGCGGCGATTACGCATCTGGAAAGCAAAGAGTGGAAGGAAGTCTTTAAGCAAGCGGTAACCGCAGCCAAGAACCGCGCCGAAGAGTTGGGAAAGGCCTAAGCCGCAAAGAAGGGCAACGGCCAAAGATGAACCATGGGTAACCATAGGTGCACATGTTCACCTATGGTTTTAGCAGTTGCCTTCCTTCGCGTACTTCGCGTCAAAATCATGACCATCGACCTTCCATCCGAATTGATCACTGAGCTGCGCAAGGCCAAGCGTATTGCCGCACTAACCGGTGCGGGGATCAGCGCGGAGTCGAAGATTCCAACGTTTCGTGACGCCATGACCGGGCTGTGGGCCAGTTTCAGCCCGGAGGAACTTGCGACACCCGAAGCCTTCGCCCGCAACCCGGGCATGGTCTGGGACTGGTACGCCTTCCGCCGCGAGATGTGCGCGAAAGCCATTCCGAACCCGGGGCACGTCGCCCTGGCTGAGCTGGAAAAACGAGTCGAGCATTTCACACTGACCACCCAGAACGTCGACGGGCTGCACCAGCGCGCCGGTAGCCTTCGCGTGTTCGAGCTGCACGGCAGCATCGCCCGCGTCAAGTGCGTCGACACGGGCAGGCTGCTCGACGGCGAAATCCCCGAGTGCGACGAGCCGCCGCCCCGACACCCGGAAACCGGCGGCTTGCTGCGCCCGGATGTAGTCTGGTTCGGCGAAGCCCTGCCGGTGGAAGCGCTGATGGAATCCGCCCAGGCCGCGCGGAACGCCGACGTGTTCTTCACCGTCGGCACCAGCGCGCTCGTCTACCCAGCCGCAGGTTTGCCCATCGAGGCCGTCCGCGCCGGAGCTACCGTCGTCGAAATCAACCCGCTTGAGACGCCGTTCACGGAACTTGCAACCTTCAGCCTGCGCGGGAAATCCGGCGAGATTCTTCCGGCGATCGTTGCCGCCCTTGACGTGTAAAGTTTGCACGAAGCCGACAATCGTGCGACCATTCCCACAGCAAGAATGCCCGAATTCGGGCGTTGGCACGACTTCTGCAGTGCTCACATCACCCCGCTGTACGCCCCCGGAGCCTTGCCATGCACACCCGCCTGCCCATCATCATCCTTACCGCGTTGCTGCTGTTTAGTGCCGGCTGCGACGAGGAGCGCGCCAGTGGCTCGCCCGCTGCCCTCAAGGTCACCACGACCTTGCTGCCAAACACGTTCAACGGACTGACCTACAACCAGCAACTCGCCGCGACGGGCGGGACGCAGCCATACAACTGGTCAATTGTCAGCGGCGCCCTTCCGACCGGGCTGACCTTGGACGCCCCAACCGGCCTGATCTCGGGCGTAGCGAATGACGTCGAAGGCTTCTACTACTACTTCACCGTGCAGGCTCAGGATGCGGCCGGGCACACCGCGCAAGCCGACTTGCGCATATTCATTGACGGGACGGTTGTGCCGCACGAAGAAGGATGAGCGGCGCCGATTCAGCGGTCATCGTAGACACCCAGCCAGCGGGGGATCAGGCGCGAGAGCGCAAAGGCGGCGATCAGCACAATCAGCGAGTCCACGAGTTGCGCCCACACGTCCCATAGCAGGTCCAGGCGGTCCATGATGAGCCACGACATCGCGCTCAGCAGAACCACGACGCCCCAGAACACGGCCCGTGTCGTCTTGCGGTACACACTCATGCACACAGCATAGCGTCCCTGCCCAAGCCGTATGCAGGGCGCTAGAATCCCGCCATGCATGAGCTGCTGCCACACATCCTCGCCCAGGCGCGGCGCGGGCCCTGCCCCACCTGCGGCGCACCATTACAGCTTGCGGAATCAGGACGCGAGGCCCGTTGCAATTTCTGCGGCGGCGCTTCAACACTGAGTTACACCCTGCGCGCCATCGAGCCCGAGGCCGCGAAACTTGAAAAAGCCCGCATCAAGGGCGCCACACGCTGGATGAAAAAGCAGGCAGCCTATGAGCCCTGCACCTGCCCCGGCTGCGGCGCGGAATTCAACGCCGACACCAGCCAGAGCATCCAGTCGTGCAAATACTGCGGCGCCGAGAGCAAGCTGGAAACGCGACTCCTGCCGATCACCACAGACGACGTCGCCGAGCCCCAGGAGCGCACCCGTGCTGATGCCGAAAACCAGCGTCGCGGCCGCATCGACTACCCCTGGAGTATCAGCGGCGAGCAACTTGTCTGGCGCCTGCTGCATGAGCCCGACGCCGGCACGCGCGTCAACGTCGCGAGCTACTACAACAAGTGGATCTACATCGACCACACCGCCGCGCACTTTCTGCCCTGGACCCTGCGCGTGATCCAGCGCGACGTGGATGCCGTCGCCTTCATGGCCGCAGACGTGATCGGCAAGCTGCTATGCGAGGGCGACCCGACGCTCTGGCCCGGCGTGATACAGGCCGTGCGTGGCGTCGTGTTCGACGCGAATGTGAAACCTTGCATCGTCCAGGAATTGGCGCTTGGCGAAGGGGTGTGCGTCAAGACTCTGATCGACGCGGCGGAGTACGCCGCGGGTAACGGTGTGCTTGGGCAGGCCTGGCCCGCGCTGTGGGGCGTGCAGACCCTGATCGGTCGAAACTTCGACGAGCACCCGGTGATCGCGCAGATCGTCCTGTATCGTCTGTTCTATCTCAACGGCCCGGTGCTTGGCTGGGCGCTGGATGCCCTGCGCAACAGCTACCTTCGCGGGCGCTACCCGATTGAGTTTCTGCTGCGCGCGATCGACGAGATCGGCGCTGAACGCCCGCAAATCGTGCCGCACCTGCTGGAGTGCCTCTACATCGGCCCGGCCGAGAACGCCGACGAATTCCGCAAACGCCTGAGCTGGATTCGCGAGGCCATCAGCTGGGGCGGCAAGGCTGCGGCGTTCGAGTTGCTTTACACGCCACCGGTTGATGACCGCGCTTTGTATGAGGAAGCGATTGATCTGGTGGACGAATACCTGGATGACCCGCAGGCCGGCGAATCTGTCGAGACCGCGCTGATGCGCCTGATCACGAACGAGCGTGAGCACACGAACCCGGCCATCGATGCGCTGATTGTGAAACGTGGCGAGAGTTTGAATGACCGCGTCAAGCGCGAGTACATCCGGCGCAACCCGCAGACGGCGCTGCTCGACACCAGCAAACCCTACTACTGGCAAAGCGAACCGAAGCGCGCATTGAGTCCAGAACTGGAAGCCCTGGTCGCGCAATGGAAGCAGGGAATCCGCGACGGAGTGGATGACTACCGGACGCGCATGGACGCAGCCCGCAAATTCCGCGACAGCGTACAGGGCGAAGTTGAGCTGTTCCTGCGCGACGGGCCCGCGACGATTCCCCTGACTGAAACCGCCGCCGCGGAGGTCGAGAAGGATCGCAAGCAGAAGCAACGAAACGCCGAACGCAAGCAGCGACAACCCGAGGTCGACCGCATACAGGCGGAGATGAACCGCGTGCAAAGCGAGTACAGCCAGAAGCTGATGGACATGTCCGGTAAGATGCAGGACTCCATGCACGACCAGAAAGCCATGCAGGACTACTCCGCGCAAATGATGAAGCTCGCCGAAGAAATGCAGACCAGAATCGGTGCGCTGCAAAAAGAGTTGCAGCGCCTGCTAAGCCATGAGGCCGAATGAGCGAGTATGACGCCATTGGCAGGTCCGAGAAGCCGGCGACGGTGGAGTCCCTGGTTGCGGACCTGCGCGCGCTAGGCGTAGACACCGGGCAGGTTCTGCTGGTGCATACTTCTTTGTCCGCGCTGGGGTGGGTGGCCGGCGGAGCACAGGCAGTGGTGATGGCGTTGCAGTCTGTGGTGACGGACGCAGGCACCCTGGTCATGCCCGCGCACAGCACGGGCAACAGCGACCCCCGGCGCTGGGAGAACCCGCCGGTCCCGTATTCATGGCATGACGATGTCCGCGCCCACATGCCCGCCTTCGACCGTAACCTTACGCCTACGCGCGGCATGGGAGCAGTCGCCGAGCTGTTCCGCCGCGCGCCGGACGTGCGCCGCTCGGGGCACCCGGCCATGAGCTTTGCGGCCTGGGGGCGCTACGCCCACGCGATCACGGCCGAGCATCGCCTGAATTCGGGTCTCGGCGAGGATTCGCCGCTGGCGCGCGTGTACGACCTCGAAGGCAAGGTTCTGTTGCTCGGCGTCGGGCACGACCGAAACACATCGCTGCACCTCTGCGAATACCGAGCAGACTGGCCGGGGCGCAAGGTCATCAAGTACGGCAGCGCGATCCTGATCGGCGAGGCACGCCAGTGGGTCAACTATGACGACCTCGAGGTCAACTCGGGTGACTTCGCGGAGATCGGGTGGGATTTCATCCAGTCTGGACGCGTCAAGATGGGCAACGTGGGCGGCGGCAAATCGCAGCTTATGAGTCAGCGAGATCTCGTGGACTTCGGCGTGGATTGGATCGGGCGTAAGCGCAAATGAACGACGCCGGGCGAACCCGGCGTCGTGGAAACACTTCGCTTACTTGCTCTTTGCGGTCTTGTCCTGCACTTCCTTGCCGAACTTCTTCCAGAAATTCTTGTACTTCGCGGGCTCCGGACGCTCGTCGCTGCCTGCGCCGTTGCCGGTTTTCTCACCGGGCTTGTCGCCCTGCCAGTTCTCCTCGTCGGAGCCCCGGGCGTGCTCACCGGCGACGTTGTCTTTCGGGTCCTCCCCAGGGCCGGGCTGGTAGCCTTCCTCGGCGCCCTTGGACGACTTCGAAGCTTCCTGCTTTTCACCCTTGCCGCGCGGATCGTTCGATTTCGGCTGACCAGCCGAGCTTACGCCGCCACCCTGTCAGCAGGATCGTGATTTGATCTCGTGCGCGACTTCCAGGCTTTCGTCAATGTTCTCTTCGGCCTTGGCCGTCGACTCTTCCGCCCGCTTGAGGGCGTCTTCCACACGACGCTCAATCTTCACCTGTCGCGAAAGAATGTCCTCGAAGGCTGACTCGCTGTCGGCCAGCTTCTTCAGAACATCCGGGCTCTGGCCCAGCAGTTTGCGCAATTCCGCTTCGTCTTCGGCGATCTGTTTGAATTCATCGACGGACTTGCCGGTCAGCTTTGCGGCCTCCTCCGGGTTGTCGCGCAGGTATTCACGGACGCTCTCCGGCAACTCGTCCACCTCGCCGCTACGCATCTGCTCTCGGAGGCGCTCCATGCGTTCGGCGACGATGTCCGGCTTGGCTGAGCCCAGCGAAGTTTTGGCGAGCTCATCTTCAAGCCCGTCCATCTCCTTGCTGGCGTCCTTCATCAGCTTGTGAAGATCCTTCAGCAATTCGTCGCGACTCTTGGAGGCAAGGTCTTTCTCCTTTTCCTCCTGCGCGAAGGTCGGCGCGGCAAGCAGCCCGCAGCACGCCAGCATCAACAAGACCTTTTTCACGGAAACCTCCGGTTCAGGGAACGGGGCCTACCCTTATTGTACGTCTATTGAGCCCGCCCGGTTCAGGACTTTTCCGGGGAATTTCAGTCGCTTGGCGGATCGGCACAGGCCCTAGTAACTGTGCGCGTCGCCGGGGTACTGTCCCCCTTCGACCTCTTCCCGGTACTTTCGGAGGCCTTCCAGAGCAGTTTCATGGAAGTTGCCGTAGCGCTTCAGGAACTTCGGGTTGAAGTCAGGGCTGAAGCCCAGCATGTCGTGGAAGACCAGCACTTGCCCGCTCGTGCCCGCCCCGGCGCCGATGCCGATGGTCGGAACCTTCAGGGCCTGTGTGATCTCACTCGCGATCTTGCCCGGCACCATCTCCAGCACCAGCGCGAACACCCCGGCGTCCTGCAGACTCTCCGCATCTTCCATCAACTCGTCGCGCGACTTGTTCACGCGCGGCCCGCTGGTCATGTTCACGCTTTGCGGGGTGTAGCCAAGATGACCCATCACGGGAATCCCGGCCTCGCACATGCGCTCAATCAGCGGCATGAACGCCGCGCCGCCTTCCAGTTTTACGGCATTGGCGCCGGCCTTCAGGAATGCCACGGCGTTGCGAAGCGCATCGTCTTCATTCACCTGGTAGCTGCCGAAAGGCATGTCGCCGAGCACCAGCACGCGCTCGGTGCAGCGGGCGACAATCTCGACGTGATAGAGCATGGCCTCCATGCTCACGCCCAGGGTGTCCTTGCGACCTTGAAGCGTGGTGCCTACGCTGTCGCCCACCAGCGCGATGTCGATGCCCGCCTGTTCCACCAGACGCGCGCTGAAGGCATCGTAGGCAGTGATCATGGTGATCTTCTGGTCGTCACCCGCCTTGTTAGCTATGTCTCGAATCGACGTGCGTTTCATGGAATCAGTGTATCCTCGCGTACGGGCTTGGAAACGTCGCGTCAGCTTGGGGATGTTCCACGGCTGTGCGATCAGGTACATTATTAGCTCTTTATTCAGCCCGTGAACCGGAACGGGGCCGTGGGCGACAACGAAGACCTCATCGTTGAATACGTAAACCAGAGCGGGCGAGCCGTGATGGTTGGCGATTCCGTCAAGGCCGAGGAGTGGCTTACCAAGGCCCGCAAGCTCGACCCACCCGGCGTTGAGCTGGAACTTGCCCGGCGCGCCTGGGCCAACCAGTCCGGCACGCCGGCCGATATTAAGCGGCGCCGCGAGTCCGTGGTCGCGCGTCTGGGCGGGGTCGCCGTGGCCGCGCCGGACCGCGTGGATGTTTGGAGACAACTGGCGGAATTTCTGCGCCAGCTTGGCAATCTTGAGGGAGTACTTCGCGCGACGGCCAGTGGGCTAAAGCGTGACCCGGTCAACATAGACCTGTGGGTGCGTCGCACCCGCGCGCAGATTGAGCTCAAGCAGTTGCAGTCGGCCTCGCGCAGTCTGCGCCACTGCACCAAGCTGGCGCCGACGCACGATGGTGTCGAGGCGTTGATCCGCGTCCACCCCATGTGCGCAGTCTGCGACGCCCTGTTCCCGCACGCCGGCGCCGAGACCTGCGAGGACTGCGGCGCGGACGGGCCCGGTCGTGGCGCCGCCGTGCGCTCCGTGCGCGCGAAGAACAGCAGCAAGTTCGACGTGTACTTCCCGCGCGTGCGCGACGTGATTTCGAACTCGCTGAACATGCCCGACCGCATCAAGAAGCAGCTCACGCTGGACACGCTGCTCAAGCGACATCTTAAACGCAGCAACCAGCAGTGCTCGACAGTGCTGCGCGCCATGACCCGGGAATTCGGCGCCGCCTTCGACGAGCCGCTGTTCAAAAGCGCGGTCGTGGGTTTTCTGGACGTGCTGGTGGCCGACTTGATTCGCGCCATCAACCCCAAGACCGACAGCACGATTGACACGGGCATCCGCCAGCGGGCATTGGCCGACCACATCACCCGCTCGTGAGCCGTGCTTGCGAGAAGCATCGGCGTTCTAATGGCTACGCTTCCTCCGTTTGCTATGCTTCGCGCGACCCTGATGGATCAGCGATATGGCGGACAAGCGCATTTATGCCTTTGGCGCGGGTAAGGCCGACGGCAACGCGACGATGAAAGAACTGCTTGGCGGCAAGGGCGCCAACCTGGCCGAGATGGCTGGTCTGGGGCTGCCGGTCCCGCCGGGGTTCACGATTACCACCACAACCTGCAAAGCATTTCACGACGCCGGACAGGTCATGCCGGACGGGCTGATGGACGAGGTCCGCGCAGCCGTGGGCGGCGTTGAGAAGCAACTCGGTCGAGAGTTCGGCAAGGGACTGCTGTTCAGCGTACGCAGCGGCGCGGCGTCCAGTATGCCGGGCATGATGGACACGGTACTGAACCTCGGGCTGAACGACGAGGTGGTGAAACTGCTGGACAACCCGCGCTTCGCCTGGGACAGCTACCGGCGCTTCATCGCCATGTATGCCGACGTCGTGGATGGCGTTGATCGCAAGCTGTTCGAGAACGAGCTCAGCGCGGCGAAGCAGCGCACGCGGGTACTCAAGGACTCGGACGTACCGGCCGAGGAGTTGCGCAACGTCGTGGGGCTGTACAAGAAAGTCTACAAAGAAGCGACCGGCGAAGATTTCCCGCAGGATCCATGGCAGCAGCTGGACCGTTCCGTGTTCGCCGTGTTCCGGAGCTGGAACAACAACCGCGCCGTCGAGTACCGCCGCATACATCGCATTCGGGGGTTGATCGGCACCGCGGTCAACGTGCAGGCCATGGTGTACGGCAACCTCAACGACAACAGCGCCACGGGCGTCGGTTTTACGCGCGACCCGGCCACGGGGGAAAACGAATTCTTCTGTGACGTGTTGTTCAACGCGCAAGGTGAGGACGTGGTGGCGGGCATCCGCAACCCGGATGATTTCGAGCAGTTCGGGCAGCGTATGCCGGAAGTGGCCAGGCAATTGCTGGACGTGCGCGACACACTTGAAAAGCACTACCGCGACATGCAGGACATCGAGTTTACCGTTGAAGATGGCAAGCTGTACATCCTGCAAACCCGCAACGGCAAGCGCACAGCCAAGGCCGCCTTGCGCATTGCGCTGAGCCTGGTTTCGGAAGGGCTGCTGACCGAGCAGCAGGCCCTGCTGAAGATCGAGGCGAGCTCGCTGAACCAGTTGCTGCACCCGACATTCGACCCGGACGCCGAAGTGCATGTTATTGCCCGCGGCATCCCGGCCAGCCCCGGTGCGGCCAAGGGCAAGGCTGTGTTCAGCCCGGAGGCCGCGGAGACCCTGTCACGCGACGGACAGAACGTGATTCTGATCCGGGAGGAAACCAGCCCCGAAGACATCAAGGGCATGGCGGCGGCGCAGGGTATTCTTACGGCACGGGGCGGGCGCACGAGTCACGCGGCGGTGGTCGCGCGCCAGATGGGCAAGACCTGCGTCGCGGGCTGCAGCGTGCTTGACATTGACGAGCGTCGCCGACGCATGACCGTGGACGGGCATGTGATCAAGGAAGGCGACGTGATCAGCCTGAACGGGACCAGCGGTGAAGTGATGCTGGGCGACGTTCCTACGGTGCCCGCCGAGTTGTCGGGCGACTTTGCGACTGTCATGGAGTGGGCGGACAGACACCGCAAGCTTGGTGTGCGCGCCAACGCGGACACGCCCGGCGACGCGCGCAAGGCCCGCGAATTCGGAGCGGAAGGCATCGGGCTGTGCCGAACGGAGCACATGTTCTTTGAGGAAGACCGCATCAACAAGATGCGTGAAGCAATCCTTGCCCGCACGGACGACGAGAAGCAGCGTTCGCTGGCGAAGCTGCTGCCCATGCAGCGCGCGGACTTTCTGGGACTGTTCAAAGTCATGAACGGGCTTCCGGTTACGATTCGCCTGCTGGACCCGCCGCTTCACGAGTTTCTGCCGCGCGACCCGGACGTGCAGCGCGCGATCGCAAAAGACACCGGCGTGCCGCTGCTGAACATCCAGGAAGCGGTCGACGCCATGCACGAGGTCAACCCAATGCTGGGTCTGCGCGGCTGCCGCCTGGCCGTCGTCGCGCCGCAGATTTACGACATGCAGGTGCGCGCGATCATCGAAGCGATCTACGACGCGCAGCACATCGACATTCCAGTAGATGCCGAGATCATGATCCCGCTGGTCGGGACGCTGTATGAGCTCACGGCCATCCGCAAGCGCATCGTTGAGCAGGTCGATACCTTCAACCAGGATTCCAGCGGCAAGGTACAAGTGCGCATCGGGACCATGATCGAAGTGCCCCGCGCGGCCCTGACGGCCGATCGCATTGCGGAGCAGGCTGACTTCTTCAGCTTCGGCACGAACGACCTGACGCAAATGACACTCGGCGTGTCACGCGACGACGCAGAGCAGAGCTTTTTGCGCCAGTACGTGGACCTCGGGATTTACCCGATCGACCCGTTCGCGACGATTGACGTGAAGGGCGTCGGCAAGCTTGTTCAGATGGGCGTGAATCTGGGGCGGGCAACCAAGCCGGACCTGAAGTGCGGCATCTGCGGCGAACACGGCGGCGACCCGGAAAGCATCGACTTCTGCCACAAGATCGGGCTGGATTACGTCAGTTGCAGTCCTTACCGGGTGCCGATTGCCCGGCTGGCCGCAGCCCAGGCGGCGATCAGGGCGGGTCTCGCGAAGGTTTAGCTCTATTCGGTAAAGGTTGCAGTGGTTGGATCGAAAAGCGTGCCGAAGTGATCGACCGGCTGCTTCAGGGTTTCAATCAGGTCCACGGCCCCGCTGCGCATTTCGTCACGGTGCTTTTGGGCCATCTCCTCGCCTGCTACGTCGGTGTAAATCAGGTGGGCCGTGACGTAAGCCTTGAAGTCGGACAACTCGATATACAGCCCGTCATAGGTGGTCTCGAAGACGTAGCTGAAAGTGCTCTGCTTGCCCTCGGGAATCTTGTTGTTTGGATAGCCGAAGTGGTGTAGTGCGGCATACAAGGTCGCCCACGGCGTAAGGTCATATTCCTCAAGGAGATCGAGCCGCCCGCGGCGATGCTCGTCGATGAACTTAAGTGTGCGTTTTTCGGCTAGCTCCATAACTGACATTCTACCCCACAAGTGCGCTTCCGTCCAATCCGAGCAGCGTAAGCACTGTATCCGCAATCACTTGTGGTTCCGCAAGGCGCCCGTCACCTTTCCAGCCGCAGGCCAGATCGCCCGCCTCGGGCTCGATAAAGTGGTAGCCGCGGGCTTTCAGTATTTTCACGTTCTCAATGGTCGCCGGGTTCTTCCACATACGGGTGTTCATGGCCGGCGCGAAGACGATCGGCTTCTCGTCGGGCAGGCTGGACATGATCAGGGTGCTGACGGGCTCGTCGGCGATGCCGTGGGCGGCCTTGGCCAGGATGTTGGCGGTTGCGGGCGCGATCAGCAGCAGGTCCAGCTCGTCGGCCAGATCGATGTGTTTGGGCTTGCTATGTGAGGGTTCCCAAAGGGTTGTGATCACCGGGTTGCCTGTGAGCGCCAGGAAGGTCTGCGGGCCTACAAATTGCGTCGCGGACGGGGTCATGGCGACCGTCACGTCCGCGTGGTCACGCAAGTACTTGTGCAGCACCGCAATCTTGAATGCCGCGATGCTGCCGCATACACCAATCACGATATGCGCCCTGTCGGGCATCAGGCTGCCTTACTTGGCTTTGCCGGTCTTGTTGGCCTTGGCGGTTTTGATGACGGTTTCGTCGTCTTCGCCAAGGGTAATCAGCCCGCGCTTGAGTTCTTCCACGGCAATGTAGATGAAATCCTTCTCGTGGTCGTGTCCGACGCGCACGAGGCGGGGCATACCACCCACTAGTTCATTGACGCGGCGCTGCAGCAGCACCGTCAGACGGAACTTGCCGCCCGCGAGCTCGTATAGACCTTCGAGTTCAGGGTAATCGAGAGCAAAAGCCATTTCGTTCTCCGTGTGTCATGCGTCGTGGATCGTGATTCGCGGTACGGGCCACGAACCCCGATTCACAATCCACGAGTTACAATTTCAGTCCGGGATACAACGTATCCCCGGCTAGTTCCTTTTCCTTCAACTTGCGCCTGGCATCCAGTACCAGCGCGTGTACTTCTTCAACGCAGGTGTCGAGATCTTTGTTAACGACGATGTCGTTATAGATCTCCGAGGCCTTCTCCATCTCCATGTCCGCGCGTTCGAGGCGCAGAGTCTGCTGCTTCATGTCCTCGGTGCCGCGGGACTTCAGGCGTTCCACCAGCTCTTCTTTGCTTGGCGGGGCCAGGAAGATCAACTCCGCGTTGTAGCCTTTGCCCCGCACCTGGCGTCCTCCGTCCACGTCAATCACCAGCAGGTACGCCTTGCGCGCCTTCAACGCTTCGCGCAGCGGTTGTTTCGGCGTGCCGTACCAGTTGCTTACGATCTGCGCGTGTTCGATCAACTCGTTCGCATCGCGCAGTCGCTCGAACTCTTCAACGCTGATGAAGCGATAGTCGACTCCGTCTGCCTCACCCTTCCGCGGCGGTCTTGTCGTCACGCTGATCGAGCGTCTGTACCCGCCTTTCTCGATGAGCCTGTTGGCAACAGTCGTCTTGCCGACGCCCATGGGGCCAGATAGGACCACCAGTATCCCCGGAAGCACTTCGGTCATTCCGAAAGCCTCCGCCAGTTCGATTTTCGATTTTCGATTTTCGATTTTCGATTGAACGGCAACGGCGCCCTGTTCTGGGGCGCTCCGCCTGCTGAATCCAAAATCCAAAGTCCCAAATCCAAAATCGCATCACTCCAGGTTCTGCACTTGCTCTTTGATCTTTTCGATCTCCGACTTCATGTTTACGGCGATCGTTGCCAACTCGGCGTCATTGGCTTTGCTGGCGATGGTGTTCGTTTCGCGCAGCATTTCCTGCGCGATGAAATCCAGTCTGCGCCCGACTTCGCCCTTGCCGCTCATCACCTTGCTGAACTGTTCGCAGTGGTGGGCCAGGCGTGTCGTCTCTTCGGTGATGTCGCACCTGTCCGCAAAGAAAGCGACTTCCTTGATGATGTCCGCGGGCTCCAGCTTCACACCGCTGTCCTTCAGCAGATTCTCCATGCGGGCCTTCAGCTTGTCGCGGTATTCCTCGACCACCTTCGGCGCGTGGACATCCACCTGCTTGCTGTAGCCGGCCACCAGCTCTACGCGGGCGCCCATGTCTTTCTGCAACGCTTCGCCTTCGTTCGCGCGCATCTCCAGCATGCCGCCGAGTGCCAGCTCCAGCGCGTCCCTCAGGGCCTGCTTCAGGGCGTCATCCAACTCAAGCTTTTCGGACTCTTCCAGCACCACACCCGGCATGGCCAGCACATCGGGCAGAGTTGGTGGGGCCTGCTTCAACTCATCGGCCAGTTTGTTCAGCTTTGGCATCCAGTCGCGAATCAGTTGCTCGTTCAGTGCGTAGCTGGTGCCGCGCTGCTTGCGCTCAAACTGAACGTTACAGTAGACGCTGCCCCGGTTCAGCTTACTGCGAATGCGCGCCTCAAGCTCGGTTTCGAGCTCGTTGAACAGGTCCGGCAGGCGCATCGATATCTTGAGGAAGCGGTTGTTGACGGATTTCAACTCAACGGTCACGGCGCCCAGCGCGTGCGTCGCATTCCCGCGCCCGAAGCCGGTCATTCCGTATGGCACTTACTCGCCCCCGTCCTGGGTGGTTTCCGTCGGCGTCTGGTTCAGGTCGTCCGTATTGGTGCGCGTACCGCCCGTGCTGAGCAGATTGAACACCAGCGCCAGCACAATGAACGTCGCGCCCATGAACGTAATGACCTTGTCCACGACCGCCTGCCCCTTGGTGCCGAACGCGCCGCCACCCTCACCGCCGCCGAACGCAGCGCCGATACCGCCAGCCTCGGACTGCCGGAACAGCACGAACACAAGCAACGCCACCGCGTTGATTACGAAGATTACACCCAGGGCGATCATCAACCCGTTATTGTCAGAGGCTTGTGCCAGCATGAATCAACTCTCCAATGCAGCTTCGTCTATCGCCCGCAGGCTTTCCAATTTCAGGCTCGCGCCGCCGACCAGCACGCCGTCCACGTGTGCCTGCGCCAGCAACTCGCGCGCGTTTCCCGGCTTTACGCTGCCGCCGTACAGGATCGGCACATCCAGCCCCAGTGTTTTCAACTCGCCCCTGATAAAGGCGTGCATTTCTTCGGCTTGCGCGGGCGTTGCTGTCTCGCCTGTGCCGATCGCCCAGACCGGCTCGTAGGCCACTGCGGCGACTTTCCGCGCGCCTTGCAGCGTCGAGAGGTGCTCCTTGACCACCTCCCGTGCCTTGCCTGCCTTGCGCTGGTTCAGAGTCTCGCCGACGCAGTAGACCGTTTCAAGCCCGCCTTCCGCGGCGCGTTTCAACTTCCGCGCCAGCAGGTCACCGAGCTCGCCATGCTGCTTGCGCCGCTCACTGTGCCCTACCAGCACCAGCTCGCAACCAGCATCGACCAGCATCTCCGCGCTTACGTCGCCCGTGAAGGCGCCGTCGGGCTCGGGGCTGACGTCCTGCGCACCAAGGCGCAAACCGCCACCGATCAGCGTATCCGCAACCGGTCCCAGCAGCGGGAAAGCAGGGAACAGCCAGCACTTGCGCCCTTCAGCCTTGAGCGCGGAAACAAGCTCGCAGGCCGACTGCCGCCGCAGATTCATCTTCCAGTTCGCGGCAACGATCTTGGGCAAGCCAGTCCCCCTTCACCCAGCCAAAACGGGCGAGATACGGTAGCACCGCGTCAAGCACTGTAAAGAACAGGCGTGGTGGTGTTTGTGACCAATTTCCAGGTCGAGGTTCAGGCGCATTCGCCTTAGCCGTGGCACTTCTTGAGCTTCTTGCCGCTGCCGCACCAGCAGGGATCGTTGGGCCCCAGGTTGTGTCTCTTCTGCTGCTGCGATGGCGGCACGACCTGCAGGCGCTCCAGGTGTTGCTCGTATTGACGTTTGCGGTCAGGCCAGTTCTTGGCTTCTCGAATTCCCTGTTTCAGGGCGGCGATGGCGTCTTGCTTGCGCCCCAGTCCTTCGAAACAGCTGGCCATGAAACTTTGATCGAGGGGCATGGTCTTGCTGAGCTCTAGAATCATCGAGTGGTCCTGCATGGCCCCTTCGAAGTTGCCAAGCTTGAACTTGATCTGCGAGCGCAGGTTCCAGGCCTCAAGGTGCTGGGCGTCAACATCGAGAATCTTGTCGGCCCACTTCTGCGCCTGGGCGAAGCTGTTCTTCTCGAACTCGCCGACGGCCATGCGGAACAGCAGGTCCGTGTCGGTCGGCTTCTTCTGGATGGCATCCAACAACATTTTTTCGGATTCGTCCGCGCGTCCCATCTCGCTGAGCAGGTCCGAAGTATCGATCACTGTCTGCGAGTCATCCGGGCGCTCGGACAGCTGCTCTTTCTGGAACTCAAACGCTTCGTCAAAGCGTTTCAGGCGCGCCAGGCAGATGCAGTACAGGCGGGCGATGTCCTTGCGGTAATGCGCGGCCTGCCCGGTTGCCCAGGCGCGCCTGGCGTAGTTGAACGCGTCCTCGAACGCGCCGGTGTACAGCATGAGCTGGCCCAGTGTGAAGTTGGCGAGTGTGTCGTCGGGGTCGTACCCGATTGCGTGTTTCAGGGTGACCATTGCCAGCTTGAACTCGCCGAGTCGGTACGAGAGCTGCCCGAGCCAGGCCATCAGGGCCGGGTCGTTGGGGTTGGACTGGAACGCGGGCTCCATCACCTGCGCCATTTCCGGCGCGGGCACACCGAGCTGATCCAACACGTTCAGCAGGCGCAGCGCGGCCTCTGCGTTCATTTTGTCCTTGAGGTATTCGGCCTCAAGGCGCTCACGCATTACCTGCAACGCCAGGCGATCGTCGATCGCCGATTCCGCTTCCAGCCAATCAATGCTCATGGTGGTGATCGTGTCCATCATCGTGTGAATGGGCGTGGCTGTGTTCGTGGTGCCCTGCGTGCTCAGAGGCGTCGAATTCCAGCCCAGTCGCTTCCAGCTTGTGAATGATCTCGTGACGGTCCAGGTCCTCGCCGATGAAAACCAGCACGTCCGGCTTGGGCTTCAGCACTTGCGGGCGCGGGATCAGCTCCCAGTGCCCGGCGGTCCATTGCAGGATGGCCTGGGGCTCGACGCCCTCGACTTGCAGGAAGCCCTTAAGACGCAGCAGACCGGGCATGCCTGCATTCAGGAAGTCGTTGAACTTGGCTTTGTCCGCCTTGCCCTTCGGCTTGATGGTGAAGCTGAGGTAGTGGTCGTGGCTGTGATCATGCACGTGCCCGTCGTGGGTGTGCTCGCAGTGGTCGTGTGCGTGGTCGCAGTCCGAGTGGTCCTTCTCGACTTCCGTGCCCGTTGCGCCGATCACCTGCTCCGGGTCGACTTCCGCGCGCACTGTGCGGTGGAGTTTCGCCCGCGTGTTCAGTTCGCGGACTTCTTTTTCGACTTTGTCTGCTGTCGTCGCGTCCACGACGTCGGTCTTGTTGATCAGCAGGATGTCCGCGAACTTCGCCTGGCGCTTCATCAGCGCCTCGGCCTGTGCGACTTTGCCCCAGCGGTTTGCGTCTACTACGCTGACGATCGTGCGCAGGCTGATGCGATCAAGCAGGTTCGGCAGGGTGCAGATGTCGAGAATTTCAACCGGGTCAGCCAGACCGGTTGCTTCCATCAAAATGCTGGAGGGCTTGTCGTTGGTTACGATATCGTAGAGAGTCTTGGTAAGTTCGGTCTTTGACGTGCAGCAGATGCAACCGTCAATCAGCTCGCGCATCTGGGCCTGTGAGCCTTCCAGCAATTCGTTGTCGATGTTGGATTCACCAAACTCATTCATCAGTACCAGCGGTCTTTCACCACGGGCGTTCAGGTGCTCCAGCAGGCGTTTCATCAGGGTCGTCTTGCCCGAACCCAGGAAGCCGGCCACCAAATACACAGGTACGCTCATTGTCATTCCCTTCATCAATGACCGGTCAGGATAGCGCCTCCGTCAACACCGACCATGGGGTGCGCGAATCAACAGCCTTGATTCTCTCTTGTCGCGAGCCTATGTAGACTCTACGCATGCCCGTTACCGCTGAAGTCGAGCTACTGAACAAATACGGCCTTCACCAGCGCCCCGCAATGAAGGTCATTGAAACCGCCTCGCGGTTCGGGGCCGACGTGTACCTGGTTCGCGGCCAGCAGCGCTGCAACGCCAAAAGCATCATCGACGTGATTATGCTCGCCGCTGAGAAAGGCACGAAGCTGGTCGTTGAGGCGGACGGCGCCGACGCCGACGAGGCCGTGACCGCGCTGATCGAGCTGTTCAAGAACAAGTTCTACCTGTCCGAAGATTGACGCCTGCTACTTGCCGCCTGTTGAAGCACCCGGCTTCTGAATCGCGTACGGGTCGGTCGTGCGCCAGCTTTCGCTTGTGGGCACCTGGTACTTCGGGGTGGACCGCACAAGCAGGCTGGCGTCGCCCTTTTCAGGCACGGTGAGCGGAATGCCCTGCTGGCGCATGTCGCGCAGCTCATTGCCGTTGGCGTCGTAGTAGCGCACCTCCACCTTGTGCTCGCCGGGCGGCAACTTCGCCAGCATCAGGTGCGTCTCGCCGGGCAGCAGCACGTTGCCGCGTGTGTCGGCCTCGGCATTCATAAGCAGGCTGGCGATCAGCACCGCCGCACCCACACCCAGCGCAACGGCGCCGCCAATTTTGACGCCGCTGCTCCCGCCGCTTTGCAGCAGCACACGCCCCACGTGCATGGCGGCAGCGCCCGTCGCGATGCCGGCTGTCTTGGCAATGGCCTTGCCATTCAGGATGTCATCCATGACGCGCCCGCCGCGAGTGATAGCCTGGTAGAAGGTGTCGCCAATCTTGTAGGCCTGGCCCAGCGACTCGCCATCCACGAAGACCTCGGCGAAGCTTTCGCGATACTCGCCCTGGTTGATGGCACGGGTACTGCCGTGGTGACCCTCGGCGGTGAAGTATGGCCCTTCACCCAGCTCGATCATCATGACCGTGTTGGCTTCCAGTTGCGCTTCCAGGTTCAGCCATGGGATGTCGGGGTCAAAGTTTGCGGGCTCCTTCTCAAGGCGATTCACCTCTTCCAGCAGCATTTTCACGCCGTCCTTGTCGCCACGGTCAAGATAGCAGCGCATCCGCATGATGAACGGCGGCAGCCAGTCAGCCGCGTATTCACCCTTTTCGAGATCGCCCGTATCCACAAAAATGGCATTGCGGAAGCTGGCCATGGCGTCTTCGACGTTGCCGTTTTCGAAGTACAGCATTCCGAGGTACCAGGAGTTGTAGGCACGCTCGTAGGGGTCGCCCATCCACCACTTCTGGCGCTCGCTGAAGAATTGTGCTTCGGTTATGCCGCCGCCCTTGCCGTGGTTCATGATATTCCAGGCGCGCAGATAATCGGCGCGGGCGCTGTCCATATAGCCCAGCGCCATCTTGGCGTGGGCGCGGTAGTTCAGCACCAGGGTCTGGTCGCGTTCCGGGAATTCGTCGAGTCGCTGGGTGTCGGCGAGCACCTGGTTGTAGCCACCCTTAGCCATGGCGGCCTTGGCGTCATAAACGGACTGGCAGCCGACCACGGCGGTCATGGCCACCAGCAGCAGCACGCATTTCAGGGCTTTGTTCACGGCGTGTTCCTCGACAGGCCCCGTCAAAGGTCAAAGGTTGAAGGTCAAAGGTGGTTACCCTCGACCTTCAACCCTGAACAGTCAACATGTCCTAGCGGTAGACCGCGGACTTTTCAGACACGCGGCGGATCTTGTGCCCGCCCTTGAAGATCAGCTCATCGGTTTCCGTGTCAATCAGCTCGAAGGTGTACAGGATCGTGTCGTCCTCGTACTCGCCGTCAGTCATGGAAAGCGTGCTGAACTTCGCCTTCAGGAAGTAGTCGGCACCCAGCTTGGTGCGGCGTCCCGTACGGTCCGTGCGCTCGCCGCCCTCTTTGGCTTCCTTTTCCGCGGCCACGGCATCCTGCACATCGCTGTCACGCTGGCTGAAACGCATTTCGTCGCGCGTGTAGCGGTCCATCAGCTCAACCACCAGGTCTTCCTGGAAGATCTGGCTGACTTCGGGGAAACGAGTGTCGTTCTGTGGACGAATCACCGCGATGATCGGCGCCTCGCCGTACTTGGCAATGAAACGCTCCGTGATTTTCTGCTTTTCCATCTGGCTGGCAATTTCGTCCGTAACCTCCAGCAGGTCCATCGAGTAAGGCCCCGAGCTTTCCGGGCCCACTTCGTCGTCATCCAGGTCCTCGCGTGTGGACTGGCGGCAACCGGTACCATAGCCGCTGGCCGCGGCGACAAACCCAAGCATCAACAGAATGATCAAGAAGTGGCGCATCGATAAGTCTCCTGTAGTCGGCCCCAAATGAGCGAGTGACAGGGTACCCCCCCGCGTGAATCTGGCAAGCCGTACTGCGGGTTGACAGTTGACGGTTTAGGGTCGACAGTTCCCGCAACCGGCAGTCGTGGCGGCATTTACCGCCAACTGCCGACCGTCGACTGTGAACCTGTCCTATGGAACCGAATTTCAAGAAGCTCGAGACCACCAGCCTGACCGTGCCCGAAAGCGCCGAAGGGCAGCGCCTGGACCGCTATCTGGCGAGCGTCTGGCCTGACTACTCGCGCACGCTGCTGGCGAACATGATCCGGGACGGGCTCGTTGAAGTTGCTGGCCTGAAGCCCGCCAAGGTGAAGCCGTCACTGAAGCTCGAAACCGGACAGGCCATCACCGTCGAAAAGCCCGTGCTCGAGGAGCCGTCCCTTGAGCCCGAGGACATTCCCCTCAACGTGCTGTACGAGGACGAAAGCATTATCGTCATCAATAAACCGGCGGACCTGGCCGTACACCCGCCCACGGCCGGTCGGGGCGGCACACTGGCCAATGCGCTGCTGTTTCACTTCGACCGGTTAAGCCCGGACCCGATCCGCCCCGGAATCGTGCACCGACTGGACGCCGACACCAGCGGCGTGATCGTGTGCGCAAAGGATGAATCGGCGCACTTCAAGCTGGCCAGACAATTTGAGGCACGCAGCGTCCGCAAAGAGTACGTCGCGATCATTCGCGGGCGCATGAAGGAAGAGCGCGGCAGCATTGACAAGCCGATCGCCCGGCACCCCGACCACTACGAGATGCAGCGTGTTCATCCGGACGGCAAACCCGCGTACACAGCTTTCGAAGTCATGGAGCAGTGGAAGCGCTTCTGCTACGTGCGCCTGATGCCGAAAAGCGGGCGCACGCACCAGTTGCGAGTACATCTGGCCGCGATCAACCACCCGATCGTGGGGGACCGCCTGTACTCGAAGCGCCCGCCCCTGACCCGCAGTGAAGTGGAAGGGCGCGTCGCGCCGCCCGGCGAGGAGCCTCTGATCGCGCGCCAGGCCCTTCACGCGGCGCTGCTGGAATTCGACCACCCGCGTACCGGCGAGCGCGTGAAATTTGAAGCCCCCCTTCCCGAAGACATCCAGCGCGCTCTGGCCGCCCTGCGAGAAAGCGGGAAGGATCACGCTCCGCGGGCTGTTGGGCAGGAACCCGAGACCCCGGAGATCTCATCGTGAAATACGCCGTCCTGCTGACACTTGCCCTGCTTGTCACCGCCTGTCCGAAGCCCAGTCCGCCGGTCGTCAGCGGCGGCAGTGCTTCCGGGTTCGCCATCGGCAACACCTGGGACGACAAGCCCCTGACCGTCGGCAAAGGCGATTTCGCGGGCAAGGGACTGGTGATCACGTACTTCGCCACCTGGTGAGGCTACTGCGCGAAAGAAGCGCCCGTGCTGGCGCAACTTCAACAGACTTACGAGTCCCAGGGCGTGAAGTTCGTGTCCCTGACAATCGAGGACAAGGACACACCGTCGGCCATCGAAGCGTGGCTGAAGAAGGCCGGGGCGCCGGGGCTGCTGACGGGCAAGGCGTCTCGCAACGCGGCTGCCCAGTTGCACAAGCTTGGCGGCGAAGATTTCGGCCCGATTCCGTCCACCGTGTTCATCACGCCAAGCGGCACGGTATCACAGGTTATTGTCGGCGCTGTCGGGCACGGGCAGCTAGAGCAGGCAGTGCTCGCGATCAAACCGTAGCGTAAAGTTCCATTACACTGAGGAACAAATCTTTGCGGTTCTCCGGAATTAGTGATTCCCTTGGTTGCGGCGTTAACGCGCTAAGGCCGTACGAACAATGAACTTAGGGAATGCACTTAACGCCCGCGAAAGTTTGGCACGGTCTGCGCTATCCCCGTGCAGTTTGCTCGGAACTTTATAACAAACTTCAAATACAGGAGTTACGACATGAAGAAGCTCGCTCTCGCGGTCCTGCTGATCGCCTTCGGTGCAGTGATGGTTGCAGGTTGCCCGGCCGACAACACCACCAAGACTGGCAACACCCCGGCCCCGGCCAACGCTGACGCCAACAAGTAAATTCAACACCCGCTTGTCGGGCAAAGAAGGAACCGTCCCGGGAGAGCGCTCCCGGGACTTTTCTTTTTTCCGTGAGAACCGCCTTCACCCCCGCACTATCCCCACTGACCGAATTTTCCGGAGGATATGATGCGAATGTACAAAGTGCTGGCAGCGGTAGCGGCCCTGGCAATGATCTCACCGTTCGCCCTGGCCCAGGACGCCAAGCCCAAGAAGGACGACCGCAAGACTGAAACCAAGCCTGAAGGCGGAGACGCCAAGGACGGCAAGGGCAGCTTTGACCGCGGCGACGAAAAGGCCGAGAAGTTCTTCAAGCGCGCCTACACCCGCGTCAACAGCGCCGAGGAAAAGGGGCTGCGCAAGCTCAAGGCCGAGGCGGACATCGCCGTTGACGCCAGCGCCATGGGCGCCGGCGAGTTTCCCTTCGAAGGCAACATCTGGTGGAAGAGCGGCGGCAAAGCCACCTGGGAAGCCGTGAGCGACGAAAACGCCGACAGCAACCCGATGATGGGGCAACTCACGAACGTCGCCAAGGAAGTTTTCGAGCCGTACCTCGCCTACGTCACCGGCTTTGAGGCCTGGGACATCCGCTTCAAGGAAGCCAGCTTCAAGTTCGGCGACCCTGTCATGGAAGGCGAAGGGGATAAGGCCAAGGAAGTCGCCAAGACCGTCGTCGTCACCTACGCCGATGACAAGCGCCCCGCAGACACCTTCACGGTTGCCGAAAACAAAGTCACCAGCGTCGAGCACGACGGCGTGATGGGCGGGCAGAAGGCGCGCCTGCTGTACAGCTTTGAGTATGAAGACATGGGCGACAAGCTGCGACTCAGCAGCATTACCGGCAGCAGCGAGATTGACGTAAGCGGCATGCCCGGCCAGGAGCCCGACCCGAAGAACCCGGTGCCCAAGGGCGCCACCAAGGAAAAGCTCGAAGGCACCATCAAGGTTGCCAAGTACGGCAAGGCCGGCGAGTACGAAATCGCCCTTGAGCTCGAGGGGAGCGTGAGCCTGATGGGAATGAAGTTCCCCGCCAGCTTCACCCTGTCGGAAGCGAAAGTGAACGATGAAGTGAAGGACGAGGACTTCCCGGACGGTACCGAAGACGAGCCCTCTGACGACGAATTCTAGTCTGCATCCCCACGTGCGGGCGGAATAAACAGGGACCGGCTTGCCGGTCCCTGTTGCTGTCGCGCCGCTACGCAGCTTCGGATTCTTCGACTACCTCGGCATCGGCCCAGGTCTGGTCGATGGCGTAGTACTGCCGCGCGTCCTGCTGGAAGATGTGAACGATCAGGTCCCCGAAATCCACCAGCACCCACCAGCCCTCGTCGCGACCTTCCGTGCCGATGGGCGATTTGCCGGCTTTGGCCTTCAGCTCTTTGCTCACTTCATCGGCCAAGGCGCGGGCTTGTGTGCTGCTGCCGGCCGTGCAGATCACAAAGTAGTCGGCGACGATCGTAAGCCCCGATACTTCGAGAAGTCGAATGTCGGTGCCCTTCTTGGATGCGCAGGCCTGATAGGCGATTCGCGCGGCTTCAAGAGTGTCTATGGCGCGTCTCCGTAAACGATCCTTCACCAATTCTAACGTGAGCTGAGGGTCTGGTACAATCGCCGAAGGCGATGTTTGGGAATGCAGGCATGCCTGCATTCCCAAGGGTGCCGAAATTGAGCCAGACCCTAGCCCTTGTCTTCGTCGTTCCAGGTCCAGGCATCGACGGCGCGGCTGTACTCGAGCATCTCTTCAGGCTTGAAGAACAGCCCCAGCTCGCGCTTGGCGCTCTCGGCGCTGTCGCTGCCGTGCACCAGGTTCAGCCCTCGGCTTACGCCAAAGTCGCCACGGATCGTGCCGCCCTGCGCATCCGTGCAGAAGGTCTTGCCCATCAGCTTGCGGCAGTTGTCGACAGCTTTTGGGCCTTCGATAGCGAGTGCAACCAGAGGGCTGCTGGTCATAAACTTGACCAGGCCTTGGTAGAAGCCTTTGCCTACGTGGGCTTCGTAGTGCTTGGCCGCAAGCTCGGGGCTCATGGTCATCAGCTTCATGCCGACGATCTTCATGCCCGTGCGCTCAAAGCGCGAGATGATTTCGCCGGCAATGCCGCGCTGTACGCCGTCCGGCTTGATCAGAATAAGTGTGCGTTCAATCGACATGGCTTCCTCCGGTTTTGGGGCGGGAGCCTACACAACCCCGCCCAATAGTCCAACAGGTGTGCCGATTGTTGGACTTCGGGGCAATTGGACTGAACGACTCCAATTTGTTTCTTGAGGGCGCGTCGGTCCGGATTATGATTCCCCTCCCCGGCGTTGTGGGCACGGGATTGTCCGCGCTGCGCCGGTTTGACAATGTTCACTAACTCTGGAACAGAGAGGTTTAACATGGCTATTCAGGTTGGATCGCCGGCTCCTGACTTCACCGGTCAGGCTGTCATTGATGGCGGCTTCAAGGAAGTGAAGCTCGCTGATTACAAGGGCAAGTGGCTTGTACTCTATTTCTATCCGCTCGATTTCACGTTTGTCTGACCGACCGAAATCGTCGCCTTCTCGGAAAAGATTGAAGAGTTCCGAGGGGCCAACGCCGAAGTTGTCGGCGTTTCCATCGACAGCCAGTTCAGCCACCTGGCCTGGACCAACGTTCCGCGCAACAAGGGCGGGCTTGGCAAAATCAATTACCCGTTGCTGTCCGACCTGACCAAGAACATCAGTCGCGATTACGGCGTGCTGCTTGAGCAAAAGGGTATCGCCCTGCGCGGCACGTTCATCATCGACCCGGACGGCATCGTCAAGAACGCCGTGATCCAGGACCTCAACATCGGGCGCAACATCGACGAAAGTCTGCGCGTACTGCAGGCCCTCCAGCACAGTGCCAAGAGCGGCGAAGTCTGCCCGGCCAACTGGGGCAAGGACAAGCAAGCCATCAACCCGGCCAAGGCCGGCGAGTGGTTTGAAAAGAACGCGAAGTAACGGCCGTCATAACCCAGACAGCTCCCGCCTCGGCGGGAGCTGTTTGTTTAATGCAAGTTTCACGCATGGCAGCCTTGCGGGTGACTGCACGACAGTAGAATCCGAAGACCAGATACAGGAGAGCAGATGGCGGCGCCAAAGATTGCAATCAACGGTTTCGGACGGATCGGGCGGGCGGTGATCCGCATCGCCAAGATGCGCGGGCACTTTGATGTCGTCGCGATCAACGACCTCGCACCCGCGGAGGCGCTGGCCTACAACTTCAAGTACGACAGCGTGCAC
This sequence comes from Planctomycetota bacterium, assembly GCA_019912315.1. Classification (GTDB taxonomy): domain Bacteria; phylum Planctomycetota; class UBA8742; order UBA2392; family UBA2392; genus JACKID01. The sequence goes on from JAIOJA010000020.1 coordinate 90,966, forward strand.
GGCAAGTACCCGGGCGAGGTCAAGCTTGAGGGCGACAGCCTGACCATCGACGGCGACCCGTTCAAGGTGCTGAGCGAGAAAGACCCGAGCAAACTGCCCTGGAAAGAGCTTGGCGTCGACTACGTCATCGAAAGCACCGGCAAGTTCCGCAAGATCGACGAGTTGAACCAGCACATCGACGCCGGGGCCAAACGCGTGCTGATCACTGTGCCGACCAAGGACTATCTCGAAAGCACGGTTGTGCTTGGCGTGAACGATCACGTCGTCACGCCGGAATCGAAGCTGATCAGCAACGCGAGCTGCACCACAAACTGCGCCGCGCCACTTGCGAAAGTTCTGCACGAATCTTTCGGCATCAAGCGCGGACTGCTGACCACCGTGCACGCCTACACGGCCGACCAGCGCCTGGTGGACGCGCCGCACAAGGACTTCCGGCGCTCGCGCCACGCGGCCTTGAACATCATTCCTACCAGCACGGGCGCGGCCAAGGCGATCGGGCGCGTGATTCCGGAGCTTGGGGGGCGCCTGGATGGCATGGCCCTGCGCGTGCCGGTGCCGGATGGCAGCATTGTTGACCTGACCGTCGAACTCGACAAAGGGACCAGTGTCGACGAAATCAACGCCGCCATGAAGGCCGCAGCCGACGGAACCCTGAAGGGGATTCTCGAATACAGCACCGACCCGATCGTCAGCAGCGACATCGTCGGCAACTCCGCCAGCAGTATCTTCGACGCGCCGCTTACCCAGGTCATGGACGGCAACTTCGTGAAGGTTGTCAGCTGGTACGACAACGAATGGGGCTACTCAAACCGCGTGGAAGACCTGATCGTAAAAGTGGCCCATCAGGACGGGCTGAAGGTCGAGTTCAAGGGCTGAGGCACAAAAAACCGCGTTCAGCGAAATGGCTGAACGCGGCATCTGATTGGAGCGGGCAAAATTCTACCTGCGCTGGAACGCGGCCTGCGGCTGGGCCACGCCGGCCTTGGTGCGCTCTTCCTTGAACTTCGTCAGCGTGATCCGGTTACCTTCGTCGTTGTACTCGACCTTATCCACGCACTTGGTCATCAGCATGATGCCCAGGCCGCCAAGCTTGCCGGCCTTGCGACGCTCGCGCACGCGGTCCACGGCGCCGTCTTCGGGTGCCACGTACAGACGCCAGTCGAAGCCTTTGCCCTGGTCGCTGACCACGACGGTGAGGCGTTTGGCATCAAGATAATATTCGACGTCCACAAAGCGGTCCTTGCGGTGCCGGTTGCCGTGCTGGGCGGCGTTGCTGCATGATTCGCGGAATGCGGTACACATCTGGACCTGCTGCCCTTCGTTCAGGCCGCTATCGCTGAACAGGCGTGCCGCAATCTCGTTGGCCCGGTCGATCCAGCGATCGTCCGTCGGGAAGCGGAAATACACTTCCTGCTCAAAGACGGCCTGTTCTTCGGTCGAGCGTTCCAGTTCGCGCTCGCCAAGCTCAAGCATGTCCTTCACTTCGAAGGGCTGGGTAAGCTGTTCGTTGCCCAGGAAGCGGAAGGTCTTGAACCAGGCCTTCTCCTTGCCTGCGGGCAGCATTTCGAGAATCGGTACAAGCGAACTGTTCTTGTGGGTCTTGGCGTACTCAACCACGGCGTCAGCTTCAGGCATCACGCAATCGATGATGATCAGGCTGATCGGGTCTTCAATCAGGTACTGCTTGGCCTGCTGCAAGGTCGTCACGACTTCAACGATCCAGCCGGCCTTGCTGAAGTGATATTCGATGGTCTTGATGAACGGGTCTTCGGCGTCCTTGCACGCAAGCAGAATCTTGTTCGCGCGGGCCGACTCCAGTTGTTCGTGCAGCTTGCCGGTCGCGCCAAAGGCAATGTCGCCGCCTGCCACGGAATCCAGCAGTTGCGGCGCCGCCGCAAACTCCACGGCGCGCTTGCTGACGGCGATGGTGCGCACGCCCTCGTGCCCGTCTTCGGCGGGGACGATCTGCGCCTTGCGCTCTTTCAGTCGGAATTGCCCGAAGCCGCCGAACTCGACAACGTCGTGACGCATCACCTTGCCGATGATGGCCTCACCAAGCCCGGCCGCCACGGAAGCGACATCGGACGTGTTCAATCCGTGCTTGCCCTCGATGGCGTCCTGGGTGTCGTCACCAGGTACCACGACCGATCCGCCGCCACCCTTGGCGGGGCAGTGAAGCCGGCCGAGATCTTTGATCTCAACGGACTTGCCGGCGCCCAGGGATTCGCGGACAAAATCCAGAATCGCGTTCACGACGCTTTTCGTAACAGCGCCGTCAACACCGGTCGCACGGGCGACTTCCGGGACAATCTCAGATGCGGTCCATGTTTTCATTGCTAACGCCCCGCTCTCGGACGTGCTCGGAGTGAAACGAACAGTCTAGCCGAAAAGCTCCCCGAGGGAAATGTTCAACGCCCGCCCAATTCCTTGGCGCGGTCCGTCAACTCGCGCTGCTCAATGACGCCCTTGCGCTTCAGCAACTCAATCACGCTGTCGTACAACTCCTGCTCACTGATCACGCCCTTCTTGATCAGCAGCGGAACCAGGGCCGCCCGCACTTCGGCGCGGGTGACCATCGACGTGTTGATCTTGGCGCCTTCGCTGCTTACCCGCTGGCGCACTTCATCTATCATGGATGACTCGGTCGCGTCGCGCAGCGCCGCCAGGCTGCCACGGCTGGCGGGGCGCAACCTACCCGCGCTCTTGGGCTTCAGTACAGGCTCACTGCGGACGTCATTCTTGTCACGCTCTTCCAGATACTCGGCGATCGCGCGCTTGATGCTGTCCCGCGTGGCGAGCGTCGTCTCAATTTTCTTGCCCGTCACGAACTGCAACTCGTCCAGTGCCTCGTAGTCCGTCGGGTCGCTCATGGCGACCGTCAGAACGCTGTTGGTCTGGTGCACCGGGATCAGGTGGTGCTTTTCAATAATGTCCTTGGGCACGGCCTTCAGCAGGTTGACCGGCAAAATCATGTTCGCCAGGTCGGTCACTTCCATGTTGTAGTGGCGGGCGATCTCGCGGGTCAGGGCTTCATCCGTCATGTAGCCCAGCTTGACGATGATGTTGCCGATCTTGCCGCCGAGCGATTTCTGATACTCGATCGCGGTGTCCAGCTGCTCTTTGGTGACCAGCTTCTTTTTCAGAAGCATCTCACCAAGTTTCATGCGCTCAAAAGCCATGCTCACCCCGCGACCGGCGGCCAGACCGCCCCCGAGGCTGGTCCGTCTCCGGATCTGCTGAGAATTGCCTGAGGGGGTTTGATAAACCGTATCAGCGGCACCTTTTAGCGTCAACGTGCTTCAACGAAGTGAAAACCCGCCGATCTTTCTGACATACCCGCTATCGGGAACCGCCCCGACGGTTTTCTCGTCAATTACACGGCGCCGATTCGTTACAATACTTCAGAGAGGGAAGTTTGACGGCACTTCAGCAACAGATTGCCAGATTTCGCGTGCGCCTGATGCTCAGGATTGCCGCCTATTCCGCCATGATCGGGCTGCTGATCGCCCTCGTCCTGGTAATTGCCGCACCGTGGCTGCGCGATGAGCTGGGGCTGCCCGGATACTGGGCCACCTTGTCTCTGCCACTGGTCATACCTGCCATCTACGTCGCCCTTGCCATTTTCAAGCGCCCCAGCGAACGGGAGTCCGTACTCGCGGCCGACGCGTGGTCCGGCGGCGAAGGCTCGATCATCAGCGCCTGGGAACTCGAGAAGGAAAACCCCGACAGCCCTTTCGTACGACCGGTTGCCCTGCACGCGGTCGAGCGCCTGTCCCGCCGCCGTCTGCCCGAGCCCCGCCTGCTGCGAAAACTGATGGTCGCGCTGGTCGTGCTGTTTCTGTTGGTTCCCTTGTCCCGCTACGTCCACGCCGAGATGCAGAAGGCCCAACAGGAAGAACAGGCCGAAGAGCAGGCCCGCAAGGTGGATGTTCCGTCCGAAATCGCCGAAGAGCTGGCAAAGGACGCGGGCGCCGCCGCCGAGAAAGCCAAGGAAAACAAGGCGGAACAGCAGGAGCGCCTTGCCGACGATATTGAACAGGCCGCGCGAAACGCCCAGGCGGGCGGGCAGGACAAAGAACGCGCCCTGCGCGAAGCCAACAGCCTGGTGGACCGCGCCAGGGCCCAGACCGAATCCAGCGACGCACGCGAAGAGGCGCGCCAGGCCCTGGAAAACAACGAAATCACCCGCGACCTTTCCGAGGCCATCGACAACGCCGATGCCGACAAGGTCAACGAAGAAGTCAAAGAACTCGCGGAGCAGGTCTACCGCCCGGACGGCAGCGTTGACCAGCAGGCTGCGGAACGCCTGAAGCAGGCGATTGAAGAGGCCCAGCGAGCCGCGCCCCAGGACGCGCGCCTGCGTCGTGCGGCGGAAGACCTCGGGCGGATGCTGGACGAAAAGACACTCGACAACGCGGAAAAGCGCCGCAAGGAAACGCAAAGCCGCCTTGAAGGCGAAGGGCTGGACGCGGAGACCATTGCCGACGCCCTTGAGAAGCTAGGGCAGATGGACAAGCGCGCCCTGGAACGCGCCCTGGAGGAAATGTCCAAGTCTTCCAGCCCGCTGCGCGACATGGATGTCTCCGGGCGCGAAATGGAAGAATTGCTGAAGCAGCTGGAGGGCGGGGAGATCAGCCCCGAGGACGCCAGGCGTATGGCCGAAGCCGCCAAGCAGCTAAGTGAACGCCTGGAGCTCGATGCCGAAACCCTGCGCGAGTTGCTGCAGAGGGGCAAAGATTTTGAAGGGCTCGATGACGCCGCCAAACGCATGGGCGAGGGCGAAGCTCCCGCAGGCCCCGAGCAGGTACCGGAGTGGGCCAGGGATATGATCCCGCCGGAGTGGGAGCAGGCCTGGAAGGACGCAGCGCAGAGCAAGGGTGGCGGCGCGCGCGAGGGCGAAGGCAACGGCGAGGGTGAGGGAAGGGGTAAGGGAAAGGGAGAGGGCAACCCGGACAAAGACCTTGGACGCAAGGTCGATGGCGAAGGCATCAAGGAAGGCGTTGACACCGTTGACACTGGTGAGGGCGAAAAGGACCCGGACAAGGACCCCGAACGCCTGGACACCGACAAAGCCAAAGAAGAAGAAGCCCGGCGCAACAAGACCGGCCGCGACGGCACCAGCAGCGGCATCAACACCCGCGATGAGGAAGAACGCCTGCCCCGGCGCTATCGCGACGCCGCCCGCAAATACTTCGAGCGCGACTAAGTTCGCGCGACGGAGCCGCGACCGGACCTGTCCGCCAGAGCCTTGGCGAAGGCGGAAGGGAGCGGGCATCGGGTTCCGCGATAACCGCCCCACGCCACGACGCGACGAGCGCCCATCACCTGTTGACGCGTCAATACGCGGACAAGTCGGGAGTTTGGAGGCCGGAGTAACTGCGGGTCTTTAACTCCAAACTCCAAACCAACGGTCAACCGTCAACCGTCAACTACCAACTATCCTCCGGGCGGTGCGCGGGTGCCGCCAAAACGCGTGGTTGGGTCCCACACTTCATCCGTCAGCCTTTCCTTCAAAATTTTCATGTTCAGGGCGCCGCGGTTGCGCCAGCAGATGCTCCAGTTCTCCGGCGTGTCCCACCAC
>JAIOJA010000021.1 GCA_019912315.1 Planctomycetota bacterium
GACGGCCCTTGCCGTCGGCCCGCCGCACGGGAACGGGAATGAGGGGCTCCAGAAGGGCCCATTGCGCGTCAGTAAGTTCCATGCTGACTGTATCGGCAAGCGTTAAGCGCCTACTTCAACGTTTTAGATACTGCTTCTAGCCTCGCCGTCGGGCCATGGATCGCAAGCCACATCTTCGCAATAAGTTATGGCTACCAACCCGAGGACTGGAAGTCACATTCAGGCAACTCGTTCGTCGGGGGGCGCAACGCCGCCAGTCCATTACGATACCAGTCGAATGGTCCCCTTCTGAGGCCTGATTGTGTCGCATTAGATCGCGGGCAAGGATTCGAACCCTGATTTCCTGGTTCAGAGCCAGGCGGCCTACCAGTTGGACGACCCGCGAGTGATCCGTCGGGTAAAGGGGTCAGGCACCTGCGGAGCCCGACCCCTTTACGCCTTTACCTTCACGTGCTTCTCGTTGAGAAACGGCTTCCAGCGATCATTCAGGTTCACGCCACTCAGGATCAACTGGTCGCGCGTCGGCTGTACCGGCTGATTCCGCAGAGCCATGCCGGCCTCTGCGGGCAGTCGGTTACTCTTGATGTGATTGCAGCGCTGGCACGCCAGTACGCAGTTCGGCCAGCTCGTGGCACCGCCGCGTGATACCGGCAGCACATGGTCGATCGTCATGGCGCGCTTGTGCACGAAAATGCCGCAGTACTGGCACTGGCCATTGTCGCGCTCGAAGACGCCACGGCGAGAGTACGGCACGCCCGTGTTCGGGTAGCCCGCGTACTTTGCCAGTGTGATGACCTCCGGCTTGCGCACCTGCAGATGCGCCGTGCGGATGTAGTCGTGCTCGATTACATGCGCATCGCTGCGGACGGCCTTCTCGTTCAGCCACTGGCCCCAGTCGAACATCTGGTAAGTCTCCGGGCACACGACACGCGCGCGACCACGAAACACCAGTGTCAGGGCCTGCTTGACGACGACGGTTGCGATTGGCTGCCAGATACGATTGAGAGTCAGCACACGCTCGAGCTCCATCCTGGTCATGGCTGACCTCCTTTCACGCAAGAGCCCCGCCAGAAACGGCGGGGAGGCGCGGGCACATGCCCGCGCCAGTTCGTTGGAAGCGGTGGCCGGAATCGAACCGGCATCGGCGGGCGTATGAAACCCGCGAGCTTCCAAAGCTCACCGCAGAAGTGGTGGGACGGTGCGAACACCGCCCGGTTTCGCGCCAGTGTTGTTGTCGCGAAAAGTGGTCCGCCTGGTGGGACTTGAACCCACATCTGACCGGGTAAGAACCGGCCGCTCTGCATTGAGCTACAGGCGATTGTTTGACGTGGGCAGGCTCGGCAGGGCTCGAACCTGCGTCTCGGCTTTTGGAAAGCCGTGTCCTGACCCACTGGACGACGAGCCTGCGGCTTGGCGACTCCACGGGGAATCGAACCCCGATCTCCTGGACGACAACCAGGCATCTTCGCCGTTGGACCATGGAGCCTCGAAATGCGCAGCATTTCGCAGTGAAGCAGGCGGTCGGAGACCGCCGTAAGCGGAACGGCCTCCGTTACTGCCGGAATTGGAGACACGCGGCGGCGAACCTTGACACCGCGAATGCGACTCGGCCGGCAATCAACCGGCTGTTCTGAGTTTGGTTGATAGGAAATGCAGTTCCTGCCAACTACAAACCATCAACTTGAAGATGGCCGACTCGGGTGGACTCGAACCACCATCACGGACTTCGCAAGCCCGCATCCTGTCCGTTAGACGACGAGTCGAAACGGGGTCTGGCTCCGGCGCAGTTCGCGAAGCGGACGTACCGCAGGCAACGCACTGCGTTGCCGAGGGGCGGAGGTGCCTGACCCCTTTTCGACCGGATGAGATTGGTGGACCGACCGGGATTTCAACCCGGACTGCGCGCTTGCAAGACGCGCGTGCTGGCGTTGACACTATCGGCCCTGGTTGATTCGAACGAGTCCGCCTTCGCCAAGGCTTCGGCGCTCCAACTTCTGCGCCGCACGCGCGGCGCAGAAGTTGGAGCGCGTGGCGGGACTTCAACCCGCGATCTCTTCCATGGCAAGGAAGTGTCATAGGCACTAGACCACACGCGCAGAGAATTGTGCCCCCGCCTACGCAGGAGCGTATGTACTGACTCAGCACCGTTGTCAAAGAACTGCCTGTCTGACGTACCGCGCGCACAAATGCGAAGCGGGGACCCGCTTCCGGGTCCCCGCGCGAACAGCATAAGCTCAGGCTCGCGTTGGTCCCGTTTTCATGCGATCACCTTCGGCGCTTGGCCGTTGATCGCGTGTGCTTTTATGAATACCTCGTGACAGCATGACCTTGTTCCGTTTTGTTCTGACTACAGGAATACCTCGTGCATCTTGACGTGTCAACAGAAATATTGACGCGTCAATGGTGAAACGCGGATGGTGTGCCGCTTCGGTTGCAGAAAAGTTGAGAAGAACGGAAGCGTGTGCCCGTCGAAAAGGGGTCAGGCACCTGCGGAGCCAGACCCCTTTTCGACCTCAATCTCCCACGCGCCTTCGACTTCTTCGCAAGTGATCTCTACATCCAGGAAGCGCTGAATCGTGTTGATGTTTGTGCGCGTGTGCAGTGACGGCTCGAGAGTTCGAAAGCGCCCGCCGGCACCGAGCGCCATCGGCACCAGCAGCTGGTCGGCCAGGTACTCGCCGACGGGGACCTTGGCATCAAGATAGCGCAGCATCGCCTTGATCGCTTCCTTGGCGACATCTTCGGACTTCCGGCCGCGCTTGCCGAAGGTCGTCATTACTTCCGTGACCTGGTTGCTGTGGGAGTAGATACATAGGGCGTTGCCCGGGCCGGCCGTCTTCACGTCGGCGACGTTCAACAGGTCGTCATCCAGCACAAAGGCCTGCTTCACTTTGCGCAGAGCGCGCTCGGCCACATGACGCGGCAGATTGCTGATATAGGCCGTGGCCGACAGTGACGAGCTCATCAGCTCCATCAGTTTGAATGGGTGCCGCTCAATCCACGGATGAATGCGTGCGTGCAGCAGCCCGCCGCCGGCCGGGTAGAAACCGAGACGCTCGGCGCTGAGTGTGACGCTGGCGCCCATCCGCTCGAGCATCGGGATGAACGAATGCTGGAGAAAGTCAAACGGCGGGGCCCAGGCCGCGTGCGTGCCCCCTTCGATCATGACAAAGCTGGGCCGATCCGCATGCAGCAGCGGCGGCAGGACCATCTGATACACCAGCGCCGCGCTCCCGGCCGAGCCGACCGTGAAGCGATACTGCCCGGGATGAATGCCCTGCGGAGTGAAGGTCAGCTCCGTGGAGTCCAGCGCGTCGCCGGAGACTTCCGCATTGCTGATCTGTTTCGCCGCCCGCACACAAGCCAGGTGCTGCTTCTTCATACCCGGCGACTTGCGCCCGGCACGAATGCTGAATAAGCGAAACGGCTTGCCAGTAACAACAGAAAGCGCGAGCGAGGTCCTTAAAACCTGCCCGCCACCTTCACCCTGACTGCCGTCGATCTCGATCATGACAAGTTTGTAGTTCGTAGTTTGTGGTTGGTAGCAACAGCACGTGGTTTCTACAAACTACCCACCACAATCTACAAACTGGCCTTTCATCCCTTCACACACACGATCTGCTTGAGCGTGTGGACTACCTCGACCAGATCCTTCTGTGCTTCCATTACCGCGTCGATGTCCTTGTAGGCCATCGGCGTTTCGTCGATGACCGCCTTGTCCTTGCGGCACTCGACGCCGGCCGTGGCGGCTTCGTGGTCCTTGACGCTAAAACGCTTGCGCGCTTCGTTGCGGCTCATGACGCGGCCGGCACCGTGGCTGCACGAGCAGAAGCTCTCCTCGTTGCCGAGCCCGCGCACGATGTAGCTGCGCGCACCCATGCTGCCCGGGATGATTCCCATCTCGCCCTTGCGCGCCGAAACGGCACCCTTGCGTGTGACGAACACTTCCTCGCCGTAGTGGGTCTCCTTCGACACGTAGTTGTGATGACAGTTCACGGCCACCAACTCCGCGTCGAATTCCGGCACGTGCGGCGTGTCGCGCACGGCCTGCACCACCGCGTGCATCATGCGCGCGCGGTTTACGCGGGCGTAGTCCTGGGCCCAGTGCACGGCCTCGACGTAATCGTCAAAATGCTCCGCACCCTCTTCCAGGTAGGCCAGATTCTCGTCCGGCAGGTTCTTGTTGTGCTTGCGCATGTCCTGCTTGGCCAGCGCGATAAAGTGCGAGCCGATGCGATTACCCACGCCACGCGAGCCCGAGTGCAGCATTAACCACACGTCGTTCGACTCATCCAGGCAGACCTCAATAAAGTGGTTGCCCGTGCCGAGCGTTCCCAGATGCTGAATCGGATGTCGTGAAGTGCGCAGCTTGTCGTGCTTGTCGATCAGCCGCCTGTAGCGCGCCTCGAGCTGCATTTTAAACGCAGCTTCGTTGTCCGGCGGCGGGTTCGTCCATGAGCCCCGGTCACCGCGCCCGCCACGACTCGTGCGCCCGTGTGGAACACGACGCTCAATGCTCGAGCGAATGCCGGCCAGGTTGTCCGGCAGCTGCTCAGCCTTCAGGGAAGTTTTAACCGCGCACATGCCGCAGCCGATGTCGACACCGACAGCGGCCGGGATAATCGCACCCAGGGTCGGCACGACGGAGCCAACCGTCGCACCCAGACCCCAGTGGACGTCCGGCATGGCTGCAACCCACTTGTGAACGATCGGCAGCTTGGCGGTGTTGATCAGCTGCTCACGGGCGTTGTCATCAAAGTGAACACCCTCAACCCAGGCCTTGATCGGCTTAGCCCCCCGCTCCGTCAGCATCCGATAGCTCATCACGTTCTCCGCCTGTTATCTACGGTACACGAACGGAACGAGGTTGCACGTGGTGCGGGCGCCTCGCCCGCAAAGTCCGGAGCGAGGCGCTCGGGGTACCTTCGCCGGGCGGGTCGCCCGGCGACCGCGGGCAAGGTGCCCGCGCCACACCCCAAAACGCGAACCGCCGGGTTTCCCCGGCGGTTGCTTGGCGGTTTGCGCGGTACGTGTGACGCGCGGAATTAAGTGTAACTCTTTCCGTTGCGTGCGTCCCTTTTTCTTTAGCTGCAGCCCATGCTGTTGCCGCAGTTCAGACACTTGTAGCAGGCGCCGTTTCTTACCGTGATGTGTCCGCAGACGTCGCACATCGGTGCGTCGCCCATCAGTGATTCCATCTGCTCGTTCAGCGCGTCTTTCGGCTTTGTCTGCCTGGCCTCGTGTTTCGCGAGCGCGGCCTTGTCCGCGATCTTGCCCGACACCGGCGCTTCGTTCATGTGCTCGCCGGCGTGGCCTAAATCCTTGGTGTCTTCGCCCTGCTGGGAAAGCAGCGCGGGGCCTTTGACCTCTTCCGGCTTGATGTGCAGGAAGTCCGTGCGACCGAGATACTGATGCCCGAGTGTGCGGAACACGAGATCGATCACTGACGTCGCGAGGCGAATGTGCTTGTGACCTTCGACCATGCCCTGCGGCTCGAAGCGCGTGAACGTAAACGTGTCCACGAATTCTTTCAGCGGCACGCCGTACTGCAGGCCCTTGCTGACCGCGATTGCGAAGCAGTTGAGAATGCTGCGCAGGGTCGCGCCTTCCTTTGACATATCCAGGAAGATCTCGCCCAGCTCGCCGTCGAGGTACTCGCCCGTGCGCAGGTACATTTTCTGGCCGGAAAGTTTCAGCTCGTAGGTGAAGCCGCGGCGCTGGGTCGGCAGCGGCTTGCGGTGCAGTCCGCGCGGCGGTGCGGAGTGGGCCACAGCCGCGGGGCCCATTTCCTTCTTCAGCACTTCCGTCGCCTTGCCTTCCGGCTTGGTCGGCGCTTCCGCTTCCAGCTTCGCCGTTTCGGTCTTCTTCTTCTTGGTGCTCGTGTTCAGGACCTGGCTGTGCTTGCTGCCGTCGCGGTAGATGGCGACCGCCTTCAGCCCGAGGTCGTGTGCCTGCATGTATGAGTCGGCGATATCTTCCACCGTGACCTCGTTCGGCATGTTGATGGTCTTGCTGATCGCGCCGGAGATGAACGGCTGGGCTGCGGCCATCATGCGCACGTGGCCCATGTGATGGATGAAACGCTTGCCGTGCTTGCCGCAACGGTTGGCGCAATCGAACACGGGCAGGTGTTCACTCTTCAGGAACGGCGCGCCTTCGACAGTCTGGCGACCGCAGATGTGATCGCTGGCGGCTTCCACTTCGTCGTCGTCAAAGCCTAGCTCATCGAGCAGGTCAAAGCCCGGCGCGCTCCAGTCGTCCTTCTTGTAGCCGAGGCGCGTCATGGTCTCTTCGCCGAGCGTCCAGGGGTTCACGGCGAAGGCCAGCTCCAGCGCACCCTGCAGGCCGGTTTCGATGCGGCTCAGGTCGGCGTCACTCAACCCCTTTGCGCGCAAGGCTTCGTCGTTGATGTAGGGCGCGCCCTTTAATGTGAGCGTCCCGACGACGTGGTCGATGATCGCCTTGCGCTCGTCGGCCGTGTAGCCCAGGTGGTTCAGGGCGGGCTCAACGCTCTGGTTGATGATCTTGAAATATCCACCGCCAGCGAGCTTCTTGAATTTCACCAGCGCGAAGTCGGGCTCAATGCCGGTCGTGTCGCAATCCATCAGCAGGCCGATAGTTCCCGTCGGCGCGATCACGGTTGTCTGGGCGTTGCGGAAGCCGTGCTTCTTGCCGAGATCGACGGCGCGATCCCAGGCCGTGCGCGAGGCCTCAAGCAGGTAGTCCGGGCAGAATTCCGGATTGATGCCGACGGGGCGGACGCGCAGATTTTCGTACTCCTCGGCCGGCGCGTTGTAGGCGGCGCGGCGGTGGTTGCGCATTACGCGCAGCATGTCCTTGCCGTTTTCCTTGTAGCGCGGGAAGGGGCCGTGCCCGGCCGCCATCTCGGCTGACGCGGCGTAGCTTTCGCCAGTCAGGACTGCCGTCACCGCACCGCATACAGCGGTGGCTTTCTTGGAATCGTACGGAATACCGCTGAGCATAAGGCAGGTGCCCATGTTGGCGTAGCCGAGACCGAGTGTGCGGTAGTCGTATGACTTCTCGGCGATTTCTTCGCTGGGGAACTGGGCCATGAGCACCGAGATTTCCAGCGTGATCGTCCAGAGGCGCGTGGCGTGCTGAATCGCCGGCACGTCGAACTCCGCCTTCTCCTTGTCGAAGAACTTGATCAGGTTCAGGGACGCCAGGTTGCAGGCCGTGTCGTCGAGGAACATGTACTCGCTGCACGGGTTGGACGCATTAATGCGCCCGTCCTGGGGGCAGGTGTGCCAGTCGTTGATGATCGTGTCGTACTGCACGCCCGGGTCAGCGCACTGCCAGGCGGCCTGCGCGACCTGCGCCCAGAGGTCATTGGCCTTGAGGGTCTTGCTGATGTGGTTCTTGTCCGTGCGCCAGCGCAGGTGCCAGTCGCCGTCACTACGGACAGAGTCAATGAAGTCGCTCGGTACGCGGACGCTGTTGTTGGAATTCTGGCCGCTGACGGTCTGGTAGGCCTCGCCGTTGAAGTCGGACTCAAGCCCGGCGTCGATCAGGATTTTGGCTTTGTTCTCTTCGTGTGATTTCCAGTTGATGAAGGTCTCGATGTCCGGGTGGTCGAGATCAAGGCAGACCATCTTGGCGGCGCGTCTTGTTGTCCCGCCGGATTTGATCGCACCCGCCGCGCGGTCGCCGACCCGCAGGAATGACATGAGCCCGGATGACTGCCCGCCGCCGGAGAGCGGCTCACCGCTGCCGCGCAGCTTGCTGAAGTTGGTGCCCGTGCCGCTGCCGTATTTGAACAGGCGCGCTTCGCGGGTCCACAGGTCCATGATGCCGCCCTTGCCCACCAGGTCATCGCTGACGTTCTGGATGAAACAGGCGTGCGGCTGGGGGTGGGTGTAGGCGTCCTTCGACTTCGTGAGCTTGCCGGTGTCCGGGTCAACGTAGTAGTGCCCTTGGCTGGGCCCGGTCAGGTCATACGCCCAGGCCAGCCCGGTGTTGAACCACTGGGGGCTGTTGGGCGCGGCGTACTGGTGGATGAGCATGTAGCTCATCTCGTCGTAGTAGGCCTGTGCGTCTTCTGCGGTTTTGAAGTAGCCGTACTTTTCACCCCAGTGACGCCAGCAACCGGCGAGGCGATTGACCACCTGGCGTGCGCTGCGCTCCGGGCCGTAGACGATGTTGCCGTCGTCGTCCTTGAGGGGCTCCGATTTAATCGGATTGGCACCTTCCTTATATTGGGGGACTTGTGCTTTGCGGAAATACTTGCTGATCATGATGTCGGTCGCGAGCTGCGACCACTCGGTCGGGATTTCGGCACCTTCCATTTGGAAGACGATGCTGCCGTCCGGGTTGGTGATCTTGGTTCCGCGGCGCGCGTACTTGACGTTGGCCAGAACGTCTTCGCCGCGTTTGGTAAAGCGGCGCGGGATGCTGACGCCGGTCGGGCAGGTTTTGCTCGTGCTGGCGGCGTTGCTGTCGGCGGTTTCGCGCTTGGCTTTGGCGGTGCGGCGCGTCTTTGTCGTTGTGGGCTTTGCGGTCTTTCGTGACATGCTTGACCTCTTTTGCGGTAACGCGCGAAGGCGGTGTGGCCCATGCGCGGAGTTTTGACTAGGGGCAGTAAGACCCCGTAAGGGCGAGCCCTTGGCTACGCTATCCCTAGTATCGGCACGTGTATTTGGAGTAGTCGCCGGTCCACCCGACGCCGAGGGGTGAGTATACTTGCCTTAGTCACTGCTTCAACGTTAAAGCACAAAATAAGGGGTGTCAGAATCAGGTGAATACCGCATACAGTTTGTGGATTGATTTGGAGTTTCCCACGGAAATCCAGTCTGTACCGACGTTTGGCAGTCAGGAAAGTCGTGGATGACAGAAACTTGTGGGGCCATAGCGCAACATATGGGGGTACTGTTTCGGGCACACCCGCACCTGCACACGTGCGGACTGTCATGGCCCACAGTCGTCCACAGGTTGTGGGATGGATACTGGCAGGCTCAGTGGAAATGCTACGCGTCGTCGAGCTGGTCGGGCGCCGGCATGGCGTTTTCGACGATCTTGTCGCTCTGTTTTTTGACGGCCCGGGTTTCGGTCCAGCCATCGCGGCTGAAGATCAGGTGGGCGACGCGGGCTTCATCAAGCTGGAGAATCTCCAGCGTGCTCGCATCCGGCAGCTTGTTGAGCCCGTCACTGGCAATGGAAATGCGAATCGCGAAGTACAGCGTGCCGGAGGTCTTCATGAGCACCAGCCCGCTTTCAGTCAGTTTGCCGCCGGCGCCGCTGCTGGCGTCGATCATGAAGTGCCAGCCGGTCGGGCGCATGCGGTGACGTGTCGCGTACTGCGACAATCGCTGGCGCGCGTGCTCACGCAGCAGCATCAAGGCCGAGCGCACGGCTGTTCGGAGGTCATCTTTCACGGCGGTACTCACCTGGACGACCGATTGTGGTTTACCCCGAACGTGAACGCCAGCCCCGACCTGTGCCCTAGCGAATGCTTGAGAGTAGAAAGGCGAGCTAGCCTTTGGGATGGATCAGCAGCTTGGACTGTAGCCTGGCTGGGTTGCGGGCGTCGATGTAGAGGACGTGGGTCAGCCCGCCGTTGCGCTCGTCGCCTTTGGGCCCGTGGTTGTACTCGCCGACGGCCAGCAGGAAGCGCCCGGGGAAGGGTAGCACCACGTCAAAGCGCCCTTCGCGCTCATCGTAATCCCATCGCCCGTAATACCAGCGGGCATACTCGGGCCAGTGCTCGGTGGCGCGGCGACCAAGCACTTCGGCCAGCTTCCGCGCGCCGTCGGCGCCGAATTCGTGGCCGGGCTCATAAGGGCCTGTGCCCTTGGTCTGGTAGAATCGAATGACGTCGTACGGATGATATTCTTGCAACTTGCCGTTTGCGCGATGCCGGTCAAAGCGTTCCGGGAAATAGCCATACCCGATTGCGCGTTGGACGTCCGTCCAATCGTTGAACTCCGGCCAGTCCTCGGGAACGGGGAAGAGATCCAGCGCCGCGTCGAGAATGGCTGACTGCCGATCCACGTTTGCGCCCAGTTTCAGGACTTCCGGGTGAGGTACAGTTTCATGGATGGAAACCAGCAGCTCACGTGCCTTGAGTGTGACTTCCACAGGCCCCACCGCATTCTCCAACGCGGATCGTTCCAGCAGCACCGGCACATACCCGGGCGCTGAGACGAAGAAGCACTCTTCCCTGCCCTGACTCTTCGGCATGTTTGTCGGTTTGGACATCCAAGGAAAACGCAGCATCCCGTCAGTACTCGAGCGGCCATAAATCTGGACGCCATCCCAGGTCACCATTACATCTGAAACTGGCTCACCCTCCGCGTCCCGCACGTGGACCTGTCGGAAGTATGCATAGTCGGAAGGAAAGCTGCGAAAGGAGTACCACGCTTGTCCAGATACAAGGATGTCATGACGGAGGCTACTACCAGACTGGCTTATGCGAGCATCAATCGGGAGCATGCTTGGGCCGGTGATGCGCAGACCGATAGTCTCAGAACGTCGGTAAGAATAGGGCACTACGAGAGATGTCTCTCCATCAGTTCCCGACAGGGAATACACAACGGTTCCCTCGTGAGAAATTGCTTCCACATTGCACGGTTGCCACCACTCCAGCGATGCATCATGTTCGAACCAACCAAGGCGAATCTCCAGCATTCCATCTGGCTGCATTGGACTGAAAAAGTCGCCGGTACCGAAGCGCTTCGGGCTTCCGCGATAGCCCCATGCCTCCAAGAATACAGGGGTTCCTAGATACTCTTTCTCTGATTGGGGCCGGACTGCGTCTCGCCGAGCACGAGGCAGTTGCCAAGCCAAGCGGTTGTTGGCGAAATCGGCAGGAGCCCATGGCTGATTTTCGAGCGTGTCAGGGAAGTTCGGCTCCTCGACAGAGTTGCCGTTGCCGAGGGCCTCACCGCTGTCATTCGCGTCCGGCGGCTGTCTGGGCGCGCCGTTCGCCCTGTCATCGTTGGCCTTTGGCGTGCCGCTACCGTTCGCTGATCTGTCATGTGAAATCTGACCCGGTCGGGGCGAGGATTGGCGGTGCCTTTCCGGGCCCCACAGCAGCCACGCCGCCCCCGCGATCAGCAGGATGGCGACCGGAAGAGCGAACCACAGTGGATTCCGCGGGCGCTTCATGGGTTCTCACCGAGTTTGTTGGCGGTACTCAGGTTCAGCCCTGAAGTGGCGGCCGTGGCGGTTTCAACCTGCCAATCCACGTCGTTGACGTCCACATCGTCAATCCAGAATACGTCTAAGTCGTTGTCGCCGTATACGGTATCGGGCGCGGCGCCTGGCTCTGGATCCGGCAGGTGATTGTCGAAGCAATCCAGCGTATCAGAGCCGGCTCCACCGCTGAGGGTGTCACGTTTAGTTCCGGAGCGGTCGATCAATGTGTCGTCGCCGTTTTCTCCGTACAATTTGTCCTCGCCGTTGCCACCGTCAATCTCATCCTCGCCGGTTGAATCGCCCTGGCCTGTGCCGTCTCCGCCGTAGAGCGTGTCGTTGTCGTCATCGCCCCAGATCAGATCGTTGCCATTGTCACCGTAGATGGTGTCGACCCCGCCGGCGCCGGCCAGGAAGTCGTTGCCTCCGCCGCCGTGGATCGTATCCCCATCCGCGCCGCCATTAATCTTGTCCGCGCCTTCCTGAGGGTACTTAGGACTTCCCGCCACCCAGTCGCCGTAGATTGTGTCGTTACCGCCCTGGCCGTAAATGGTGTCATTGCCGCCTTCGCCCCAGATGGTGTCTCCGCCGTCGCCGCCCACGATGGTGTCGTTGCCGGCCGTCTCACCCAGCACAAGGTTGGTTTCGCCGTAGATCGTGTCGCCCCCGTCACCGCCGAGAATCTTGTCGTCACCGAGTCCGCCCCAGAGGAAGTCATTGCCATCGCCGCCGTCGATAACAGCTGTGGCGCCGCTTTCATCACCATCGTTGCCATAGAGATAGTCGCCGCCAGGACTCGTGGCACCAGTGGTTCCACCGTCGCCTTCGATTCGGTCAGCACCTTCGCCTCCGTCGATGGTGTCGTTCCCGCCGCAGCCGTAGATTTCATCGGCATGCTTGCCACCGTAGTAGACCTGGTCGTGTCCCATGCCGCAACTGATGTTGTAGGATTCCCAACTGTCGTAGACCTTGATGTCGTCGTCGCCCGCACTTGAGAACTCGTCCGACTCCCACTCACCCCGGATGATCCCCTTGTTCTTCTCCAGGTGGATCACGTCTGCCCCACCGTCGCCGTAGATTCTGATTTTGCCGTCGTTACCTGTGGCTGTGAACTCAGCCACGTAGATGGTGTCCACTCCCGGCCCGCCGTGGACTTCATCGTCTCCGCCGCCCGTCCAGATGTTATCGTCACCGCCGGTCGTGTGGGCTGTGACCTGGTATTCGTCGCCATAGATTTCGTCCTTTCCGGAACCTCCCCATATCTTGTCGAACCCGTTGTCACCCGGGTTGCTGGTTGAGCCGCCTCCGACAGCAATTTGGCCGGCCCCGTCACCCAAGATGAGCCAGTCACCGCCCTTCCGCCCCCAAAGAGTGTCGTCGCCGTCTTCGCCCCAGATTCTGTCGTCGCCATCCTGGCCATCGGCTTCGTCGTCACCGCTGCCGCACAGAATCAAGTCGTTGCCAGCGCCGCCCGTGATTTCGTCAAGACCTTCCAAGCCGAACAGGAAGTCGGCCCCCGGGCCGCCCGTGATGTCATCGTTACCGCCGAAGCCGAAGATGATGGCCTGTTCCGATGAGGACAGACCGCTCGCGTCCAGCCCGGATGTGTCACTCTTGCTTGTCCCGAACCACACGCGGAAGTCGCCGACTTCCAGCGGCCCGACGACGCTGCTGCCGGCCTCGCCTGTCAACGGTTCGGTGCCTACATCACCATCGTCGACCGTGTATTCGTACGGCGGATCGCCGTCGAGTCCGGTGATCGTAATGCTGCACTCATTAATCCCGACCTTGAGTGTGCCGTCCTCCAGGGTCCAGAAGCCCGGACCGGGTGCATCAAAGGTTAAACCAAGGCCAGCGTCGTTATACGTGGGAGGAGTTTGAGAGATTTCGCTTGGAGCCGATTCCCTTTCGGGGAAGTGGCTTGGCGGAGTTGCGGCTACAAGTGCGGCTGGAAGCAGCATACAAGTGGCAACAAAAGCGAAGCGCAGGACACGGTTCATTCGAGACTCCTCAACAGTTTGTTTGTTCGAGACTGCCCCCCCCCCCCAAGTGAGAATGCAAGCACAATATTACGTATCCCGTTTGTGTGATGGACTGATGCGACAAGTTGCTAATCGCCCATTTCGATGGGTGGGTTTACTTTGATACCGCTGGTTTCTTTGGGTGTGGGTGCGCCGCTCGCGATCCAGTCTTCGATCAGCTTGATCTCTTCGGCCGGCAGGGGGTTCATGCCGAACGGCATGTGCGGGTGCTTTAAACCCTTGATGTGCATGAGCAGCGGGGAGTTTTCGGCGTAGGGGACGACGCTTGGGCGCGGGTTGCCGAAGTCGTCGACGGCGCCGCGCATGATGCCCTCGATGCTCATCAGGTCGAGCTTGCGTGGCTTGGCTCCCCATGTCGCCAGCCAGCCAGCGCCGCCTTCCGGGTTGGTGTTGAACGAGGCCTTGGGGTCGGGGCCGTAGTGGCAGCCGTTGCAGCGCCGGCGCATAACGTCCACGACTTCACTTGCAGCCACAGTCCTTTTCGGCGACGGCACCGCATTGGCGATGTACCACGCCAGCTCGCGGGCTTGCTCCTGCGTCATGTTCACTTGCAACATGCCGGACCAGGGGATGCGTTTTGCCGGGTGCTGAATCCCCTCGGCCAGCCACTCCAGTCGTGTGCGGGTCCAGGTCTTGTCGAGCGCCGGCGCGAAAATCACCGACATCAGGTGCGGGTTGCCGTTTTCATCCCAGGTCGGCTTCACGATTTCATCGCCGAGTGAGTGGCACTGCTTGCAGTTGAACTGGTCCCAGAGGGCGCGCCCGGTTTCCAGGCGTGTCGGGTCCGGCGAGTCTTCGCGTTCCGGACGCCAGTCGGGCAGAGACGCAATGCCGTCCTTGGCTTTCAGCAGCAGGTAACGCGTCAGCAGCGTCACTTCCCGGTCGGTCAAGCCGAGGTCGGGCATGCGGTCGCCCGAGTTCTGTCAAATCGGATAGGGGTAGCGCAGGTAGCGCTGAATCCAGTCCTCCGTGCGGCGCTCGGCGATGGTTTCGAGCGGCGGCGCCAGGTTCTCGGGGCGCTTGCTGTACTGGTGGCAGCCTTGGCAGTTATCCCGCGCGACGTGGTTCTTGTCGGCCGGCACCTCCGTGCGGTGGCAGAAGTTGCAGTTGTGTTTAATGACCAGCTCGTCGCCCATGGCCAGCAGCTCGTGATCAGAGCGCGGCATGGGCAGGTCCTGTTCCGGCAGGAACTTCAGGTGCGGATCTTGCCTGATCGTGCCGAGAAACACGCCGACCACACACAGGATCAACCCGATCCCGAGGACAATCAGACTCGCCAGGTTGAAACGCTTCATGGGAGACAGTGTACGTGAAAGTCGATGGTGCGGGTATTGTACACAGAAGCCCCCGCGAGTTGCGGGGACTTGGTTGAGACTTCCTGCTAGCCGCGCTTCATTAAACTTGGATCGGTCTTGGGCTCGACGGGCTGGTCGCCGCGGCGCTTCAGGTAGCTGGTGTACTCCGCCCAGATCTCGCGCACCTGGTCCGGGCCGATGTGCCCGTCGTCCATCAGGATGCTTTCCACGCGCTTGATGTCCCCGAGCGCTTTAAACAGCTGGCGCTGGAAGGCGAGCGCTTCATCAAGCTGCGTCTTGGTGATGAAATTCTTGCGG
This sequence comes from Planctomycetota bacterium, assembly GCA_019912315.1. Taxonomy (GTDB): domain Bacteria; phylum Planctomycetota; class UBA8742; order UBA2392; family UBA2392; genus JACKID01. The sequence goes on from JAIOJA010000021.1 coordinate 14,807, forward strand.
AACATGCGCCGCCCGAGGCGCTTGTCCTCCTGGCGAATCAGCGCGTAGTTGCGGGCCTTCACCAGCTTGTACAGCTCGGCGCGGCTGAGCCAGTTGTTCTCGAGAATGGCGTGGGCGAGGTCCAGCTCACGGCTTTCCTTCTTCGCGTTCGCGACGTCGGACAGCGCCTGGTCCATCTGCTCCTGAGTCACTTTCGTGTTCTTCAGGATGATCGAGATCAATAATTGATCCGCCTGCGACATGCGTGCGGCCTTGGCTTTTTGGGTCTGTAATTGGTTCATCTTGGCAGCTTCAAGGGGGGTTACACGGGGAGGGATCTGCCATTCCCTTGCTACTATTCAACACCGCGCGCGGGCAAATGGCAAGCGCGGTAAGTCGCTTTCCGGGCAGGGTGTTGTGCTAATCCGCAAGAATCCCCGGGGGCTTTGCTTATCGCCCGAGTTCGTCCGCCAGCTGATCGGCGGTCGTGAGCCCCAGATTTGCGTATTCGATAGACAGGTTCTTGTCCGTCAGCAGCACGAAGGGAACGCGATTCAGGGTCAGGGTTTTGCCCTTCTTGGTCTCGAACAGGCGGTTGAAACTGGTGCCGATCGGGGCCGAGCCGTCCGCCTTGTAGCACGGGAAGGTCAGCCCCTCGCGGGTGCGGAATTCGCGGGCCAGGGCCAGCTCGTCGCACACGAAGGCGATAATCTCCACTTCCGGGTGGGCCTTGTGGAACTTCTGAAGCTCGCGGGCCTGCCGGATGCTGACGTCCTGCCACGTGCCGAAGGCGGCCACCAGCAGGACCTTGTCCTTGAACTTGTCATCGGCGAGGCTGTGCTCACGCTCTTCGAGGTCCTTCATGTCGAAGGTGGGAAGGCGCTTGGTGGATGCGGCGCCGGCGTCGGTGAAGCCGGACGCGACCAGCACGCAAAGGGCCGCCAACAGACTGAATGCAAGGCGCTTCACAGGCACTCCTATCGCAGGCGCGGGGCGCGGAAATTGCCGGCGGCCCGATACTTGCGGAACTTCAGGTCAAACCGCCCGACCACAAGGTCGGGGCCATCGTACATTACTTCCCAGCTGCCACTTTCAAACGTGTCGTTGCTGAAGCCCACAAACCCGTCTGAAACCGTGCCGTCACTGGAGCCGAGCAGCGCACTTGTGACCTTGCCCCCAGCCCCGAATTCGGCGCGCAAAGATACGCGTTTGTCGTCCGTGCGCAAGACAGAGATGTCACCCAGATCAATGAATTGCAGGCTGAACACGGCGTTCGTGCCATCGGCGATCCGCCCGTCCGGCGATAGCGACGCGCCGGGGTAGTAGGCAATCGCCTCAATCTGGTATGCCCCGTTCGGCTTGCTGACAAGGGCGGGCGTTGTCAGCTCAAGTACGCCATCTGTCACCGCTTCCGTGCGCCGGAACATCACGTCCACTTCGGCGTCGGCCATGGAGCCGCCGGAGGCGCACGCGGCTACCAGCATCAGCACCGGCAAACAGGCAATCAGGGTTCGCATTTCCGCAACGCTAACCGCCGGTTGGGGGGCGTCAAGCGCGCTTCTTCCTCTATAATGGGCGCATGACCCGCTGGTTCCCATTACTGACTCTGCTGATCGCGTTCGCGACCCCCCTGTGGGCGGTCAAGGTCAAGCTGAAGACCGAGGACAAGGAGTTCGAGGCCGACATCATACGCGTCTATGACGGCGAGGTTTTCTACCGCAAGGGGCGCAAGGAGTACACGGCGCCGCTTGAGGACTTCGAAACGGGCTCCCAGTTTCTTGTCATGCAGTCCGTAGCGGGCGCCGACGGCGAATCCCTGCTTGATCTCGCGCGGTTCGCCCTGCACCGCGGGCTGTTCAAGGAAGCGCGCGAGACAGCCGACCGCGCCGCGAAACTGGACGGCTTCACGGAGCAAGCGCAGCGCATCTCCGACGTTGCCTACGTGCTTGAAGGCGACGCTCTACTGGACGAAGCGATCGCCGCCCTGGACGAAAAAAACGCCGCCAAAGCCCGCCCCTTGCTTGAGCGCGTGATCGCCGCTTTCGCTGACACGCCGGCGGCGGTAAAGGCGGAAATCCTGTTGGGCACGCTGAACCGGGTTGAGCTTGAGGTGAAGGCCGCCGAGCTCGAAAAACTGGCCAAAGAAGCGCAGGCCGACGCGGACGCCGAAGAGCGCAAGAAACGTGCGCCCATCGACGACTGGCTGAGTGAGCTTGAGGTGCAGGTCGGCGCCAACGAGGACATCAAAAAGGAAGCCGACCAGGACTGTATCGAGAACCAGGTGTTGCGCGCTTTGCCGAAGTACGAGAACGTCGTCAAGGCGATGCAGAGCCTGCGCAAGTCACTGATGGACAGCCGCTACCTGCTGACCTTCCGCGGCCAGGACGGGCACGCCGACCGGATCGACGGCAAGGCCCGCAGGCTGATCATTGAGTGCTATTACCAGTGGGCCTACCAGCTCTACAAGATGACGCGTTATGACGTTGCAGCGACGGTCTGCAAGCACGGCATTGAAATGGACCCGCGAGACCGCCGCTTTCTCAGTTTGAAGGTCGACATCGACGACATGTACGACCCCCTGGAAGATTAGCGGCGGTGTAGCGGCCTTTTCGCGATGCGCTCGCGGCTCACCGGTCTTTCCGCTTGCGCCCGGTTACGAACCCGCCGCCGCCGCCAACGATTCCGCCGATGATCAGTCCCAGGACGCCCTCTAAATAGCTGTCCTGCGCTTTGGCGCGCTCCAGCTCGGTTTTCGCGACGTCGAACGCCTTGCGGGTTTCGTCAAAACGCAACTCCCGCGAGCGGCGTTCGTCCTCGGCACTTTGCAGCGCCGTCAGGGCCGCCAGCACTTTGTTGTTGTCGCCTTCCTTCAAAGCCTGCATGTACTTCTCGCGGGCGGTTTCCGCGATCTCCATGGCGTCGCGCAACTCCACGCCCGCGCCCTCCATGGCGTCGCGGGTGCGCTCGGCCGTTTCGAGCGCGCGCTGCAGACTTGCGCAACCGGTCAGGCTGAACGCGATCAGGCAGATAATGAGGTACTTCATGGAATGCTCCTTCAGGGGGTGCCGATCACGAGCAGCCTGTAGGCGACACCGCCCGCATTGCCATTGCCCGCGATCGAATTGATGGTGAGTGTCTGGGCGAGGCCGGACGATGGCGCATCAAGACTGAGTGCTGAGTCGGTTGTGCCCTGCGCGAGGTCGCGGGCGCGTATGTCGCCCGTGGCGCCGAAGGGCAGCGCAAGCACGCAGCCTTCCGTTGTGTCGTCGTGACGGAAAATCAGCACGACGTGCGCGCGGTTGATGCCCGGCAAAAGCACGTCCTTGCCGGCGCTGCCCGTTCCCGTGTACTCGTAAATCAGCGTGCGTTTGTCGGCGACAACTTCCGACGCGTACGCCAGCACGTTCGCGCCCGCACGCACCCGTGCATCCGCACTGCTGATCCACAGCGTGTTGCCGGGCGCGCCGCCCGGGTTGGTCGCCTGCGGGTCGAGCTCCAGACCGGTCGGATCAATCAACCCCTCAACGGTGAGTTTGCCGCCGATCTCGACGTTCGCGTCCGTGCGCAGGGTTGCTTCGTCCTCGCGGTACAACTGCACGTCGTCGCCGAACGCGATTCCTTCGTCATCCGCCGCGCCAAGCCGCAGGGCCTGGGTGTCCGCCAGGGTCGCGCCATCGCGGGCGACAGCCAGGTGCCCGCTGATGTGCACCCCGCGCGCCAGCCCGGTTTGCGAATCGCCGTCCGTATCCCGTGCCAGCAATTGAAGGTGCCCGCCGCCGCCGGCAAGCTGCATTACCCATGCGCCGTGAACGCCCCCGTTGCCGAAATCCGGGTGTCCGAACGCGAGCGCGACCTCCGGGTGCAGCAGCAGAAACGTCTCGCGCTTGCCGCCGTCTGTCTGCGCATCCGGCATGGAAACGTGAGGCGGAAAGAAAATGCACCCGCCGCCCAGGGCCGGGTCCGGGCGGCCGTTGGTTTCGCCCGCCCAGCCCTCGCTCTTGATGCTCGGTCCCGGGAACGGCACCTCTCCGCCGCCTCGGGCGCTGGGCGCGGGCACCCAGTCATGACTCGGCGCCCAGAGTTCATACTCGCTGATCGCCGGACGGATGTCGTAGGGCAGCCAGGACGGCACAGGCACGTGAATGCCCGGCGGGTCATCCGTCGGCGGATCGCTGGGCGGACCAATCGGCGGGTCCCACGTCGGTGGAATGCCGGGCAGGAACGGCACGCGGTACTGGATCTTCCAGCGCCCCTCACGTCGCGTCCGGTTCCAGTTGTGCTGCTCCGTGGCGTCGTACTTGAGTTGCGCTTCGTACGGTCGCCAGGGCGGCACCCCGCCTTCAAATTTCTCGGCGTAGAACTTTACCGGCGCATCATGGACGGGATCGCCCGGAACCTTGAAAAACGCGTCCGTACTGATGTGCCCCGCCGTCTCGCGGTAGACGCCGTCATCATCGCCGCATACGCCGTACAGGTGTTTGCTGCACGCCGCACCGTCAGCGAGTATGGGGCCACCCTGCCCTTTCGCCGTCAGTCGTCCAAGATCATGCCCGACGCCCTCGGCGAACAGTCCACGCCCGGGCGTCTCCGGGCTTCCGGTATCCCCTTCACGCAGGTTCAAGGCCGGCACCCAGCCGCCGTCTCGCGCGCCCTCGTCACGGTGCGCCGGGCTCAGCGCAATTACGGACAGAAACTGCAGCCCGCCCCGCTTGCGCCGCGAGAGTCTTGACCCGTCAAGGTCATACACCAGGCTGGAAGTCGCGCCGGGCTCACGCCCCCTTGTGTCGGCCACAAGCGGGCCTGTATCCACAAGCAGCGGCTCATCGCCTAGACTCACAATCAGCCCGCGCAAACCACGGGGAGCAACGTGCCGCGTTTCGAACAATTGCCGCGGCGGTATTTCCTCGTGGCGGGCATCAGGTGCGAGCACACGCAGGCGCCCGCTGTCCGCGACTTCCACGCCGGCGACGAAGAACCAGCGCCCGAACTTCGCCGCCTCCCGGCTTGCCAGAAAAAACGGAAACGCAAACCCGCCCGGATGCTCAAGCGTCAACGCACCCGTTCGTTCGTCACGGCGTGTCGCCTCCATGGCAAGCACCGCCTCGCCCTCCGGCGTCTCGCCCGACGCCCGCATCACCAGCGGCCCGGCACGATAGGCGTTGATCGGCTGATACAGACCGCTCGGGACCGGGCCGGCGGCATGGCCGCCAGCGGCGGCCAGGGGCAAGCCCGCCGCAAAGCGCGGCAGCGTGGACGGGGTTTCATACAGCCGCGTGATAAGCCCGTCGCTGCCACCCTCGATTTCGACGCGATCGCAGGCACCCAGGGCGAGCGAGTCAACCACGCCGGGCACTTTCAGCGTCCGGTGAATCGGGGGCGCCATCAGCCTCGTCGCGAGCTCGTGTGCCGCGGCAGTAAGTCGCGCGCCGTTCAGCAGGTCGCCCTGCACCCCGTAAACCGCGACCAGATGCGAAGCAGCAACGAACACCGGCTCGCCGTCGCCGGGCCCGGGAAGCACAAGCTGGAAAGGCCGGCGGGCGGAATGCCGTGCGATGGTAAGAGTGATCCGGGGGTCACCCGTAACGCGCCGGTCCTGGAGTGTCGCGTCGCCGAGCCCGCCCGGCGCCATCAGCGCGAACGGCGGGCGCGGCAGATACAGCGTGCGGCGTTCGGTATCGATCTCGAACTCTTCGATCGCCTCGCCGGCAAGGTCCGCGAAGGAATCTTCCGCGGGATGAACCGGCGCCCGGCCCTTGCCTCTCGCGATTCGCGCGATCAGACGGGGCGGCAGAAACTCGCCCGTGTCGGTCACCCCGCCAACGGGCAGCCAGGTACCGGGGCCTTCGCCGCGAAACAGGCGAAACGCATAGCGCTTCAACGTTGCAAGGCGCGAGGCGCTGTGCGCGCCGGTCGCAGGTAACAGTTTGTCGAAGCCGCCATCACTGAGGCAGGCCTGGCGCGCGCGGGATGCATCCACGCCCCACTCCGCCAGAACGTCGTCAATCGGACGCAACACCTGGTTGTCATCCGGCAATAGGCCTTGCCAGTCAGTGACCTCGACCAACTCGATGGCAGGAGCGCCCGCCACATGAACGGCGGAAGTCGCCGCGCCGACGGATTCCCGTACCTCAGCCAGCCGTGCGGTATCGACGGCGGTTTCCGCAGCGGCATCCGCGATCCGGACAACGCCGTCATCGTCAACACCGCAGGTTAGCCCGGCCTGTGCCAGCACGTTGACGAACGCGTCACCCAGCAGGCCACGCGCGTGAAGTGCCGCCAGCGGCGGAACACCCGAGGGCAGAACAGGCGTTTCTTCCGACAACCCGGCGCCGCGAAACAGCGCATCGACAAGCTCCTGCGCGGGGCGGGGGGCGCCTGTGCCGTCGCCACGTGCCGCGCCGGATTCAGAAACGACTTCCCGATCCCAGTGCCGCCGCGCGTCGCTGGCAAGCACCGCGCGCCGTCCGTCGCCCAGGGCTTCGACGCGATCAACCAGAAACTGCCGGAAGGTCCGGCGTGACAGCCCGTCTCCGATTTCCAGTACAAGCCCGGCTCCCGGGTCTTGCCGTCCCGGCGGCAGCACGACGCGCAGCGTTGACGGCGCGGCGCCCCGCCGCAACTCGATACGAAACTCAATGACCGGCTGCCCGTTCAGAGCGGCGGTAACGTATTCATTCATGGCGTGCTTTCGACAATCGCGGCGCGCCCTCGACAAACATAGCGCCAGGTGGTTACCCAGCGCCGCTCGGGCGGCAGCGCCGGGTGAGGAATGCTGTAGTGAACGCGGCGCTCGATCAGATCCTGTGCGTACCGCACCGGCGGCGGCGACGCGTGGCGACCAACGCCGACGGCACTGCCCTCCTGGATCACTTCTGTCTGCGGCCCGCCAACCTGCTGTCGGTAAGCCGGCAAGGACGCATCAAGCAGCGCGTGGTCGATCACCCGGCGAGTTGTGGTGAATGTGAGCGACTCCGCCCGCGCGGACACATCGCCCTCGCCTGAGTGTTCGCGAAACTCAAAGTCAACGCGGCGCTGGAACGGGTTCTCCGACACGCGCGCCGAAAGCAGGCGGTCGTCGCCCGGGCGCAACTCCAGGGCGCGGGCCTTTGCCGAGGCGCCAGCGAAGAAGCCGCTGATGGTGCGGACAACGCGCCCGTCTGCGTCCAGCGAGTCGGTGACGACATAGTGTCCGTCCTCCACGCCGCCGGGCAACGCGGCGAACACCTGCTCGTCCTCGATCTCGTAGCGCAGCGCGGGCTCGTTCAAGTCGCGGCTGGTCACGGTTCGCACGCGGCGATGGCCGGGCGCGAGAGCAGGCAGCAGCGCCGACTCGTGATCGCCCGGGTTCTCGCCCTTGCGCAGAATCGCCCTGCCCGACTGCACGATCAGCGACGGCAGCCCGGCCTGCGTCAGCAGACGCACGTCGAGAGTATGAGACTGCACGATGGCGCCGGTATCCTGGCGAATACCACGCAAAGTCAGCACACAGCGCCGGCTGTTGTGAGCCTCTCCCGGCGCGCTGTCCAATTCCGCGATGTTGGCCAGCAATGGGCCCTTGCGGCAGTCAGCGACGGCAAGCGTACGAATATCATCTCCGCCACTGACCAGGCTTACGTCGCCGGTCGCGCCACGCGCGGCATAGAGACGCTGCACATCCGCTTCCAGCGCGCCCGGCGTGGCCGCTTCGACCTGCAGCACGACACGCCAGGTTTCGGTAACCTCAGGCGCGTCGCCGGCGCTCTCGACGCGCAGATTGCGGATCGCGCCCAGCACCTCGGCGCCGAACTTCAATGCGAGTGACATGGCTACTCCGCAAGAGTTTCAGAAATGGTGGGCGAGCCCGACGAGGGAAGCGCAACTCCAAGGTGTTCGCGCGCAAATGTCTGGAACGCGCCGGCGTCATCGCTGGTGCAATCGACTGTGAAGCGATCGGCGATCGGCACGGCCTGCGGGGCGTTTGCACCCTCGAACACCGCCGCGCGAACGCCCGCGGGCGGCACCTCCGCAGCAGGCGCGAGCGATGCGCCGTCGATATGAACCACACCGTCGAAATCGGCGCTGCAACGGATGCGCAGCTTCACTTTGTTGGGAAAGCTCGCGCGCGGCACGTACTCGAACCCGCCTTTGTGCAGCCATTGGGTTGTCGGTGTTGACCCGTCAATGGTCAACGTCAAGGCCGAAGCGACTTCGTCCACCAGCAGGTCGATCATCACGCTGCCGGCCGTGTGGCTGGCGACGTACACCCATGCACCCAGGGCGAACACGCGCCCGGACTCAAGCGGCGGGTCGCGGTCGATGAGGTCCTGGCGAAGGTCGCCCGCCGTCACGCCGTCGCCCGTGATCTTGAGAGACCCGCCCCCGAACAGCGCCAACCCGGTGTCGCGAGAGAACACCCCGCCGCCGGATTCGACGCCCCAGTGCTCGAACGTGCCGCCGGCTTCACTTTCGAATGCAGCGTCGGTCACCGCGTTGCGGGCGTCCGTGAAGTCTCCGTAAGTCACCGGAATCACGCGCGTGCTGACGGACGGCCCGTGCTCGGGGCGAATACGGAACTCCTCCTGCCCTGACGGTACGCGGTGGTGGGCGTTGTCCCGCACGCATTCGATCACGATTCGCTGGCTCAAGATGCGTTCGTCGTCGACGAGGTTTTCTTCCGCGTCGACTGTCTGGTCGCTGACGTAGCACGCGGAATCGCCGGCATTGTTGGCGTCAGAAATGACCGCGCCAGCACCTACGGCGTTCGCGGCAATGCTCTCGCTGTCTGCCAGCATGGCGCGCTGAAGTTCATGCAGCAGCTCGGCCTGGCTTGCGCCGCCAGCGTTCAGTTCAGCACCCAGGGCGTCACCGATCCAGCCCGCCAGCGACTGCTGAAGCAGCGTGCGCCAGCCGCGGGCGATACGCGCCGCGTCAGTCAGTACACTGACCGCGTCCAGTCGGTCGCGCTCGACGATACCGTCGTTCAGGACATCGACGAATTCCTCTCGCAGCTTGTCGAGTGAACGGAAGGTCTCACCGCTACCACTGAAACGGAGGTTGCGGTCTGCCAGATTGTCGATCTGTTTGAAGGCACGGGCGTACTGGCCCAGCACCTCGAAGATAGCGGTGTAGTTCGGCATGGTTTCCTCAGGCGCGAGTCACGCGCGAAGTGAATGGAGAAAGTGTTTCGCTTGCGACCGACAGTCGAATCAGCGGAAGGGCAAGCCGGGCTTCGCGCCGCCAGTGGGTTGCAAGTGCCGCCGCAGGATCGTCCGGGCGCGTGCTTAAGTGGTCATAGATGAAAAACAGTGCGTAGGTTGCGCACGCATCCGCCAGCGGCGACAACACATCCGCGCGCCAACCCTGCGGGCAGCGCGCGTTCAGCAGCACGTCGATCACCCGTTTGGCGCGGGCAAGTGGCTCAGCAAACCCGGGACGCCCCGCAAACTCGCCGCCGTCAAGAAAGCCGGCCACGTCCTTCTGCCGCACCGTGACGTCATCGTCGTCGGCGTAGAACACATCGATGGTCACGTCAAACGGCACGGCGCTGGTCAGTTCGACGCTGCCGCTCAGTCCGCTGGAGCCTTGCTGCACCAGCGAGATTTCGCCGGTGGCACCGTTGATCGTGCCGTCGGCGACAAGTTGCGTGCGCGCGGCGTCGCGGTACAGACTGACGGTCGTGTCGCCGCCGGATTGTGTGACCCGTGGGTACAGGCGCCCGTGGTCGGTGTTTGCGCGCTTTGCGCCGTCAATCAGCCAGCGCGAGAACACACCGTACGGGTCATCATGTGTGGTTACGTATTCAAGCATGGCTTACCTTGGGAGGGTGCGGGGGCCCGTTGATCAACAGGCCCCCGCCGGGGACATCCAGTTCAGCCCTAGCTGGTCGCCAGGTTGGTGATGACGCCATGGCCGCCATCACCGCCGTTCTGGATTTCGAGGGTGTACTCGCCAATGAGTTGTGCCTTGCGGAAGTCGCCGGACTCCGCCAGCGGCTTCACGAAGAAGCTGCGCCCCTGCAGCGGCATTACCTGCAGCTTGTCGAGATCGAGCAGCAGAATCTTGTCCGCCGGCACCCAGCGCGACAGCACGACGCGCTGTACGCCGAAGTCGGACTCGTAGACATCCACGACGTTGCGCAGAGCAGCACTCTCCGGCTCATAGCGCCGGCTGCTCTGGATGAAGCTGCTGATTTTGCGCTTCTGGAAGCCGTTGCAGACGATCGCGTTGGGGCGCCCGCCCCTGGCCCACACATTGCGCAGGCTCGCGTTCAGGATGTCTTCCGTCAGCACGGCGGCGCTTTTGTCTTCCACGACGCCGGTCACGAACTGCAGCAGCCCGCCCATGGTGCGACGCACGGCGGTGCTGCCCTGGGGGTTCGCGGCGGCCTTGTAGCCGCAGATCACTGTCTGCTCGAGCGAACGCATCAACTCACGCAGTCGCTGAATCACCTGGTAGTCGAACTCGCGCTCGACAGCGTGCAGACCGACGGCGTCCATGCTGCCGCTGATGGTGACGGTTTCGGTGAAGATCTGGCTGTAGTTCTCTTTGCGCACACGGGCGCGGTAAGCGGCCGGCGCGGCGTCTTCACCTTCAAGGGCCGCATGTCCAATGACATCCATCCGCTGCCCATCGACAACAGGCGCCGCGGTGCTGCCGCCATAGCCTCGGCTGACAGTCAACGTGTTGGTGCTGACGCCGGTGACCTGCATGACCTCGTCGCTGCCCGCGAGCTTGACGAGATCGCCGACACGGAACACGCCGCCGTCGTCAACGACGATGCTGGTGTCGTCGTCGTCGTAGCCCGCGCCGTTGTTGATGGCGCTGTAGTTGGGGTTCAACTGGTCCTCGAACCACTCGTGGCGCGTGGACTTCGCCGCGTAGCGCGGGCTGCCGATTGCATCCAGCAGCGGCGTGTCAAAGGGCGAGATCAGCCCGACCAGATCGCTGACGTCGTCAACAAGTTCGGGCAGGCTGGCGCCCGCGTCATAGGTTGCTTTTCCGGTAAAACTCATGGGAGAACTCCTTTTGGGGTTTGGGTGAATGTCGGCCGGGCCTTTCGCTCAGGGCCTGGGGCGCCGGCGCCGAATCTCCTGGACTTGACGTGTCAATGATCCGTGCTTGAGCGCGCGTCGCAGGCTGTCGGGGTCATGCTCGGCGAGTTTCTGGTTCGCCGGCGAACTCGCCTTGTCGAACAGATAGGGTCGAGTCGCGCGTAACTGCGTGAAGACTTTGTCGAGGTCTTCGTCCGGCCTGAAGTCTCCAAGCTTCAGCGCATCGCCCGGGTAGAGCAGCCCTTCACGTGGCGCACGCTCCAGGAACGCGCGTTCGATGCGGGCCTGCTCTACGGTCGTGCTGTGCTCGTGCTCGAGCTGCGCGACTTTGTCCAGGGCGGCTGTGAGTTCGTCGGTCGGTTCCGGCAGCAGGGCGCGGAGTTGGTCAGAGAGAGAGGGTTCTTTAGTCATGGCTGCTTTCTCCGGTCTGCCCTTGACTGGCGCGAAGGGCTGCAAGGTTCGTTTCCCAGGCCTGGCGGGCGCTTTCGAGGTCCGTGAAGCCGTCCGGGTCGTCCCGGTACATCAGGGCCCAGGGGGTTGTCATGCCGTGGCGCAGACGCCAGTCGTCCACGCTCATGCGCTCGGCGGCGTTCTGCTCGAGCATCGGTTCGGGATAATTGACATGAATGCCGACTTCGCCGTGCAAGCCTTCGTGCTCGCGCAGGACGGCCAGGGTGGTGTCCAGCAGTTCCTGCTCAAAGGCGCGGAACACCTGCTGGCGCTCTACACGGTCTTCCAGCACAGGCGTTTGCTGTGCAAGCACACTGACGCCGCTGATGTTGGCGCCGACATTGACACTCAGCACGCTTTCCGGAATGCGCTGCGTTTTCAGCAACGTGCGCAGGAGGAATTCCAGGTCGGCAATCAGGTCGCTGATCGGCGCGTTGGGTGATTTAAAATTTACACCGAAGGGCTCGTGCCCGCTGACGTTGAAGCTGATGGCGCGGGCCGGCCCGATGGCGATTTCCTGGTTTGGGTCCGGATTCACGATTTCCATGACGCCGAAACCCTGCATGGCGACGGTATGCGCGAGCTCGCTGAGTTTGGCGTTGAACTCGGTGTTGGCGTAGGCGACGCCGCGTCCGCGACCTTCAACCCAGAAGCCATCCACGGGCAGGCGGTCATGCACAAACACGAACGGAACACACCCCAGCCCGTGCTCTTGCTCTGACAAAATGCGACCGCCGGCGACGGTGGAGACACGCCACGGAGACCAGACGTGGGCAAGGGAGCCGTCGCCGGCGGCGAATGCGACGACCGCGCTGGGAGAATCCGGGCGGTCAAAATCAGGCAGCACAACCAGGCGGTGCGCGGGCCATGGCCAGTAGCGCACCTCGCCGTTCTCGTAGCTCACGCGCACCGCGCCGACACCTTGCAGGCGCGTCATGCGGTCGATGCCAAGCATCAGGCGGTCCATGGGGTTGCGGCTGTATACGCGCTGGATACGCTCGCGTGCGCGATCGGAGGTTTCGAACGTACGCTCGACGGGTCGGCGGTAAAGCTGGCTTAGAACGTCGATCACGACGCGCGTGATATTCAGGAACTGCTTGTGCGGGCGGCGCAGGAATTCGCCGGCGCTCTCGCCGGGCAGGCGCGGGATGTAGCGAAGCTGGTCGCCGTTGTGCATGTCCCAGATGAAGCGGGACTCGTCGCGGCGGGCGTTGTCGCCTTCACTGGTGTACAGTGCGAACAACTCTTCGGGGCGGGTGACGCTGGCCCGCTGCGTGCGCATGACCGGTGAGGTCTGCTCAAGCGCGAGCGAAAGTGCTTTTGTAAATGAGTCCGACATTCGTTCACCTCAGGTCAGGGCTGACTTCTGCCCCTTAACCTCTCCGGGCGATGTCGCAAAAACAGTCAGGACAGGACGGCGAAATGGGCTTTATCGAAAACAAGGTCGCGGCCGAAATGGCGCAGTGGCAAGGGTTTCAGGCTGCCGAAATAAATTCGGAGAAAATCGCCGAAGCCCTGACGCGCCCCCCCAAGCCAGACATGGGTGACCTGGCATTCGCCACGTTTCGCTTCGCCAAAGACGCGGGCGTGAAACCGAATGAGCTGGCCGCCAAACTTGCCCACGGCGCCGAAACCGGCGGTCTGATTGACGCAGTGACAGCCGCCGGCCCGTACCTGAACCTGACACTGAACCGCACGGCGATCGCGTCGAACGTGCTGACCGAAATCGAAACGCAGTCCGCAGGCGCGGAGGCGCGCGACTGGCGCTACGGTGACGGGACCAGCGGGCGCGGAAACACGCTCGTTATTGACCTGTCAAGCCCGAACATCGCCAAGCCCCTGGCGGTGCACCACCTGCGCTCCACCATGATCGGCTACAGCATCAAGCAACTGCGCGAGTCGCAGGGCTGGCAGGTCGTGGGCATTAACCATTTAGGCGACTGGGGCACCGGCTTCGGCAAGCTGATCGCCGGCGTCAAGCAGTACTTTCCCGAGATCGCTGAGCGCGCAAAGACGGAAGAGAGCCCGCTGGGCGACATGACCGTCCAGGAGCTGAATGAAACTTACGCACGCTTCAACAGAGAAGCGAAAGACAACGAAGCGATCGCCGAGGCCGGCAAGGACGAGTTTGCGATTCTCGAGCGCTACATCGAGGCGCTACTGGTCAAGCCCGACGAGCCGAACGAGCTTGATGTTGCGGCCAAAGAGAGCGGCATCGTCAACTTCCGCATCTGGCAGCACGCGCGGGAAATCAGCCTGGCGGAGTTCGAGCGCATGTACGCGCACCTGGGGCTAAGTTTCAAGCTGTGGCCCGTGGTCGACACCGAGCACGCCACCGTACTGACGAAGGAGCCCGCGAGTTTCTACCGCGAGCACTGCATCTACGTGGGCGAAAGCTACTACGTCACAGCCGAAGACCTGTGCCGGCGCCTGATCAACGACGCGCTCGAAAACAGGGTCGCCGAGGAAGACGAAGGCGCGCTGGTGATCTTCACCCACGGCAAGGACAAGCCGCCGCTGATCCTGGTGAAATCGGACGGCGCCACAAGCTATCACGCGCGCGACATGGCCGCTGCGCTGTACCGCAAGCGGCACTGGAAGCTGGATGAAATGACATACGTGGTCGGCGGCGAGCAGAAGCTGCACTTCGACCAGTTGTTCAAGGCACTGAAAGCGCTCGATCACGACTGGGCCGACCACTGCTCGCACACGGACTTCGGGCTGATGCTGTTCCAGCAATCCGACGGCAAGTGGGCCAAGACCAGCACGCGCAAAGGCACGGCGATCATGCTGGAGCACTTGCTGGATGAAGCCGTGCAGGCCGTGCGGGACATCATCAGGGAGAAGAACCCGGAGCTGGCCGGCAGCCCGGACATGGAGCAGGTTGCCCACGCGGTCGGCGTCGGGGCTGTAGTGTTCAATGACCTGAAGAACGGTCGCCGCAACAACGTGAAATTTGACTGGGACGCCGTGCTCGATTTTGAGGGCGAGTCAGGCCCGTACATGCTGTACCAGTTCGTGCGCATGGGCAGCGTCACGGAAAAATACCGCGAGAAGTACGGCGAGCCTGTCTTTGAGCAGGGCGACGCGGACCGCCTGGGGCTAGATGAGGAATGGAAGATCATCCAGCAGCTTGCCGCGTTCCCTGACGCGGTTGCCAAGGCCAGCGCAGATTTCGAGCCGAGCATCGTCGCGCGCCACCTGGTTGAGTTGGCCGGGCTGACCAGTTCGTGGTGGACGGCCACGAAAGACACGCGCATTGTCGGCGACGACGAAGGCCTCAGCCTTTCGCGTGTACGCCTCGTCAACGCGATCCGCAAAGTTCTCGGGCGCGGCCTGTCACTGCTGGGCATGTCGCTCGTGGAGCGCATGTAATCAAGCAAGCTGCCCGTCGTCGCCGATTGGTGCAAGCCCCGCGCGTTCCAGGGCCAGGCGCATGCCCTTCAGGACGCCGCGCCGCGTGTATTCATCGTTGCGGGCGCTCAGGCCGGCCCAGCCTGCCTCCCACAGCCTCCGGGCTTCCGGCAGACGCCCGAGTTCCACCAGCACTGCGGCCAGATGGCTCTGGGCATAGCAAAGCCGGGCATCCAGCCCATGCAGGGTCGCCAGGGCGATGGCCTCACGATAGCTGGCTTCCGCATCCGCCAGGCGCCCGCTCTGTTGCTGAACATCTCCCAGTCCGGTTAACCACTGTTGTATGGCCAGGTTGTTGTTCATTTCCCGCGCCATTTCAAGCGCGCAGCGGAGGCCTTCAATCGCTTCGTCCGTTCGACCATCAACGCCATTCAGCAAGGCCAGCGTGCCTGCGGCCGCCTCCTCTCCGCGCCGGTTGCCGATCTTGCGGGCCAACAGGATCGCGCGATTCAAAGCGTCGCGCGCTATGTCGTGATCTCCCTCTTCGCAATGCCACACGGCAAAGTTGATCAGCGACACGAGCTGCCGGTTGCGGTCTCCCCGTTTCGCCCAGAACTCGGAGGCTCGGAGGTGTGCCGCGCCAATGTCGGGGCCGTTGTCGGAATGCGAGCGCACGACCGTCCGAACCGACTCCAGCAGTTGATACCCGCAAGGGTCAGCCTCCCTGGTCACGTACCTCGCCATCTGGTCGTACTGGCGTGTCGCGCCGTCGAGAGAACCAAGCTGGTAGTGGATCTGCCCGGAAGCGAAGTGCCCGTGGGCCCTCAGATGGTCATCCGAGCCGGGGTGTACGGCGAGGCGCTGGAACAGCTCAAGCGCACGGGCGTGGCGGTACCCTCTGTCTTCAATCACCGCACTGCGAAACAGGTAGATGGCGCCTTTTCGCCGCGCTTTCTTCGCGTCTTCACCGCTGAGCACGTGCAGCGAAGCATCCGCGTGCTTTGCAAGCTCCATGGCGAGCCTGTCGGATGTGTGCGGTTTGAAGCGCCCGACCCATTGCGGGGTTTGCAATTCCGGTGTCCCGCCGCAGAGTTCTTCGATCAGGTCCAGGGCAAGGGCATGCAGCTTTCCCCGGTCACTGACCGGCTGCAATTCATAGGCCGCGTCGCGCACCAGGGCGTGGCGGAAAAGGTAGGCGGTCTCAGCATGAAGTTCAGGCACGCGTCGATTCTAGCCGGGCCAGTCCCGTGGGCTACTCCCATGCGGCGTGCGCACTTGCCCAGCGCCGATCCAGTGCCTCGACATCTTCCGGTGAATTGGCGCGCGTAAGAAGTTCGCGCGCGGTGCAGTACTCGGCTTCGGCGGCGGTATCCCCAAGAATCCGCAGTGCGACCGCGTAGCTGCCCCGCGTCTCTCCCTCCTCCTGGTCCAGCCCCATGGCCCGGACAACCGGCAGGGCTTCTTCAAGTTGTGCGCGGGCCTCGGCGGCATTGCCGGCTTCAAGGTGGATCCTCGCCATGGCGCGCAGCGATAACGCGGTCATCTGGTCGTTTCCTTGTGCCATGAACATTTCTTTAGCGCGCTTGACCATGGCGAGTCCCTCGTCGACTTGCCCGAGCCTGGCTTTCAAGGTGCCGAACGATTCCAGAATCACGGCTTCCCAAAAACGCGCGCCGGACTCAACGACAGCCTGCAATGCGCGCGTGTATAGCGTCCCCGCTTCCTCAGACTTGCCGGCGCGGGCCGCCGCCTCGCCCATGTGGAAAAGGGACACGCCCTGAGTGTGCAGGTCGCCCGTTTCGATCGCAATCCGCAGGGCTGTCTGAGCGGCGGTTTCGGAATCGTCATTGCGACCCATGGCGCCGTATAGCCCCGAGAGATTTCCGATCACCATGGCTTCGTACACCCGCTCACCGCGCTTGCGGTGGATGGCGAGCGCCTCATCAAAGGCCGCCGCAGATTCCTCGTAGCGCCCCATGTTGCGCAGCAAATTGCCGATGTTGCTCTGGGTTGCTGCGCGTCCGTTGTCGTCGTCCACTTCGGTCAGGATCGCCAGTGCTTGGTGGTAAGCCGTCAGGGTCTGCTCGGCCGGTTCAGTGTCAACGCGCATGACGGCCAGGTTGCTGAGCGCGAGCCCCTCAGCACGGCGATCGCCGGTGGCGCGAAAAATCTCGAGAGCACGCAGCAGGTAGGGAATCCCCGGCGGATTGCCCTCCGTGCGCGCGTAGGTGATGCCGATGGCGCGCAGGGCCCGTCCGTGGGACGCGCTGTCGCCGTTCTGTTCGGCAACCGTCGCGGCCCGCTCGAACCACTTGCGCCCTTCCAGCGCGCGTCCGGTATTGAGCATGGTTTCACCGACGCGCAGCAATGCCGCCATGCGGTCTGCGAGTGACGCGGCGGGGTGATCCGCCAGGCGTGTACCGAACTCCACGGCCCTCTCATTGTGGAACGCGTTCGACTCGTACCACATGGCTCGATGCAGATAGTGCGCCTCTTTCCCGGCGAGTTGCTTCAGCAGGCTTAAGTTGGCGGTGCGGCGCGAGGACTGCGCGGCTTCGGCGTGGTGCACGAGTTCGGCGGCCATGGCGTTGAGCGCCCTTTCGTCACCGGCAAACAGGTCTTCGACGACTTCCAGTGTCAATGCGTGCATCTGCGCGCGGTCGCCCGGCGGTTGCAGGTCGTAGGCCGCGTCGCGCACGAGTGCGTGGCGGAAGAGATATGCGGTTTCGGCATCCACGGCGGCAGTTTACTCAATCGGCCTACGGATGTAGCGCGTTCGATCAGAGAAACAGCGTCGTGTGCGTTAAACCAAAACCCCGGGCGCGACGGCCCGGGGTTTGTGGTGCCCAGCATTAGTTGTCGACGGGCAAGCCCGAGGGGACGGTGTCGGGGATTTCATTGCGGCGGTTCACGGCGGCCGGGTCGGTCAGTGCATTCAGGAACGCGACAATGTCGTTGACCTGCTGGGGCGACAGATTCCCGGGCACCTGCAGAAACAGAGGGCTGGGAGTCTGCAGGACGTTCTGTGTCGGCAGCAGCGTCGGCGCCAGGTCCGCGGCCTGGACCATGTTCTGGCCCGTGAAGGCGTTTGTGCTCTGGGCCTTGTTGCGATAGTGGTTGACGACTTCATTCAAAGTCCCAAAGGCGCCGTTGTGCATGTAGGGGGCGGTCAGTGCGACGTTGCGCAGGCTCGGCACGCGGAACTGGTAGCGGTTCTGCTGATTGTTGACCGTGTTTTCGAAACCGAAGTCCTCGCGCCCCTGGGCGCCCTGTCCCTGCCCCGGCCCGAACTGCGGAATGATGATGTTGTGAGTTGTGAAGTTCGTCAGTAGTGGTCCGCTGTGGCAGGTGTCGCAGCGCGCCGGGCCGAAGAACATATCGGCGCCGCGCTTCTGCTGGTCGGTCATCGCGTTGCTGTCGCCGCGCAGGTAGCGATCCCAGGGCGCGTTGCTGAATGTCTGGCTGCGCTCAAAGGCCGCGATCGCCAGCGCCATGTTGTCGACCGTCATGTTGCCCGTGCCGAAAGCCGATTCGAACATCTGCACGTAGTCGTTGTACTGCGCCAGGCGAGTCACCAGGGCAGCGCGGTAGTCCTGATCGTTCAAACTGTCGAGCGAATGCCCTGTGCCGCGCATTTCCGTGATGTTCACCAGCGGGAACAGTGCCTGGGCCGCGTCCGGTGGCAGGTTCATGGGGCCTTCGGGCGTCTGGGTCGGCCCGGGTGGCTGGCCTGGCGGGACACCGACGCGCTTGTCCCAGAACAACTCCGGCATGAACCCCACGTTGTAGATTGCCGGCGCGTTACGGGGCACGAACACCTTGGTCGGGTGGTCGCGCCCGGGACCGACACCGCCGGTGCCGCCGACTCCGATGCTCAGGTTCAGTCCGTCGCCGTAGCCGAGGCTCGGATGATGGCAGGTCGCGCAGGCGACGTCCTCACTACCGCTGAGAATCTTGTCGAAGAAAAGATTGCGCCCCAGGGCCACCTGCGCCTGATTGAGGGCTGGCGGCTGCGGAATGGGCTGGATGTTCTTCTGGGCGATCAGCTGCCGCAGCTGATTCTCGATCTGCGGATTGCCCGCGACGCCCTGCACATTCAGAACCAGCGGCGCGACGATCGTCGTGATGCCGTCGGTTGCCGTCAGCTGGAAACCCCACTGGCCGGTGAGCAGAGGATTGCCGCTGATGCTGCCGCTGGTCGTCATGTTGACGCCTGGTGGCAGCGCGCCCGAGGTGATGTCACAGGTAACGGCTGATGCCGCACCCGTGAACTGGAGCGCTGTCGAATAGAACACATTGACAGTGGCAAGTGGCAACGCTGTGGAGGAGAGCGTCAGCACACCCGGCGTGCCGCCACCACCGGAGCTGCTGCCCGGTGATGTCGATGTACCGCCGGAGGGGCCGGACGGCGTATCACACGCCGCAGCCAGCAGGGAGAAGAGAGCGGTGCAGGCCAGAAGGCCCAGGGTGAAGGTGCGCATGGTGTACCTGCAAGGGGCGAAACAGGGGCTGCACCCTGTCCACGCGCCAGCCCGGCCTGGTTTCACGCGGAATCTGAGAAAATTCTAGCGGTCGACCGGGAGCCCTGACGGGACGCGGTCTGGCACCAGGTCCATGCGGTTGACGGCGGCCGGGTCGGTCAGTGACTCCAGGAACGCAACCAGGTCATCGATTTCGCCATCGGTCAGGTCGTCGGGCACCAGGCGCAGGAGAAACGTCTGTGAGCGAATGAAAGCCGCCGTGGGCTGTACCGGCTCTCCCAGCCATTCGCGCTGCGCCAGCCCCTCGGTCGTGAAGCGCCGCGCGCTCACGCCCTTGTCACGGTAGTGCACCACCACTTCGCGCAGTGTGCCGAAGGCGCCGTTGTGCATGTACGGCGCGGTCAACGCGACATTGCGCAAGGACGGCGTACGAAAGCCGTAGCGCTGGCGACGATCTCTGGCCACGTCCTCAACGCCAAAATCTTCACCCGTTGGCGCGCCCGTCCCCTTGCCCGGCCCGAACTGCGGCACAAGCACGCTGCGCGACACAAAGTCCGACAGCAACGGGCCGCTGTGGCAGTTGGCGCAATTGGCCCGGTCAAAGAACAACGTCGCGCCGCGCTTCTGCGGATCCGACAACGCCCGCCGTTCACCCAGCAGGTACCGATCCCAGGGCGAGTTCACGTAGGTCTGGCTGCGCTCAAAGTCGCCGATGGCGCGCGCCATGTTGTCGACCGTCATGGACTCCGGCCCGAAGGCCCTCTCAAACAGGCTTACGTATTCGGGAATCTGTTGCAGGCGTCGCACAATGCCGCTGCGGTAGCCGCCGGCGTCAAGCCCGTCCAACTCGTGGCCGTGCCCTCGCATTTCAATGTGATCCGCCATGGGGAACAGCGCCTGGGCCTCGACCGGCTCCAGGTCCATGCTGCCGTCAGGCGTGATCGTCGGCGAGCGCAGGGACACGGCAATTGCATCGTCAATTCCCGGCAGGCGCACGCGCTTGTCCCAGAACAGGCTGGGCATAAGCCCGGTATTATAGATGGCAGGCGAGTTTCGAGGCACCAGCACGCCGCCCGGGTGGCTGCGTTGCGGGCCAAGCCCGGTCGCCCCGACGCCGACGGCCAGGTTCAGCCCGTCGCTGAAACCGAAGGCGGGGTGATGACAGGTCGCGCAGGAAACGTCGCGCGTGCCGCTGAGTTCGCGATCAAAGAACAGCAGGCGCCCCAGTTCCACGCGGTTCGCGTCGAGCGCGGGAGCGTCCTCGGGCATCAGCCCCATGAGGCGATCACGCATCTGCAGGCTGCGCAGCGCCGCGTCGATGCCGGCGTCGCCGTCCACGCCCGCCACGTGCAGCCCCAGCGTGCACCGAATGGCGCCGCGCGGGCAACTCGCCAGCAGGGTGAAGTTCCAGTCCCCGGTCAACCCGGGCGTTCCCGCAATGCGTCCGTCACGCGAAAGCACGACCCCCGGCGGCAGCGCGCCCGAGACAAGACGGACGTCGCAGCTTTCCGTGAACTCGAGCGTCGCCACGTAGGGCTGCTCGATGACGCCGTCGGGCAGACCTGCGGTCAGCAGGGCAAGGCGTGCATCTTCGCCTGCTTCCGCGATTTGCGGCACGCCTGGCGCGCGCCCGCAAGCGACGGCACAGGCCAGGCACACGGCACACAGGGCGAGCATCAGCAGCGGCAGGTTTCGCATTGAGCTTCGGGCTTGCACAGGCACAACCATACTCGCCTTCGGGCCCGCGTGGCAACAGGCCGGGCCAATCCCGTGCCATGGTGAAATGGCATACCCCGGGGTGCTCATTGTACCCGCGTGCTGCTGGGCTAGAATGCCGAGCCACTCAACAGGAGCACGCCATGGCGGACAAGTACCGTTTGATCACTCGTAGCGACTTTGACGGGCTGATGTCCGCTGTGCTACTGAAAGAGCTCGACATGGTGGACACGGTCGAGTTTGTGCATCCCAAAGACATGCAGGACGGCAAGGTCGCCGTCACAGACAGGGACATCACTGCCAACCTTCCTTACGTAGAAGGCGTACATCTGGCCTTCGACCACCACGCCAGCGAGTTGACCCGCGTCGGCGAGCAGAAGAATTTCATCACCGAGCCGGATGCCCCTTCCGCCGCCCGCGTCATCTGGAAGCACTACGGCGGCGCGGCGAAGTTCCCGAACATCAGCGAACAGTTGATGGCTGCCGTGGACAAATCCGATAGCGCGCAGTTCGAGCGCGACGAGATTCTCAACCCCGAGGGTTGGGTGCTGTTGAGCTTCATCATGGACGCGCGCACAGGGCTTGGACGCTTTCACGACTTCCGCATCAGCAACCGTGACCTCATGTTCAAAATGATCGACCTGATCGGGCAAAGCAGTCTCGGGGACATCCTGGGCGACGAAGATGTCGTCGAGCGCGCCGAGTTGTACAAACGCCACGCCGCCATCAACGCCGCCCAGATCGAGCGTTGCGGCAAGCTGCACAAGAACCTGGTAGTGCTGGACCTGCGCCGGGAGGACGAGATTTACGCCGGCAACCGCTTCGTCATCTACGCCATGTTTCCGCAGGCCAACATCAGTGTTCACGTCATGTGGGGCAAGCAGCAGCAGAACGTCGTGTTCGCCTGCGGCAAAAGCATCCTGGATCGTTCAAGCAAGACCAACGTCGGCGAGCTGATGCTCAAGCACGGCGGCGGCGGACACGTCGCGGCAGGCACCTGCCAGGTACCACCGGACAAAGCCGACGAAGTCCTCAAGGATCTGATCGAAACCATCACGAGCGACGGATAGAAGGCTGCGCGCCAGGGCTACTTCCGGGTCAGTTCTCGCAGTGTGCCGGTAAGCCGGTTCCAGGCGGTCAGCATTTTCGCCAACTGCTGCGGATCCTCAACCCGCCCGGGCAAAGTCTGCGCGACGTAATCCATGGCAATGCCCAGCCCCAGCGGGAACAGCGTGGCCGGCACATCTTCGGCGTGGCTGATTTCGACGGCGTAGTTGCAGAAGTCTTCATCATAGTTGCAGTTGATTGTGCGCATGATGAAGCTGGCCAGCAGGCTTTGCAGGCGCTCGCGGGTTTCGCCGCCCAGGTCACCGACAACCGCCGGTGCGCCTTCGGCCTTCATCGCGACGTCAACTTTGCGCACAAGCTCGCTGACGTCTTTCAGCAGGTGGTTGATGCTGTGGCGGATCGCCTCGACGCTCGCGGCATCGAACTGAAGAACGCTGGCGTACGCGTCAAAACGCGACTTGGGTGACATCCCTTGCATGGCATTCCTAGAACAACGGAACCTTCACCATCCGCGCGCGCAGGATGGCATCCAGCCCCAGATACCGCCCAGCAGCCGCAACCGCGAGGGTGACTGACATCAGCATCATCGGGATGGTCCACGAAGCGAACTCGTGCCCGCTGGCAATGAATGCGATGATCGACATGACGGCTATGGCAACACCGGCGACACGGGTCGCCGCACCGGTCAGCATCATGGCCCCGAACAGCAACTCGCCGATCACGATCAGCCACTGGAACAGGTAGACGTTCTCATTCGCGGCTTCAATGAAGGTGACGGCGAACCAGTCCGGCGGGTTCTGCTGCTTCAGCAAGTCGGGCAGAAGCTGCTGGTCCGTGCTGAGCCAGCCGTCAGCCAACTTTCCGAGCCCGAGTTGCAACCACCAGTAACCGACGTAGAGGCGCATGGGCAGCAGCACAGCCGTCGCCGTCGTCGGCCCTGATAGGAATGCGGGAACACGCCTGGTTTCCTGCGCCATGGTTTAAGTGTACGGCGCGGCGGCTTTGGCGGGAAGTCTACGCTTCCGCCGCATGATGGCCAAACAGCGGACGGAACACCTGGGACACCAGAAACAGGGCAACGGCAACAACCACAATGGCCGGGCCCGGCGGCAGCCCGAAGTAGTCAGCGCCGAACAACCCCACAAAACCTGAAATCAGCGCGACGACAACTGAGCCCCAGAACATTCCTTTCACGCTGCGGGCGACATTGCGACTGGCGGCCGCCGGCACGATCAACAACGCGTTCACCAGCAGCAGCCCGACCGCGCGAACGCTGAGGCTGACGACCAGACCCAGCAGAATGATCAGCAGGAATTCGTAGCGTGCCACACGAATGCCACGGGCCTGGGCCAGCGGGCGAGAGACGGCAAGCAACAGGAACCGATTGCCGAACAGAAGCACCATCAGGATTGCCAGGCTCGCGTTGAACAGCAGCGCGTAAAAGTCCGTCCAGGTCAAGAGACTGACTTGCCCGAACAGGTAGCCGTGCAGACCCGCGTAGCCTTTAACTTTGTGATAGAGCAACACGCCCGCTGCCAGCGAGCCGGCCATGGCGACGCCGAGCAGTGTGTCAAAGGACAGGGTCGTGAACTGGCGCAGGGTCGCGATCAGCAGGGCCACGATCACGCCGAAGCCAATCATGAGTGTCGCCGGGTGGTCCACGGCCAGCAGCATCCCCAGCGCCACGCCGGCCAGGGTGCTGTGGGCGACGGCGTCACTGAAGAACGCCATGCGCGAGCTGACCACAATCGGGCTCAGCACACCTGATGCCAATGAAACACACACCACACTGAGCAGGATCGGAATCTGCCAGTCGAGGGTGAAGTAATTGGCAATGATCTCAAGCATGTTCAATGGTGATGATGGTGGTGGCCAAAGACGGCCTTTCCGCCGCCGAACACTTCTGCAATGGTTTCCGCGGTCAGCAGGTCGTGCGCGTCACCCTCACACTTGAGCACGCGGTTCAGACAGATCACGTGGTTCGTGATGTCCGAGACAACACTCAAGTCGTGGCTCACCAGCACGACGGTTGCGTTGCGCTCGCGTACCTGTTTGAGAATCAGCTCGTTGAATGTCGCTTCGCCCTCGATATCGACGCCGGCCGCCGGCTCGTCCAGCAGCAGCAACTGGGGATCATCCTGCAACGCACTCGCCAGCATCACGCGCTGAAGCTCGCCCCCGGACAGCCCGCCCAGGTTTGAGCGCGCCAGCTTCGACGCCCCCACCGCATCCAGCAGCTCAAGCACGCGCCGCTTAACGCGCGTCGGCACACCGAACGCCACCGGGCGCTTCTGCAGGGTCAGCGCCATGAACTCCAGCACGGTCATCGGCAGGGTGCGGTCGTACTGCAAACGCTGCGGTACGTAGCCAACTCGGGCGTTCACCGTGATCTTGCCGTCGTAGGGAACCAGCCCGAGTATCGCGCGCAGCAGGGTCGTCTTGCCCGCGCCGTTGGGGCCGATGAGCGCATGGCGCGCCCCCGCCTGCACCGAAAGATCGACGTGGTCGGTGGCGACGAAGCCACCGAAGGTGCGCACCAGGCCGTGCGTCTGCAGCACCGCGCTCATGCCGCGCTCCCCGTTGCGCGAGACTGCGCGCGCTGGCGTCGTTTCTGCGCCCATTGCGCCGCGGTTCCCAGGATGCCGCCACGCGCGAACATCACGAGCAGCACCAGTGCCAGGCCGAGCCAGAACTGCCAGTACTGCGGGTTCAGGTCGGACAGGAAATGCTTGGCGACGATGAACACGATGGCGCCGATCAGCCCGCCATAGAGCCGCCCGGTGCCGCCCAGGATCAGGATCAGGAGCAGGTCGGCTGAGTTCTCGAAACCAAGCACCGACAGCGAGACGAACTGGTTGGTCTGCGCCAGCACGGCACCGGCCACGCCGGCGTAGGCCGCGCCCAGCGTGTAGACCGCGACCAGACGCCGGTTGACCGGCGCGCCCAGCGCCGGCATGCGCTGCGCGTTCATCTGAATGCCGCGCAGGCTCTGGCCGAACGGCGAATGCACGATGCGCCGCGCCACCCAGAACAGCACGAACAGCACCGCCACCGCGTAGATGTAGCCGACGCGGCCGTACAGGTCGAACTCGAACAGCCCGAGCACCGGCTTGATCTCGATGCCGGGTATGCCATCGACCCCGCCGGTGATGCCGCTGAACTTGTTGGCCAGCTCGTAGAGCATCAGCGCCACGCCCAGCGTCACCATGAGCCGCGCCAGATCGCTGCCGCGCAGCAGCAGGAAGCTGCTGAGAAACCCGAGGATCGCGGCGAACAGCGCCGCCAGCACCAGGCCGGTGAGCGGATCGCCCATGCCGCGCAGGCCGAGCAGACCGACGGTGTAGGCGCCGATGCCGAAAAACGCCGCGTGCCCGAGCGAAATGATGCCCGCGTAGCCAAAGATCAGGTCGAGTGAAAGCGCGAACAAGCTGGTGACCGCGATCTGGCTCAGCAGCAGGTAGTTGCCCGGAAACAGGAAATACGCAGCGACAGGCAGGCACCAGAAGAGATATTCCAGCGGCTTCCAGTCGGCCGAGCGGCGGTAGCGCCGCAGGCTGTCGTGAATGGCCGTGGCCGGATCGGGCGCAGCCGCGGACGAAACAACAGAGGTCATGACGGCGCCTTACTGGTGTGCACGGCCGAACAGGCCTTGCGGGCGAAAGATCAGGATCACGACCATGATCGCGTAGATGATGAAGGCGCCGATCTGCGGCACGTAGTATTTGCCCGCCATGTCGGCCACGCCCAGCAGCAGCGCGGCCCAGAGCGAGCCCAGGATGTTGCCGCCACCGCCGACGGTGACGACGATCAGGAAGTACACGAGGTACTTGACCGGGAATTCCGGGTCGAGCCCGAGCATCTCCACGCCCAGCGCGCCGCCCAGCCCCGCCAGCGCCGAGCCCAGCGCGAAGGTGAGCATGAAGATGCGGTTCACGTCGATGCCCAGGCCCCGCGCGGTGCGCTGGTTGTCCACCGCGGCGCGCAGCCGTGCGCCGAACGAGGTGCGGATCACCGACCACTGCAACCCCACCGCCACGATGATCCCCGCGATCACGAGGAACAGCCGGTACACGCCGATGTCCACGCCCGGCAGGTGGATCTGCCCCGAGAGGAAACCCGGCAGATGCAGCGGCTGCTGGCGCGCGCCGAAGAAGTAGTGCGTCGCAGCCACCGCCATGAAGACGAGGCCGAGCGAGAACAGCACCTGGTCGAGGTCCGACGCCTCGTACAGGCGCCGGTAGAGCAGGCGCTCCAGGATCACCCCGACGATGCCGGGCACGATGATGGCGAACGGAATCGTCGCCAGGAAGGGCACGCCCCAGTCATTGAGCAGCACCACGCAGACGTAGCCACCCACCATCGCGAACACGCCATGCGCGAGGTTGACGAAGTTCATCAGCCCCAGCGTGACCGACAGGCCGACGCTGATGAGGAACAACAACATGCCAAAGGCGATACCGTCAAAAATGATCGTCATGGTGGCTCACGGGACAGGTTGCGCGCGGCGCGCCATCTGGCGCGCCGCAGACAAGGGTGATGGCGCTTACTTCGCGGCCTTGCCGGGGTCCTTGACCGCCTTCAGCGTGGCGAACTCGACGTTCTGCAACTCGCCGTTGACGTTCTCCAGCTTGCGGATGTACTCATTCTGGACGATGTCGCGCGTCTCCGGGTCGATCTGCACCGGGCCGCGCGGGCTCGTCCACTGCATGCCCTTGGCCGCCGCCACGAAGGCGTCGCCGCTGGCGTCGCCCTTGGTCTTTTCCAGCACCTGGTAGATCAGGTGCATGCCGTCGTAGCCGCCCACCGACATGAAGTTGGGCCTGTCCTTGGGGAAGGCCTTGAGGTAGGCCGCGACGTAGGCCTTGTTCTCGGGCGAGTCATGCGCCTGCGAATAGTGGAAGGCCGTGACCAGCC
The DNA here is from genome assembly GCA_019912315.1 of Planctomycetota bacterium. Taxonomy (GTDB): domain Bacteria; phylum Planctomycetota; class UBA8742; order UBA2392; family UBA2392; genus JACKID01. Next base: position 41,799 of record JAIOJA010000021.1, read on the forward strand.
CGAGCGCCGAATTGCCCATCGCGGCCAGCTCGTTCTCGTCGGTCAGGTCGCCCGGGCCGATCGCCTGGATGCCGGCCTTGTCCAGCCCCAGCTCGCGAAAGCCCTTCATGAGCGCAACCATCGAGCTGCCCGGCGGCACGAAGGTGAACATCGCGTCCGGCTTGGCGTCCTTGACGCGCTCCAGGTAGGCGGCGTAGTCGGCCGTGTTCACGGGGGTACGCACCTCGCCGACGATCTTGCCGCCCAGCTCGGTGAAGGTCTTCTTGAACTGCACCTCGGCGTCGTGGCCGGGGCCGTAATCGGCCACCAGCGTGTACGCGGACTTGATGCCGTTTTCGGCCGCCCACTTCGCCATGGCCCAGGAGCCCTGCGGCAGCGTCATCGACACGCGCACGATGTAGGGCGATTTTTCGGTCACCGACGAGGTCGCGGCGTTCATCACCACCATGGGCACCTTGGCCTGACTGGCCAGCGGCGCGGCCGAGAAGGCGTTGGGCGTGAGGTCGAACCCGGCGAGGATGTCCACCTTGTCGTTCACCAGCAGCTCCTGCGCCATGCGCTTGGCCACCTGCGGCGCCATGCCGGTGTCGTCCTTGACGATGAGCTTGACCTTGCGCCCGGCCACGGTGTCGCCGTGCTGCGCCATATAGACGTCGATGCCATGCTTGATCTGCTTGCCGTAGTCGGCGAACGGACCGGACACCGACAGCACAAGGCCGATGGTCAGGTCCTTGGCCTGCACCAGCCCGGCGCTGGCGAGCGCGCTGGCCACCAGCGTGGCTCGAATCACGGTTTTGACGAATCGCATGGAAGTCTCCTGTGGTTGAAGTGGTGAACGAAATCGACGGCGGCTTCAGGCGCGCGAGCGCATGAAACCGCGCAAGAACGCGGCGAACTCGGCCGTGGCCGAGAGCGGCAGAACGTGCGCCACGTACTGGTCGGGGCGCACCAGCACGAGCGCGCCCTCGCGGCTGATCGCGCGCTGCGCGAAGATGTCCTCATCGGCCAGCGCAGCGAACACGTTTTCGTGATCGACGAGCTGCCATGGACCGACACGCGGCTTGAAGGCATCGGGGACATGCGCGATATCCACCTCGGTGTGCGGTTGCTGGTAGATGACCTTCACGTCGAACCAGGCGTTCGCGTCCAGCCCCGCGGGCGTGCAGGCGCGCAGCGGCGAATCGGCGGCCTCGGCCAGCCACGTGGCCAGCGCGGTGGTGGGCGAGGCTTCGCCCGCGCGCGCCGCATCGGCAAACACATAGAGCCGCCAGCGCCCGTCGGCCCGCGCCTGATGGCCCAGGTGCAGCGGCCTGGCATCGGCCACGCGCGTCACGCGCGCGGAATGAAAGCGCTTGCCGATGGGAAATCCCGCCGCCAGGTGCTGGTGCTCGCCACCGCCCGTGATGAGCGAGGGCGCGTACTGCGTCATGAAGCCCTGGGCGAATTCGGTGATTTGCGCATACGCGGCTTCGACCTCGTGCGGGCTGCCGAACTGCTCGGGCGGCGTGGCCATCGTCGTGGCCCAGCGCTTGTCGAAGTCGATGATGTTCTGGCCGATCACCTGGCGCTCGGCCGAGTAGCTGGCCAGCAGGCTCTCGGGGCTGCGGCCTTCGAGCACGTGCGCAAGCTTCCAGCCGAGGTTGAAGCCGTCCTGCATGGACACGTTCATGCCCTGCCCCGCCTTGGCGCTGTGCGTGTGGCTGGCATCGCCCGCGATGAACACGCGCGGCATGCGCCGGCCCGCCTGATCGGGCGGCACGTCGTCAAAACGATCACAGACGCGGTGGCCCACCTCATAGACGCTGTACCAGGCCACGTGGCGCACATCCAGCACATAGGGCCGAAGGATGGCCTGCGCCCGCGCGATGGTCTGCTCCACCGTGGTCTGGCGGATGGTGCTGCGCGCCTCGGGATCGACCTCGCCCAGATCGACGTAGAGGCGGAACATGAAGCCGCCCTCGCGCGGGATGAGCAGGATGCTGCCCTGGTCCTCGGACTTGATCACGCACTTGGTGCGGGTGTCGGGGAAGTCCGTCACCGCCAGCAGATCCATCACGCCCCAGGCGTGGTTGGACGCGCCGCCCGTGAAACGGCAGCCGATGGCGCCGCGCACGCGGCTGTGCGCGCCGTCGGTGCCCACCACGTACCGGGCCTGCACCACGCGGGTCTGGCCCGTCAGATCCCCGGCGGTGTGGCGCAGCGTCACCGCCACCGGGTATTCGCCCGTCGCCGCCACGTCCAGGCCCACGAATTCCAGCCCGTAGTCGGGCCGCATGCGCGTGGGCGCGCGCTGCATCGCCTGCTCGAAGTAATCGAGCACGCGCGCCTGGTTCACCAGGATGTGCGGGTACTCGCTGGTGTCGTGCGCGTCCTCGGGCTCGCGCGAGGTGCGCACGATGCGGGCCGGGTTGGCCGGGTCGGGCTTCCAGAACACCGTCTGCGTGACCTCGCAGCCCTCGGCGACGATCTCATCGGCGAAGCCGAAGGCCTCGAAGGTCTCGACACTGCGCTTCTGGATGCCGTCGGCCTGCCCGATTTCCAGACGGCCCGCGCGCCGCTCGACGATGCGCGTGGTGATACCGGGAAACTGCGCGAGCTGCGCCGCCAGGATCATCCCGGCCGGACCCGCGCCGACGATCAGCACATCGACCTTCCCGGGGATCTGCGCCGGACGATCAATGCCGACACCCGCCGCGGGCTGGATGCGCGGATCGCCGGAGACATAGCCGTGGTGGTGAAACTGCATGGATGCCAAAGTCCTATGGAGCCGTGAGTTGCCGCTGCAGGTCGTGCAGCACCTGGTAGCAGCCGAAGACCTGCCGGACGCTGGCGTTGGGTTCACGCCCTTCGCGGATCGCGGCGAAGAATTCGCGGTCCTGCAGTTCGATGCCGTTCATCGACACGTCCACTTTGGAGACGTCGATCTTCTCGTCCCTGCCGGTGTAGAGGTCGTCGTAGCGCGCCAGGTACGTGCCGGTGTCGCCGATATAGCGGAAGAACGTGCCCAGCGGCCCGTCGTTGTTGAACGAGAGGCTGAGCGTGCAGATCGCGCCGTTGGCCGCCTTGAGCTGGATGCTCATGTCCATCGCGATGCCGAGCCGCGGGTGGATCGGCCCCTGCAGCGCGTTGGCCTGGACGATGGGGCTGCCCGCCTGGTACGCGAACAGATCGACCGTGTGCGCGGCGTGGTGCCACAGCAGGTGGTCGGTCCACGAGCGCGGCTGGCCCAGCGCGTTGGTGTTGGCGCGGCGAAAGAAGTAGGTCTGCACGTCCATCTGCTGGATGTGGAACTCGCCCGCGGCAATCTTCTTGTGCACCCACTGGTGGCTGGGGTTGAAGCGACGCGTGTGCCCGACCATGGCGATGCGCCCGGCCCGTTGTTGCGCGTCCAGCACGCGCTGACCGTCGGCCAGCTTGTCGCACAACGGAATTTCCACCTGCACGTGCTTGCCCGCCTGCAGACATTCGATGGCCTGCGCCGCATGCATCTGCGTGGGCGTGCACAAAATGACCGCATCGACCTCGGGTCGCGCCAGGCTCTCGGCCAGATCGGTGGCCACGTGGGCGATGCCGTATTGGTCAGCGATTTCCTGCGTGGGTTCACGCCTGCGGCCGACGAGCGAGACGACTTCGACACCGTCTATCTTCTGAATGCCGTCCAGATGCTTGATGCCGAAGGCCCCGGCGCCTGCCAGCGCCACCCTGATGGTTTGGGTCATGGGAATTTTCCTTTTTTCATAGCTGATAGCGCTTATCCAACAAGCGCTGCACCGGGTTTTCCATAATCAGATGGCCCACGGCGGTGTTCGACGCAGGCACGTGATAGAAGCGGTGCACCACCTTGGGCAGCGGCCGCGCCTGATCGACGTCGGCCATCGCGCCGCGCGCAATCAGCCACATCACGAGTTCGATGCCTTCACTGCCGGCCTCGCGCACGTATTCGATGTGCGGGATCTCGGCCAGGCCCACGGGGTTTTCGATCAGCAGGTCGAGGAAGCGGTTGTCCCATGCCTTGTTGATGAGCCCGGCGCGCGCGCCCTGGAGCTGGTGGCTCATGCCGCCCGTGCCCCAGATCTGCACCTTCAGATCTTCGTCGTAGCTCTCGATGGCCTTGCGGATCGCGCGGCCCAGGTTCAGGCAACGCATGCCCGAGGGCACGGGGTACTGCACCACGTTCACGGCCAGCGGGATCACCGGGCAGGGCCAGGCATCCTTGACCGGGTCTTTCTCGCCGCACATCAGCGACAGCGGCACCGTGAGGCCGTGGTCCACGTCCATCTTGTTGACGATGGTCAGGTCAAAGTCCTGCTGGATCACGCTTTGCGCGATATGGCTCGCGAGCTCGGGGTGGCCGATCACCTTGGGCACGGGACGCGGGCCCCAGCCCTCGTCGGCCACCTGGTACTCGGCGGCGGTACCAAGCGCGAAGGTAGGAATCATGTCCAGGCTGAACGCGGTCGCGTGGTCGTTGTAGACCATGAGGATCACGTCCGGGGTGTTCTCCCTGAGCCACTGGCGCGAGAAGTCGTAGCCCGCGAACATGGGCTGCCAGTAGGGTTCGTGCGTCTTGCCCAGATCCATCGCCGCGCCGATCGCGGGCACGTGGGAGGTGTAGACGGAGGCGGTGATGCGTGCCATGTTCAGTGTCCTTTCGCCTGGGCGTCGCGGCCCGCGTGGCCCTGGGGCTGGTGCTGCGGCTGCGCGTCGCCGTCTTCGCCGAGGTAGCGATTGCCCTCGGCCGAGCGGCCGCCCGCCACCATCATCGCGCGGTATTCGTCCTCGCTCATGCCGGTCATCGAACCGGCCATCTGCTGAAAGCTCTTGCCGTCGGTGGCCCCGATGCGCGCAAGGAAATAGATATTGCCGCCGGTGCGCATGCACCAGTTCAAATCACGCGCCAGCACCGCCTGCTTCTGCTCCTCGCTCATCGGCCACTCGTCGAGATAGGCGCGCTCGTTGGCCTTGAAGCGCGCGCGGTTGTCCGCCTTCATCAGCGAGACGCAGAACTGGTTGAGCCAATAGCCCTTGCGGCTCTGCTCGGCATCGAAGATGATCGTGCCGGGCACGTCGAGATAGGGTTTTTCCAGGGCCACGGTGCGCTCCTTTCAGTGTTCCTCGGGCCAATAGAGGCGCATCGGGTTGTCCACCAGCAACTGCCACTGCAGCGCAGGCGTGGGCGCGATGTGCGGGATGAAATCCACCAGCAGGCCGTCGTCGGGCATGTGGTTCTTCAGGTTCGGGTGCGGCCAGTCGGTGCCCCAGAGCACGCGGTCCGGGAAAAGCTCGACCACGCGGCGCGCGAACGGCACCACGTCGCGGTAGGCGCTGTGCTCACCGTTCAGGGCGGGCGGACCGCTGACGGAGAGGCGCTCGGGGCAGCTCACCTTGCTCCACACGTTGGCGTGCTCGCGCATGAAGCGCAGGAACAGGCCGAACTCGTCGCTGTCCACGCCCTGCTTCACGTCCGGGCGGCCCATGTGATCGACGACGACCGTGGTCGGCAGGCGGGTGAAGAAATCCCACAGTTCGGGCAGGTCAACCGCCTCGAAATAGATCACCACATGCCAGCCCAGCGGCTTGATGCGCTCGGCGACCGCCATCAGCTCATCGCGCGGCGTGAAGTCCACAAGGCGCTTGACGAAGTTAAAGCGCACGCCGCGCACGCCGGCGGCATGCAGGCGCTGCAGCTCCTCGTCGCTCACGTCGCGCCGCACGGTGGCGACGCCGCGCGCTCTGCCGTTCGCCGCCTGCAGCGCATCGACCAGCGCGCGGTTGTCCGCGCCGTGGCAGGTGGCCTGCACGATCACGTTGCGCGCAAAACCCAGGTGGTCGCGCAGCGCGAAGAGCTGCGCCTTGCTCGCGTCGCAGGGCGTGTACTTGCGCTCGGGCGCATAGGGGAACTGGTCGCCCGGGCCGAACACATGGCAGTGCGCGTCCACGCTGCCCGCAGGCAGTTGGAATTGCGGTTGGGATGGCCCCTGGTACCAGTCGAGCCAACCCGGGGTTTTTTCAAAAGTGCTCATGTCCCTGATTCCTTGAGGTGCGTGAGCAGCCGGTCGGCCTCGATGCGCCAGTCGCCGCTGCGCGCAAAACCGGGGGTGCCACGTTCGCCGAACACACCGTCCTGCGCGAGGTCGGCGATCCACGCCTGGCGCTCGGCCGCGCCCTGCGCGATGGCCGGTGGCAGACCCGCGTCGCGCACGGTGCGCGCGGATTCAAACATCTCCTCGCTGCGCCGCCGGCCATGCTCGATCACACGCTGAAAGAAATACGCGCCCTGCTTTTCCCAGTCGATGCCGGGAAAGGTCTCGGCGAGCGAGGCGAGCACCGCGTCCTCGACGCCGTAGTGGCGCGCGGCGGTGAAGCTCTCGATGGCCATGGCTTCCAGCCCCTTGATCATCACGCTGCGGCACATCTTGGTGGCCGAGGCGACGCCGATGCGCTCGCTTGCCACCTTCGCGGCAAAGCCCAGTTGCTGGATGTCCTCGGCCAGTGCCGCCGCATGCCTGCCGCCCAGCAGCAGCGGCACCCGGATGCGGTAGGGCGGCACGCTGGTCATCACCGCACCCTCGACGTAGCGCGCACCGGCGCCGTCGATCAGGGCGGCGGCCTGCTGCTTGGTGGCGGGCGAGGCGGAATTGAAGTCGAGATAGAAGGCGCCCGCGCGCACCGCCGCAGCACAGGCCTGGGCCGCGGCCAAGGTCTGGCTCGCGGTGACGGCGCAAATAATGAAATCAGCACCCGCGGCCAACTGCGCGGGGCTGCCCGCCAGCGCCACGCCATGCTGCGCGGCGTGTGCGCGCAGCGGCGGCGCCTCGGTACTGGCGAGCTTGAGGTCGTAAGCGGCAACAGCCACGCCCTGCGCGCGCAGATCCTCGGCCAGGATGCGGCCCACCTCGCCATAACCAACGAGGCCGATCTTCCAGTCGCGGGACGATGCGGGCATGGTCATGGCGCTCAGTCGATGTAGCGCAGCCCGGCCTTGGCCAGGCCTTCGCGCATCTTGTAGTAGTCGAGCCCGAGCACGCCGCTGGCGAAGATTTCACGCTTGCCGGTTTCGTTGTCCTCGCGCTTCTTCGCCGCCGCCAGGGTGGCCTCGGCCTTCTCGCGCGGCACGCAGACGATGCCGTCGTCGTCGGCCACGATCACGTCGCCCGGGCGCACCCACATGCCGGCGCAGACCACCGGGATGTTCACCGAACCCAGCGTCGCCTTGATCGTGCCCTTGGATGAGATCGCCTTGCTCCAGACCGGGAAGTTCATCTCGTGCAGCGTGCGCACATCGCGCACCCCCGCATCGATGATGAGGGCGCGCGCACCCTGCGCCTTGAAGCTGGTGGCCAGCAGATCGCCGAAATAGCCGTCGGTACAGTCGCTCGTCACGCCCGCGACGACCACGTCGCCCGGGCGGATCTGCTCGGCCGCGACGTGCAGCATCCAGTTGTCGCCCGGCTGCAGCAGCACGGTGACCGCCGTACCCGAGACGCGCGCGCCGGGATAGATGGGCCGCATATAAGGTTTGAGCAGGCCCACCTTGCCCATGGCCTCATGCACCGTCGCGGCGCCGTAGTGCGCCAGCGCATCGGCCACGGCCGCATCCGCGCGGGTGATGTTGCGATAGACAACGCCTAGTTCATACATGGCTCAACTCCGAAAAATCCCTCAAAAGATAGCTATTGACGCTTGATGGACGGGCGTTTCAGGCCGATTTCATTCAAACTCACGCCTGACCCGCTTCGCGCGCCTTGAGCCGCGCATCCAGCCGCGTGAAGACGCGCCGCGCGTTGCCTTCATAGATCTGGTGCTTCTCCTCGGCCGTCAGGTTCTGCGTGGCCTCCACATAGCGCTTGGTGTCGTCGTAGTAGTGCCCGGTTTCGGGATCGATGCCGCGCACCGCACCTATCATTTCGCTGGCGAACAGGATGTTCTTGACCGGGATCACCTCGGTCAGCAAATTGATGCCAGGCTGGTGGTAGACGCAAGTGTCGAAGTAGAGGTTGTTCAGCAGGTGCGTGTCCAGCAGCGGCTTCTTTAATTCCTGCGCCAGGCCCCGGTAGCGGCCCCAGTGGTAGGGTGCCGCGCCGCCGCCGTGCGGAATCAGGAACTTGAGCGTCGGAAAATCCTTGAACAGATCGCCCTGGATGAGCTGCATCACGGCCGTGGTGTCGGCGTTGATGTAGTGCGCGCCGGTGGTGTGAAAGCACGCATTGCAGCTCGTGCTCACGTGGATCATCGCGGGGATGTCGTATTCGACCATCTTCTCGTAGATCGGGTACCAGCTGCGGTCGGTCAGCGGCGGGCTGCTCCAGTGCCCGCCCGAGGGGTCGGGATTCAGGTTGATGCCGACCGCGCCGTACTCCTTCACGCACTTTTCCAGTTCCGGGATGCAGGTGGCCGGATCGACGCCAGGGGACTGCGGCAGCATCGCGGCGGGCACGAAGTGCTCGGGGAACAACTCACTCACGCGGTGGCACAACTCGTTGCAGATCGCGGCCCAGGTGCTCGACGTCTCGAAGTTGCCGATGTGGTGCGCCATGAAGCTCGCGCGCGGGCTGAAGATCGTCAGATCCGAGCCGCGCTCCTGCATCAGGCGCAACTGGTTCTTCTCTATGCTCTCGCGGATGTCGTCGTCGCTGATCCTGAGCTCGGACACCTTGGGCTGCAGGCTGGGGTCTTTCAGCGCGGCGATCTGCCGGTTGCGCCATTCACCCAGCGCCGCCGGGGCGGTGGTGTAGTGGCCGTGCACGTCGATGATCATGAACCCATCCTTTTGAAAATCTCACAGCGGCTGCATGCCTTGGCGTTGCTTGGCCGACGCGGCCTGCGGGCTGGCGAGAAAGGCGAGAAAGCGCCGCGCCGCGTCGGCATCGCGTCCGCCCGCCACCAGTGCGCCGGAAAACACGGTGTCGATCGCCACCGCCGACGGCAGTTCGCCGACCACGGTGATGCCCGGCACATGCATCAATTCGCTCAGTTGCTGAAACCCCAGGGCCGCCTCGCCCCGCGCGACCAACTGTCCCACGGGCACGCCGGGGCGCGCCTGCACCAGGCGGGACGCAAGGCGGTCATTGAAGCCCCAGCGCTCAAACAAACGCAACAGCGCCTTGCCGCTTGGCCCCGTGGAATAGCCGATGCTGGGGGCCTGCAGCACGGCGGCTCGCAGCGCGGCTTCGCTGGCGATGTCCGGCAGCGCCGCGCCCTCGCGCACCGCCACGGCGGTGCTGGAACGCACCCAGTCCACCTGGCTGCCGGCGACGGCATGGCCACCCGTGATCAGCGCCGCGACCGCATCGCGGGCCAGCAGCACCACGTCGAGCGCCTCACCGGCCTGCACGCGCCGGGCGGCATCCACCCCGCCGACCGATTCAAGCACCACCGGCTGCCCACCCTGCTGCTGCCAGGCCTGCATCAGCTCGGCCAGCACGGCGCGCGTGGCCATCGAGGAGATGGCGCGCAGGGCGGGGTTTGCGGGGGTGTTCATGGGACGGACGGCACGGGGCGTTCAGGGCATTGTGGGCAGGCGCTGCCCATCAAACAAGTCGATATCGCCACTAGCAGATAGAACAAAACGGCATGGCTTGATTTACCATCGCAGCCATGGATTTGAAGCAGTTGGAATACTTCGTGCGCGTGGCCGAACTGGGCAGCTTCACCCGCGCCGCCCAGGCGCTGGAGGTGGCACAACCGGCGCTGAGCCGCCAGGTGCGATCGCTGGAGCTGGAGCTGCGCGAAACGCTGCTGACCCGCACCGGCCGCGGCGTGGTGCCAACCGACGCCGGGCGACGCCTGCTGGAACACGGCCACGCCATCCTGCAGAACGTGGCGGCGGCGCGCGACGACCTGCGCAGCCAGCGCGGCGAACCGGTCGGCCGCGTGACGGTGGGCCTGCCGCCCAGCCTGGCGCGGCGCCTCACGCCGCTGCTGATCGAGCGTTTCCAGCACGACATGCCCAAGGCGCGGCTGGAAATCGTCGAGGCCTTTTCCGTCACCATCGCCGAATGGCTGGGCAGCGCGCGCATGGACCTGGGGCTGGTCTATTCGCCCGCCAGCCACGCGCAGATCGAGGCCGAACCGGTGCTCGAAGAGCGCCTGTGCCTGATCGGCCCGGCCGGCAGCCTGCCGCGAGAAGGCGTGGCGTTTGCCGAGCTTGCCCGCTACCCGCTCGTGATGCCGCAGCGCAGCCAGATCTTTCGCAAGCTGATGGAGGCCCAGGCCACGCTCTCGCACGTCAAGCTCGGCGTGGTGTGGGAAGTGTCCAGCGTGCCGGTCATCCTCGACCTCGTGCGCGCCGGCTACGGCTACGCCGCGCTCACCGACAGCGCGCTGCAGGGCCAGGGCGGCGACACCGGCCTGGCCGAGGCACCGATCCACTCGCCGCACATCGTCAGCACCCTGTGCGTGGTGCAGCCTGCCGCCAAACGCCCCACGCCGCTGGTGCAGCGCACGGCCGCGCTGCTGCGACAGTTGAGCCTGCAGGTCTGCGCGGTGGAGAGCGGCGCGGCCTGAGGCAAGCGCTTCACACCAGAGGCCGCAGCGTTCGCGCCGCCTCCTGCAGCAACGGTAGCATCTGCGCCACCAGCTCCCGCGGCGGCATGCGGTTCGTCGCAGTCACCACATTGAGCGCGGCCAGCGTGTTGCCGCGCATGTCGCGCAGCGGCACGGCCAGGGCCTCAATGCCCAGCTCGTGCTCCTGCACGGCCAGGCAGTAGTCCAGGCGCCGCACGTCATTGAGCACGGCCGTCAGCGCCAGCGCATCGCTCACCGTGTGCGCCGTGAGGCGCGGCAGCTCAGCGCCCGCGAGCCACGCCGTACGCTCGGCGTCGGGCAGCGCCGCCAGCAGCACCCGCCCCGTGGACGTGGCATGCACCGGCAGGCGCGAACCCAGATGCACGCCATGCGCCAGCAGCCGGTCGCCGCTTTCGCGCACCGCGCTGCGCGCCACGATCACGACAAAGTCGCCATCGCGCACCGCGCACGAGAACGACAGCCCGGTGCGCGCGGCCAGGCGGTGCAGCTCGGGCTGTACCACACGCGGCAGCCGCGCCGTCGCCATGTAGGCGCCCGAAAAGCGCAGCACCTTGGGCGCCAGCCAGTAATAGGCACCATCCGATTCGAGGTAGCCCAGATGCGCCAGCGTGAGCAGATGCCGCCGCGCCGCCGCCCGGGTGATGCCCGCGCGCTGCGCCGCCATCGTCGCGTTCAGGCGCTGGCGCTCGGTGTCGAAGCTCTCCAGCACTGCCAGGCCCTTGGCGAGCCCGGCGATGGTGTCGGCACGGGCGAGGGAAGTCGGGAGGTAGTCGGCCATTTCGCGCGATGATCGATAAATTTGCGCGATGATCGCACAACAACCGCAGGGTGCCGCTAGGCATGGTGTCTATCGCGCACTAGTCTCTCGAGATTCGATCCGGGCCTGTCGCACGCATGCCCACAACACTCTGGAG
>JAIOJA010000022.1 GCA_019912315.1 Planctomycetota bacterium
TGTGCCCCTCCCCGAAATTCTTGTCAGTCTAATTGAGTAAAAGGGTGGAGGAATTGCCTTCTCCTTAGCCGCGGCTTTGCCGCACTAAAGGGAGAAGCGATGTCTGAAGCACACGAACCGCCGTTTGAAGATCAGCAGGAAACAGGAGAATGGGACGAGGCCGAAGGCCTCGACGTCCACTCCGAAACAGAAGAACAGCCCGACGTTACACCGCCACGCCTGGCAGCCTTGACCCCCGGCTCCAAGCGGCGCGTGCGCCGCACCGTCCTTGAGCCCGCCCCCAAACAGAGTTTCACGCCCGAGCAGCGGCTGCTGATCCTCGACTCTTGGCAGCGCTCCGGCCTGCCAGCCACGGACTTCGCACCGCTGGTCGGTATCTCCAATCACACCCTGTACGCGTGGCGCAAGCGCTTCGACGAGCTGGGACCGGCAGGCCTCGACGACAAGCAGCGCGGGGCACCGCAAGGTAGCCGCATCAACGAGCCCACCCGCCGGGCCATCCTGATGATGAAGCGCAGCAACCCCGACTGGGGCTGCGACCGCATCCACGACATGCTGCACCGCACCGAGGGCTACCGTGCAAGCTCCAGTGCCATCCAGCGCGTGCTGCAAGAGGAAGGGTACGTAGTAGAAGGAGAGCCGACCCGGCCCCACCCGGACAAGGTCCGCAGCTTCGAGCGGGCAAAACCAAACCAGATGTGGCAGACGGACCTCTTCACCTTCGTGCTGAAGCGGGAGAATCGAAGAGTCCACCTGGTGGGCTTCATGGATGACCACTCACGCTTCGTCGTCGGCTTCGGCCTGCACGCATCCGCGTCGGGAGCCATGGTCAGGGAATCCTTCGAAGCAGCCATCGCCAACTACGGTGCACCGGAGGAAATCCTGACCGACAACGGCGCGCAGTATCACACCTGGCGTGGCAAGTCGGCCTTCGCGAAGCTGTGCGAGAAGCGGGGCATCAAGCAGATCGTGGCTCGGCCGCGACATCCGCAGACGTTGGGGAAGATCGAGCGCTTCTGGGGCACGCTGTGGAGGGAGTGCCTGGAGACCGCGATCTTCCGGGGCCTCGACGACGCCCGTGAAAGAATCCGCCACTTCGTCGATCACTACAACTTCCAGCGCACCCACCAGGGCATCGACGGCGCTGCTCCAGCCGACCGATTCTTCTCGGCAGCACCGGAAGTCCGCAAGACGCTCAACGAGCGAGTCGAGGCCAATGCCATCGACCTCGCCCGACACGGCACACCACGCAAACCCTTCTACCTAACGGGCCGTGTAGGCGACGCCTCGATCTCGCTGCATGGTGAAGGCGACAAGGTGATCCTCACCAGCGATGGCAAACGGGAAGAAGTAGACCTCAGTGCTACCGGCCGCAGACAGCATCCAGAGCACTCGGTCGTTGGGTCTGAATCAGAGCCGGAAGACTCCCCGTCTTCTGCTTGCGGTGTGTTGGCGGGCACCCAGTCCAAGTCAAACAGTAGACAGGACCAGGCTGAGGACACTCCGAACCATGCCCCCGGTACGTCTCCACTCGACGATGCACTGCTGCAATTGCGTGAGCTCCGCTACGGCAACGACGGGCAACAGCACGCAACGGACGACGGCACTGACGAGGAGCAGGCATGAAAACCAAGCCGAAGATCGGCCCTGCAGCTGTCAGTGGCAGCCTTCCCGCACGCAAGCAGGCTGCCCTGGTGCTCGAAGTGCTCAGCGGACTGCGCAGCCCGTCAGAGGCCGCATCCGCTATGGGCGTGGCGGTCAACCGCTACTACCAGCTCGAGACCCGTGCCCTGCAGGGAGTCGTGGATGCGCTTGAGCCAAAGCCTCGCGGACGACAGCGCAAACCGGAGGACGAGATCGAAGTGCTGAAGAAAGACGCAGCCAGGCTGAAGAACGAGCTGTCTCGCACCACGGCCCTGCTGCGCTCGACGCAGAGGTCGCTGGGTCTGCCAGCTGTGAAGAAGAAGCAACCAGATGAAACGGGAGGCAAAAAGCGACGTCGACGCAAGCCGGTGGTGCGTGCGCTCAAACACCTGAGCCACCTCAAGAAAGAGGGCGGCGCCGAGGCTGATGCCGAAACCGGCACAGGGCCCGAACCGGCTTCGGAGGCCAGTGCGTGAGGATACTGACTCCATCTCCTCAATCTTCCCACGCCAGCCAGGGAGGCAGGCCAGCACTACGCTGCCTCCTTGGTCTAACCTACCATGGAGCCCGTGATGCCTCCCGGACGCCCGCCAAAGAAGAGCAGCCTCGTCGACACCCTCTCTGCCGGAGAGGCGGAGAAAGAACGTCTGCGCGTGATCCTGCAGACCGTCAGCGGAGAGCTGTCCGTGCTCGCAGCCTGCGAGCTGCTGAACATCTCAGAGAGCCGCTTCCACGATCTGCGCAAGCAGGCACTGGAGGGTGCGTTGAGCGCACTGGCGCCGAAACCGGCGGGCAGGCCGCGCACTCAGCCGGAGCCCGCACCCGGCGAAGTACAGCAGCTCAAGGAGCAGGTCGAAGACCTGGAGTTCGAGCTGCAGGCCGCCCGGGTGAAGACCGAACTGGCCATCACCATGCCGCACCTGCTGCGCGAGAAGCGACCCAAGGCCAAAAAAAAGAAGCCGGGACGCCAACAGCGCAAGCCACGCATCCACTGACGTCCGATGTTGTACCCGATTGCGAAGGTGTCGATCTTGCAGCCACCGAAGACTCGACGCCGGATCAGGAAGCTATTGAGCGCGAGGTGCAGCAGGCAGCTGAGCACAGGAAGCAGCGCCGGGCGCGCAGGCAACGAAGGCACCTGCGACGTCTGCGTCTGTGCATCCGTGCCTGTCTGCCAGCCCGTAACCCGCGCCGCGGGCTAAACAGCCAGCGGCACCGCCGTATCGCCGAGCGAGAAGTCCGACGCTCGACAGTCGCCCTGCTGCGCTGGGGGATCATTCGAAGACTCACAATCGAAGAGATAGCTCTCATACTCGACGTCGGCGTCAACACTCTGAGAGGCTGGCTGAAACGCTGGCTTATAGACCGCTTTGCGCTGACCGAGCGTGGCAGGCCGATCAACCGCGCAGACCGCGAGATCAGGAACCGGCTCATCGCACTCTTCGGACTGATGGGGCCCCACGTCGGCCTGCCGACACTGCGCAACCTGATGCCCGACATCGGGCGCAACGAGTTGGTCGAGCTGCAGCAGCGCTACCGGCACGCGTACCGCCGCAAGAACTCCAGAGTGATGCACGCTCTGCGCTGGCAACAACCCGGCAGCGTCTGGGCCATGGACCACTCGCAGCCGCCAGGTCGCATCGACGGTGTCTACTCCAGACTGCTGGTCGTCCGGGATTTGGCCAGTGGACAGCAGTTGCTGGCACTGCCTTGCGAAAGTGAAGATCAGCAGACCGTGCTGGATGCCCTGAAAGCCCTTGTTACGTGGCACGGCAGACCACTGGTAATCAAGAGCGACAACGGTAGCGGACTGCGCGGCTGCGAGGTCAAGAAGTGGCTGGCGGAACAGAAAGTGATTCAGTTGTTCTCCCCGCCAGGCACACCTCGCTACAATGGCGCATGCGAAGCGGGCATCGGGTCGTTGAAGACCAGGGCGCACTTCGAGAGTGCCCGCAACGACAGACCCGGCGAGTGGACCTGCGACGACATCGAGGCCGCTCGCTGCCAGGCCAACGACACGGCCCGTCCGGGAGGCTGGCAGCAGCCGACGCCTGCCGAACTGTGGCGACGGCGCTGGAAAGTAGCTGAGCAAGACCGCTCAAAGTTTGAAGAGCTGTACCGCCGATACGAGGCGGACGTGCGAAGAGAGAAAGGCTGGATACCGGTGCTGGAGTTGGGACACGATGACCAGTCCGCAATCGACCGCGTCGCGATCAGCCGTGCCTTAATTGACTGTGGTTATCTTGTTGTCCGGAGGAGGCGATTTACTCCACCCATTAGGAGCTCAAAAGCGACGTTAATTTCGTAGGGAGCACATAAACCGGGTGTACGACATACTACAAGGCCGATGGACGTCTCCGGACCAAGCGTCGAGCCCAGTATGGAACCTGCAGGACTACGTCGGCTCCTCGCCAGTCACCAGTACGGATACTACAGGACTTTGGAGTTTGCCGAGAATTGAACTTCCAACTGGCGAAGAGTTTGAAAGAGTGCTCCGGAGGGTGTGGGCGGAAGACGCCTATCGACGATCAAGGGATACAGGCGTAACCAAGAAGTACCGCATTGGGGGCATTGGAACAGCCGGAACATCCGACAGTAGAAGCAGTATCTAAAACGTTGAAGTAGGCGCTTAACGCTTGCCGATACAGTCAGCATGGAACTTACTGACGCGCAATGGGCCCTTCTGGAGCCCCTCATTCCCGTTCCCGTGCGGCGGGCCGACGGCAAGGGCCGTCCG
>JAIOJA010000023.1 GCA_019912315.1 Planctomycetota bacterium
GGCAAAACGCCTGAAGTCGGTGTAGCCGCGGGGCATCTGAAACTGTGCCGAACCGGGGCTCGGGCCCGGTGTTGCGCGTTGGCCACGCGTGCAGGGAAACGCGAAATCCGGCGTCCAGGCCGGCAAAACAGACGCCCGCAGGCGTGGTTTCGCGGGTGGGGGCGTGCCGATCGCGCGCTGCTGACAGGAGCCGGGAGGGACGAAAGTCACTCAAGAAAAATTGTTCGTGGCGAACTATACTGCGGAGGACCTCACTGCTCGACGTGAACTCGTCTTCGAGGAGCCTGACATGAACAAACTCGTGCTGCCGGTGCTCTGTGCCATCGGGCTGGCGTTTGTGCCGGTACGCAACGATGCCGGGCTGCACGGTCCGCCCGGATTCAAGGGCTACGTTGATACGGGCGCCCAGCGGGGGCTTGTGTTCTGGGATAACGGGCGCGAAGAACTGGTGCTGCAGCCGGGCTGGACGATTGCCACTTCGACCCTCGCCGGCGATGAGTACAACGATGCAGGCCTGCTGAAGAACTTTGACGAAATCGCCTGGGTTGTGCCTCTGCCCACCCTGCCCGACAGGTATGCAGCCGTCGATGCGGATCTGTTTGACGACATGGACGAGTTCGCCAAAGTGGTTTCCCGTGTGCCGGAGCCCGAAGGCGGCAGCGATGTGGATGACGGGCCGGTGATTTCAGACGGCTCGGAGACCGCCGACGTGAAGATGTACGAAGTGGTGGATGTCGGTGACTACACGATCCAGCCCATCAAGAGCGGCGAAAAGGAACTGAGCGACTGGTTCAAGAGCAACGGCTTTGGTGAGTTCGATGAACGCGTGCTGCGCTGGTACAACCAGAACAACTATTGCTGGCTGGCAGTCAAGGCGACGGCCAAGGGCGGGCTGCCGCCGGACGGCACCCTGAAGCCGTTGCACATCAGCTTCAAGACGCCGCGCCCGGTGTATCCGTACAAGATTTACGACAAGCGCGGCGCGTTCAACCTGGAGCTGTTTGTGGTTACGCGCGACTCCATTGACCTGACCAAGAGCCGTCATTTCGGTATCGACACGCCGGAGCAGGCCGCGGACTTTCGCCAGCAGAAGAATCGTGAGGTCAGCTACATCAAGCTGCCCGAAACGGTTCGCGCGATCGCCGACGGCGCCGAGGACTTGAAGGCGCTGCGGGCCTCCAGGGTTTGCGTCTATCGGTTTGTGGGGCGCAACATCGAGAACGACGAACTGGGCCTGGACCTGGCGACGTTGCAGGAAGAGCTGCACTTCGAGTTTGAAAAGGATGTCGCGGAAAAGCCCAAGGACGAGGTCAAGCCGACCGAGACGCCGAAAGATGGCGACGGCGACGAACCGGAATCGCCCGGCGAAGACAAACCCGACGACGACATGAAGTAGGTATTCACGCGCGCACAAGACGTCCGCAACCCCCGCACGTTAGACAACAGCCGGGGGTGGAACCGGCCACGTCGAGAACTACACTCTCGCCCGAGGATCGGTAGCTCAATGGTAGAGTAGCGGCCTTTTAAGCCGTGGGTTGTGGGTTCGAGTCCCACCCGATCCACCAGCCTATAACGCAAGCGGGGAGCGGCCTTTATGGCCACTCCCCGCTTCGCATCTGTCCCTTAGCCCAGGCGGCGTTCCAGACCCGTGGCGTCGGTGTCGAAGTTCTGTAGTTCGTCCTCTACGGTCATCATGAAGCGACCGGCCAGCGCGCCGTCAACCAACCTGTGGTCAAAGGCCAGGCTCAGGTAAACCATGTCACGGAAGCCCCAGGAATCCTCGGTCACCATCACCGGGCGCTTGACGATCTTGCCGGCGCCCATGATGGCGCTTTCCGGCTGGTTGATCAGGGGCATCCCCATGATCGGGCCGAAGCTGCCGACGTTTGTCAGAGTGAATGTGCCGGCGCTGGTGTCGTCCGGCGTCAGTTTGCCTTCCTTGGCGCGCTTGCCGAGGTCGTCGACGGCGCGGGCGATGCCGACCAAATTCAGGTCCTGACAGTTCTTGATGTTCGGTACGATCAGGTCGCCCGAATCAAGCGCGACGGCAAATCCATAATTCACGAACTTCTTCACGATGATCTCGTCGCCATTGATCATTGAGTTGACCATCGGGTAGCGCTCAAGCGCGCGGCACGAGGCGTAAATGAAGAAGCTGGTGTAGGTCAGATTGAACCCGTACTCCTGCTTGAAGCGCTTTTTGATGCCTTCGCGGAACTTGACGATGCGCGACAGGTCCAGCTCATGTACCTGGTTCACGTGGGCGGCGGTGTCGATGGTGTTGCGCATGGCCTTTACGATGGCCTTGCGTACGGTGCTCATCTTGACCACTTCGACGTTCTTGCCGGCCAGACCCAGTTGCTCCAGTGTTCGCTTCTGCCCAAGTGCTGACCTTGCAGGCGCTTCCGCTGCAGGCGCCGCAGTGGGCGCTTTGTCAGGCGGGGTTTCAGTGCGGTTGTCGAGATAGGCTTCAAAGTCCTTTTTCGTAACCCGCCCGTCTTTGCCGCTGCCGGGCATGTCACCGACTTCTTCCAGGCTGACGCCTTGCTCTTTGGCCATTGCCCTTACAACCGGGCTGTAAAAGCGCTTGCCGTCGTGGCGCGGCACTGTTGTGTTGCCGCGAGGGCCCGCGTGTTGTGCGGGCTGCGGGCGCTCGGCAACCGCCGTCACCGTCGCAGTTTCCTGCTGCGGTGCCGCTGCTTCGGGCTTTGATTCCGCCTTCGCCGCCTGACTGTTGCCACCGCTGGATTTGCCGGAAGCTGCGCCGCCGTCGCCGATGCGTGCGATCACCTCGCCCACTTCGACGGTGTCATCAGCCTGGAACAGGATCTCGGTGAGTGTGCCGCTGGCCGGCGCGGGCACTTCGCTGTCGACCTTGTCGGTCGAGATCTCGAGTACCGTCTCGTCCTTCTTGACGGAGTCGCCGACGTTCTTTACCCAGCGTACGATGGTTGCTTCGGCAATGGACTCGCCCATCTTGGGCATCCGCATTTCGATATCTGACATGACAATCCCCGTGGTCCGATTGCGCGGAAGAATAGCACCACAACGGGCCGTGTGTAGTCCGTGATCGGGAGTGCCCGACAGGCATCCGGCGTGGTGACGGTTCTGACAGTGGCGCAACAGCGCCCGCTAAGTAGGCTTGGCGCGTGGACAGGAGACGAACATGAGCGGTGTAGATCGCCTGAATGTGCCCGAGTTCGAGCGCCCGATCGTTGAGCTTGAAATGAAGATCGACGGGCGACGCATGGACCTCGCCAATGCCGGCAACGAGGACGACATCAAATCCATCGAGTCCGAAATCAGCGAGCTTGAGAAGGACCTCAAGAAACTGATGGATGCCGTTTTCGGCAACCTTGACCCGTGGGACCGCGTGCAGCTTTCCCGCCATCCCAACCGTCCGCTCACCAGCGATTACATCAGCACCCTGTTCGACGACTTCCAGGAACTGCACGGCGACCGCTCCTACATGGATGACCCGGCGATCCTCACAGGCTTTGCCACGTTTGAGGGCATCAAATGCATGGTCATGGGGCACCGCAAGGGCAAGACCCTGCAGGAGCGTCTGCGCTGCAACTTCGGCTGCGCACACCCCGAGGGCTACCGCAAGGCCCTGCGCAAGATGCAGATCGCGCAAAAGTTCAACCTGCCCATCATCAGTTTCATTAACACTCCGGGGGCGTATCCGGGGATCGAGGCTGAGGAGCGCGGGCAAAGCCAGGCCATCGCGGAGGCCATCCGCGAGATGTCCGGGCTGCGCGTGCCGATCATTACGCTGACAATTGGCGAAGGCGGCAGCGGCGGCGCCCTGGGCATCGGCGTCGGCGACCGCTACCTGATCATGGAAAACGCCTACTACAGTGTGATCAGCCCGGAAGGCTGTGCGGCGATCCTGTGGCACGACGCCAAGAAAGCCAGCGACGCCGCACGCGTGCTGCGCCTGACGCCGAACGACCTGCTGGAACTGGGCATCATGGACGAGATCGTGCCGGAGCCGTTTGGCGGCGCGCACCGCGACCCGCGCAGGACGTTCGACACCGTGCGGGCGCACCTGCTGAAACACCTCAACGAGCTACGGGCGCTGACGGTCGATGACCTGATGGAGCGGCGCTACCAGAAGCTGCGCGGCATGGGCAAGTATTTCGAAGTCGCGGCGTAGGCATTCCGCGCCCGCCGCCGCTGCTTGCTAGGCAAGCTCGGCGTCGCGGTGTTGCAGCGCATGGCATGAAGCCGGGAATCCACGCGCAGGTCCGCGGCCATGTGAATCCTTCCACGTATAACGCGCCGCTCGTCCGGATGATTCAGGTTAATCGGGCCCGATGTAGCCGCGTACGTCCAGTTGGCCATCGGCGGTGATCTCAATGCTGACGGCCCCATCGCGCCAGGTACGCCAGACGGTCGAGGTCCGTTCATAGCTTGCAACCGACTCCGGTGCCGGGAATGAGTCACGGGCCGACAGCACCACATGCGCCGGTTGCAGGCGGCGCAGGATCGAATCCAGCCCGTCAACGCGACTCCCCTGGTGCGGCGCGAACAGTACGTCCGCGCGCCCAACATGGGGCAGCACGCCCGCCAGACCGGTGGTTTCAACGTCCGAGGGCAGCAGTACACGGCGCTCACCGGCCGCAAGTTCCAGCACCAGCCCGGCTTCGTTGCGGCGCGCGGGCTCGTGCATCAGCGCGCGAGCGTAGTCGGCGTCAGGCCACAGGCAGCGCAGGGACAGCCCGTCAGCGATTTGCAGGCGGTCGCCGCGGCGCAGGATGTGAACGTCCGTGCGGGCTTCCAGCCACGCCAGCAACGCGGCGCCGGTGTCGTCGTCGTCGAAAACCTCTGACACGTAAACCCGACTGACATCGAAGCGCTCAAACAGTTGCGGCAAGCCGTTTACGTGGTCGGCGTCGGCGTGGCTGATCAGCAGCACGTCAATTACTCGTCGCCCGCGTTCCCACAGGTACGGCGCCAGAATGCGCTCGCCGACGCCGCCGATGCTGGTGCTGCCACAATCCAGCACCACGCACGGGCCGGCCGGCACCTCCAGCACAACGCACTGCCCCTGACCGACATCCAGCGCCGTTACGCGCACCGGACCGGGCTCATCCGCGTTCGCAAGTGACAACGTCGGCAACAGCGCCAGCCACACAAGCCACGCCGCCGCGCCGAGCACTCGGGGAAAGGCGAATCGCGGCGCCAGCACAACCGCCGCAAGGCACACATAGTAGCCGGCCAGCCACCAGACCGGCGGTGACGGCAGAAATAGATGCCCGTAGGGAATCGCGGCAAACGTGGTCGCCGTCAGGTCCAGAAGCCCGGCCAGCATCGACAGCAGCCACGCGATTGCCCGCCCGGCAAGCGGAATCACGGCCAGGGGCGACAGCAGCGCCACAGCCAGCATGGCCGTCAGCAGCGGGCCCACCAGCAGGTTCGTTACCAGCATGATCGGGCTGATAACATGCACACTGTGCGCCAGCAAAGGCCACGTGACAAGCCCGACGGCCAGCGAGATCCGCACGGACGCGCCGATCCAGTCCGCCATGCGCTCGCGCGGCAGGCGTGCCAGGCGCTCGGAATCTGTCAGTGTCCCGCGCAGGCGCAGGGCCGGCGCAATCACGAGTATGCCCAGCACCGCCAGATAACTTAGCTGAAAGCCCAGCTCCGCCACGTCGCGCGGGTTGAATGCCAGCGAAACCAGCGCGCTCGCGCCCAGCACGTTCAGCGGGTCCGGGCGCCGCAGCAGCACTTTCCCCATCGCGTAAATCACGACCATGGAGGTCGCGCGCAACACGCTGGGCTGGATGCCCGTCACAAACAGATAGCCCAGCGTCACGACCGCAGCGGCCGCCCAGGCCTTGCGGGGATCAGCCCCGAGCATCCGCAGCACCAGCACGACCGCGCCGGCCAGCAGCCCGACATGCAGCCCGCTGACAACCAGCAAATGAACCGTCCCGGAGCGCACGAACTTTGCGCGCTGTTCGCGGGTCAGGTTGCCGCGCTCGCCCAGCAGCGTGGCGCCCAGAATCGCGGCCCGCTCACGCGGCATCCGCGAGCCGATCAGCGCATGGAACTTCTTGTGTACCCAGGGCGCGAGGGCGCGGGGGTCAAGGGCGGCGGGCGCATCGACAATCACGATCTGTGCGGCGTCCTTCACGGTCAGGGTGTGCGAAATCCCCCGGTTGGCGTAGCGGGCCCGGCTGTCGAACTCGCCGGGGTTTCCCGCGCGGCGCGGGCGACTGAGCTTGCCAATGGCGCTCACCCGCGCGTTCAGGGGCAGGTCCGTGCCGGGAGGCGCGTAGATTTTCACCAGCCCGGTTGCGGGCACGCCCATGTCCGGCAGGCGTTCCACGCGAATCAGCCAGGACACGTTGCGGCGGGGGTCAGCGCCGACGGGGAAGTCTGCTTCGGGCTGGGGGCTCTCGGGATACTCGAAGGCACCCGGATCGCGCAGCATGTAGTCGCCGCCTTCGACCACCGTCCCTTCCACGCGCACCAGGTCGGCGCCTTCGGGAAACAGGCCACTCAGGTGCGTCGGTGCGGTCTGGCGGGCCAACCCTGCGTAGCCCAGGAACAGTAGCGCCACGCCCGCGAATGCGCCCAGTGCGCCCGCCCTCAGCGCGCGTCTGTGATTCCATAGCAGTGCCAGCAGGGAAAGTGCGATCCCGCACCCGAAGCAGGCGTAGCTGCCCCATGCGGAAGGCGTCAGCAGGCTTGCCAGCCCGCACCCGGCAACGGCCGCCGCGCCCGCCAGCAGGGACGGTCGGCGCGGGCGGTGCAGTGGCTGATCGGTTGAGTTCATGCCGGCGCGCACTTTAGCTTGCGACAAACGTCCGCGAAAACCTGAACCCGAATGCTAGACTCGGGGACTTAATCCCCGACCCCGATATTCGTACCAAGGAGAAGGCATGCGAAAGCTGCTGATGTGTACTGTGCTGGCGTTGTCCGGAATGGGTTGCGCGACCACCGCGTCCAGTGGGGGGCCCGCGCAGGTTCCTGCGCAGGCCAACATGGACGTTGAAGACAGCAGCGCCTCCAGGCGGGCTGACCCCGGCATTAACTTCAACCAGGATATCCGCGGGCGATTCACGGAAGCGCCGCTCGAGGGCGCCGACCTTCGTATTGAACGCGCAGGCTGGATTCGGGTGGATGCGGGCGAAGAAATGGAAGCGTCCAAGCGCCTGCGCCGCCTCGCGCCGACCTTCGACGCGACGGTGATGGCCTTCAACAGCCATTCCGTGACGTTCAAGATGCCGTCCGCGAAGCTGGAAATGCTGCTTGAAACCATCGAGAACACCGCCGGCTGGGAAATGGACGAGTTTGACTTCAGCGCCTGGGACCGCACGGGCGAGTATTTCTCAACCGAGGCGCGCATCGAGTCGGGCAACGCCGTGAAAGCCCGCCTGATGAAGTTGCTGGAGACAGCCCAGACCATGGACGAGGTGCTGAAAATCCATACGGGGCTTGAGGAAATCCAGAAGCAACTGGACGGCTTCAGCGGGCAGTTGCGCGACATCCAGCTCAAGGCCGGGCGCGTGGACGTGGTGATCCTGTTTGATTAGGCCAGCAGAGCTGTACTTGCACGCGCCGCGAGGATGCCCGGCGGGCTGAGAGCCGATGCTGCGCCCAAGGCTTGCGGACAAAAAAAACGGGCCGCCCGAAGGCGGCCCGGTGAGCGTCTAGCTTTCCCACGTTCGCCATGTGCCCGGCACAAAGGTGGCCGAGGTGTTGTAGGCGTTCAGGAAGTACGGGGGCATGGTAAGGGCCATGCGGTAGTCCCAGTCGTAGTTACGCCGGTAGAACGTGTTGCCGTTGCCGCCGCCGTAACCGGTCTGCCCAATCAGTCCGCCGTGGAACCACATTTCACCGCGGGGACCGTTGCCTGGGGAAAAATTGTAGTGGCGGCGCGGCGACGTCTCACCCAGCGCCAAGTAAACCCCGTCCATGCAGTATGTATCGGTCGGGTAGTGCGCTGTCGTGATGATTTCACCTGCGCCCGTTGTGACTCCGCCACCTCCGAAGTTGGAGTCCACATCGCGCCACCAGGTGACCGCCGGTGTGATGTCATCCCGCGACATGACGCCAAGCATTTCCGGTATGTTCAACGCGGCCTGACTCTGCTTGCCGGTTACGTGGCTTGCGTCGTCGTAGAAACGGCGCAGTGTCGGATCATTCAGCAGGGAGTCATAGATAATCGGCTGTTTGACAACGATCTTGTGGTCACAGGCGATTGACACACGGGTTGAGGCGAGTCTGCCGCTCATCACCAGGATCGGCTCATAGGTGCCGCTAACCGAACTTGTGAAAATCACTCTGTTATTGATGAATGTGCTGGCGCCGTACGGGCTGGTTGTTGAGTTGACGCTGCTTGAACCGGTCGCCTGGGTGAAGTTGTTCGTGGTTCCGCCGCCGAGGGCATCCTTATTCGGGTCCGAGGCCTGCGCCAGACGCGCCGGTCCGCTGCGGATGTAAATCACGCCTTCGTTGGGAATGGGTACTGTTTCGGAGACAAACTCGTAGTCGGCATTCACCAGGCGCTGATTTGTGGCCGAGGAGTTTGAATAGTCGATGGTTCCGTCGTGAGGGCTGATCCAACTGTTGGTGGAGTCGTCGATCGCGCCGGCGCTGCCGGGCACGGTGCCGTTGCCGGCGCCCGTCGCCCGTCGCCGCACGAACCAGCGTGTCATGTTCGTGCCGTTGAAAATAATCTCGAGCGTGTTTTCCCCGTAAACAAGCCCTGTCGTGTCCGCCTTGTCCACCAGCAGATTCCATTGGTAGGCGTTGTTCGGAAACGGGATGTTTCCGGACAGGGGCTCCGGGTTTTGAACGGGGAATGTGTAGCTTTGGGGCTCGCCGTTCGTCTGGTTGATGGTACCCGTAAGCTGCACGCGCCCGAACATCTGGGCGCCCGTGTTCGGAATACTGAGGTTGCCGTCGGCAAAGTAGTTGCCAACCAATTTGTAGTCCTGACCAAGCGTGCCGCCCGAGCTGGTAAACACCGCGTAATCACTGAACGAAGCGACCTTGATCAGGTACTCGACGAATCGGGTCTTGCCGCTGGCCGTTGCGTAGGAGCGCAGGCGCGCTGTCGGCACCGATGGCCCGCCCCACAACATGGCGTCGATCGTGACGTTGATGCCGTTTACCGTCACCGTGTCCACGTTCGTCCAAGTCGCGTTGTTCAGCCAGTTCCAGTCATCCTGTACGCCTTCCACCAGCGTGAACCGTCCCCGCACGGACTCGATGCCCGCCTCGGCCGCGATCATCAGGCGCACGTCGATACCGTTTCGCACGGTTTTGATGCGCTGGATCGTGGACATGGAAAGGATCGCCGTGCCGGCGACCGTGACCAGTACAAAGAAAAGCATCGCCGTGGCCAGGATGCTGCCTTTGCGGGCGATGCGCGTGCGTGGATACCTCATAGTGGTTCCCCATTTGGCCGTGTTGTGTTCTGAGAATATTACACGCCGTGTTTGATATGTCAAACTTCCAGGCAAGAAAGTGTAAGGAAATCTGACAGAATCGAACGCCAAGACCGATTCAAACGCCAATCGCGCCATATTCTTATCGCCAAGTGAGCTTTGGAAGCCCTGAAATCAAGCCTTGGTGGTAATCATACGCCGCGTATGGGGAAACGGGCGCGCCATAAGTCACTACAACCATCCCGTTCGCCGCGCGTATAACCACGCGGCCTTGGCCGTTGACCCGCCGGGCGCGCTTGCGAAAACACCAGTAGCGATCCGATTAATCAACCTAAGATGACGGCAATCAAAACGGGCGAACAGTTGGCGCGAAAAATCAGCGAGCAGCAGACCGAAAAGGTGCCGCGCCCGACGGCCCGCCACGCCACGCCCACCGAGTTGCGCTCGATTGAAAAGAAGCACCCGGACGACCGCACGGACTTCGATCTGCTGAAGCTGTATGTAAAGAAGAAAAGCACTGAAGCTTTCGAGGCGCTGGTCCAGCGTCACCGCCGCCAGGTCTATAACTTCGTCTACAAGATGGTCGGCAAGGCCGAATCCGCCGAGGACATATTTCAGGAGACCTTCCTGCGCGTGATCAAAAACGCGCACACCTACACCCCGCGCGCCAAGTTCACGACCTGGTGTCTGCAGATCGCGCGGAATTTGTGCCTGGATTACTTCAAGCGTGAAGGGCTGCGCCAGCACGTCAGCATTGACGCGTCGCCTCTGGGCGATGACCGGAGCTTCGCCGGGCTGCTGCAAGGGACGGACCCGGAAAGCGGCGAAATTCTGATCTCGCGTGAACTGGTGGAAGAGGTGCGCCAGGCCGTCACGCAACTGCCCGACAACCAGCGCGAGGCGCTTGTGCTGCGCATGTACGATGACATGCCCTATGCCGAGATCGCGGAGGTGCTGGCAAGCCCCGAAGGCACCGTGAAGTACTGGGTACACGAGGCGGTAAACACCCTGGCCCGGCACCTGGAGCGCAAGGGATTAAAGTAGACGCACGGTCGCGCCCGACAGTGCGGGACGGCCCGCAGCGCCGAACGTCTGATTGGCCAACGAAATTACGCCCGGTGCGTTTCATATACCGGAGACCCCGATGAACGACGAACGGGAAAAACTGATAGCTCTGGTGCTGGGAGACCTTCCGGCCGACGACGCGCGTGAACTTGAGGCTCGCCTCGCCACGGACGCGGACCTGCAAGTGGACCGCGCCCTGCTGGAGAACACCCGGGCCGCCCTGCTTGCCGTGCCCTGTGAAGACGTGCGCGATGCAGTCGTGCAGTCGCTGCTAAAGCAAGCCGCGGAATTGCAGCCCGCCATAGTAGAAGAAGCGGACGAGCCCGCCGGGGCCGTTATTCGTGTCAACTGGCTGCTGCGCTCCACGCTGCCGCGTGTGGCGGCGGTGGCGGCAATCGTGTTCGTGCTGGGTGTCGCCGTCATGTACACGCCGGGCGTTGATCTGAAACCCACGGTCGCGCGGGTGGATGGCAAGTTCATTGAAGACGGCGACCTGGTGGAATCACGCGCCGGGCGTCCGCGCACCATTACCTACCCGACAGGCGAGTTGCTGCTGGACGGCGCCTCGGCCGTCCGGGTGTACAGCACAGGCAAGTATGCGCCGCCGCGCTTTGAAGTGGAGCGGGGGCGTGTGGTTCTGACTGCCACGGGGCACGCGGCGAACGTGGGCGTGGCGGGCAATGAAGTACAGGTGGAAAAAGGCGGCATGTTGGCCGTCTCTTATGATCGCGCCTACGCGAACATTACCGGCGATGGCTCGCTGGTTGAGGTGCAGCGCATGACAATCGCTGATGTCGCGGCGCTGGGCGAGCAAGTGTACGGCCTGGAACTTGATATCTCGGATGTGCCGGAAAACATCCGCCGTATGCGCGTTACGTTCTACGGCAGCGAACTGAGCGGGGACGAGTTCCTGGACAGCTTCGTGGAGGCGGCGACGCGGTTCGGCGTAAAATTCGCCGGCGACCGTCAAACGCTGACGTACGCCCCGCGCGGCGGGCGCGTCATTCCCAACGAGGAGTGGGCGCTTGAAATTGCCGTGCTGGAAGGACAGGCCCGCGTTGTGAGCGGCGACGAAGTCGTGCCCCTGCGCAACGCCGAATTGGCGCACAATCTGGTCGCCCTGAACGCGGCAAGCCCGACGCGCCTTGAAGGGCGCAGCCTGCCGGCGGAGGAATTGAACGAGGCCGTGGTGTGGGCGGCAGCCGCCGGTCGCGGACTGGGCGGGCGCCTGGACGATGTGCGTTCCAGCGATGAGACGCTGCCGGGCGGCACGGTGATTTACACCGACACGCTGATTCTGAACGGTGAAATGGGCAGGCGCATCTTCAAGCTGGATGGCCCGGACTTTGACTTTCCGCTGCCGGGCGGGCGCATGGGGCGCGTGGTGCAACTCATGAACAACGGCGCGCTGTTTGAAGTACAGGGCGAAGTTGTGCGCGAGTTCGTGCCTTTCGGGCGCCAGTAACAGCGCAGTGCTTTCATTGACCGTCCTGCTTCGGCAGGCGGTTTGCATTTGCGCGCCCTGTGGCAGAATGCGCGAACGGAGAAACCCATGCGCATGTTATTGATATTGCCCGTCCTGCTGTTCGCGACCCCGCTGCTTGTGCTGGCTGACGAACGGGAAACGGAGTCGAAGGACAGCGAGTACAAACTCGAGGTCGGCTACCAGCTCAAGCGCGCTGAATATTCTCGCGAGTTCTGGGTCGGGCTGCCGGGATCGCCGCTGGGAATGGGCGAGGTCGGCCAGACCGAACTGTTGAACGCGCTGGCATCCGGTTGCGACGACACCACCAGCGTCGCCGTGATCCGCCCCGAACGCCTTGATGGCGACGCCCTTGAGCGCGAGACCGCGGGCGTTATCAGCGGGCGTTGGGCCCTGTGGGAAGCCGCGAGCGCCCTCGGGCTGTTTGACGCCAAGGCCGACGACGGGCTGGTTTCGCCGCGGCACACGCGCATCGTGCTGGTGGGGGTGATGGAGACCTGCGGCATGGCGCTGCGCATCGCCGGGGATAAGTACGGGCTGGTGGACGGAGTTGTGCTGATCGATCCGCCAGTGGATGACCTGCCGCAAATTGACAAAGGCGCCCGGTCGGTGGGGGTGGACGTGCTGTTGCACCCGCGCGGCGATGCCGAGTTCCGGCGTGAGGAAGAGCTTCTGGTAAAGCGCCTGGGCCCCTGGGGCCCAAGCGCCCGGGTGCTGCGCGGAGTCAGCGCCTTTGACGGGCTGAATGAACGCGTTGCCGACGCCTGGCGACAGCTTCGCGCGCCGCAGGCCGGGCTGGAAAACGCCAAAGGTGACATCCGCGTCTGGGGGCCCGTCGGTGAGATGATCAGCCAGGCCGTCGCCGGGCGCAATGTGGTCTGTGTGGGCGAACTGCATGGCAACCCGGGCGCGCACCGCACGCAGCTTGAGGTACTGCGCTATCTGCACGCGCAGGGGCGCCCGCTGGCCCTTTCGACAGAGCAGTTTGAGCGCGACGTGCAGGCGCATCTGGATGCCTACCTTGCCGGTGCGATAGACGAGGCGGAGTTTCTAAAGAAGTCCCGCCCCTGGCCAAACTACGCGGATTACCGCCCGCTGGTTGAGTTCTGCAAGGCCAACAAGATTCCGGTGATCGCCGGCAACATTCCGCGCCCGCTGGCCAGTCGCATCTTCAAGCAGGGCGTGGAGTCGTTTGAAGACTTCAGCGAAGAAGAGAAGTCCTGGTCCGCGGCCGAAATCAGAACGCCGCCGGGCGCCTACAAAGAAAAATTCATGGGTGCGATGGGGGGCATGGGCGGTCACAGCGACAGCCTCGAGCGCATGTACGCGGCCCAGTGCATCAAGGACGACACGATGGCCGAGAGCATCACAAAATGGCTGGATGGCAACCCGGACGGTCTGGTGCTGCACATCAACGGTGCTTTCCACAGCGCGGGCGGGCTCGGGGTGCCGGAAAAGCTTGAGGCCCTGCGGGCCGACGTGAGGATCGGGCTGATTACCTGTGTCGAAAGTGACGCCGAGTTCGAAGTCGCGCCCGACGAGTGGATCGTAAAGGTTCCCGCTTCGCGCCCGATGCGACAGGCGGAACATCCATAGGGTCGCTTGATTCTCAACGGCGCCACACGCAAACTCCTGTGAGGAGATCCGACGTGGCAAAACGAGCAACCAGCAAGACCGCCAGGGCAAAAAAACCGGTGCCCGGGCGAGGCAAGCCCGCTGCGAAAAAGGCAGCGAAAAAGCCAACGAAGGCAGCCCCTGCAAGCACCCGCGCCAATGGCAAGGTCATCAAGCGCGCTGACAGAAGGGCCGCCACGGCACGCGCGAAGAAGGCTTCCACGCGAGCGTCGAAAACCGAGGCCGGGAAGATCAACCCGCTGGAGTCACTGTTCGGAACGGACGGCATTCGCGCACGCGCGGGCAGCGGGCCCCTTACGCCGGAGCACATTCTGGCGGTCGGGCGCGCACTTGGTCGCTATCTCACGGAACAGGCGGAAGGGCAGGCTCGACCGCGAGTACTGCTGGGTGTCGATCCGCGCCCCAGCGCCGACATGGTTGGCACAGCTCTGGCCTCAGGGCTGATCGCCGAGTGTTGTGACGTACACTGGCCGGGCATGATGAGCACCCCGGAAGTCGCGTTCCTCACCGGGCACGGGCCCTTCGCCGCCGGGATTTCCGTCACCGCCAGCCACAACCCGGCCCAGGACAACGGCATCAAGATTTTCGGCGCCGACGGGCGCAAACTGCCGGAGGCGACTGAAAAGCGCCTGGAACTCGCGGTGCTGAGCGGCAAAGCGACAGGCGTAGCCAAAGGCCGGGGTGAACGCTTCGGCTGGCTGGAACTTGGTCGTGAGCGCCACTACGAAGACTATATTCTCAAGACCTTCCGCAAGAGTTTCGCCAGCCTGAAAAAACGCCCCCTCGCCGCTGTCGTTGACGCCGCATACGGCGCGCGCAGCGTTGACCTGCAACTGTTCAGCGCATTGGCCCACAGCCTGGCCTTCGGCAAGACAACGCCGGAATATCGCGTTGGCTCCAGCATGAAGGCTGGTGGTGAGGCCGCGGGCAACGCACTGGACGTCTACTTCATGAACGCGGCCTCGCCAAGCAACCCGGACTCGCATGTGCTGATCAACAAGGATTGCGGCAGTCTGCACCCGGAGGGATGTGCCGGCGCCGTGCGGCAACTCAACGCGGATGTCGGCATCTGCTTCGACGGCGACGGCGACCGCTGCGTGCTGATCGATGAAACGGGCGCGATCCGCGATGGCGACTACATGCTGCTGCTGCTTGCGGCGGACATGAAGGCGCGCGGCGTGCTGAAGAACGACACGGTCGTCAGCACCACCATGGCGAATCTTGGGCTGGAACGCGCACTTGGCGCGCTCGGCATCAAGCTGATTCGCACGGACGTGGGAGACAAGTACGTTCTGGAGGCCATGACCAGACACGGCGCCGTCTTGGGCGGCGAACAGAGCGGTCACATCATCATTGCCGACGAAGGGCATCTGGCGGGCGACGGGCTGTACACGGCCCTGCGTATCATCGAAGTCATGCTCGACACCGGCAAACCGCTCAGCGAACTCAGCGCGCCGGTTACGAAATTCCCGCAACGCATCACCAACCTGCGCACGGAGAGCAAGCCTGCGCTGAAGACGCTCAAGAACCTCACGAAGACGCAGAAGGAAAT
This sequence comes from Planctomycetota bacterium, assembly GCA_019912315.1. Lineage (GTDB taxonomy): Bacteria > Planctomycetota > UBA8742 > UBA2392 > UBA2392 > JACKID01. Next base: position 15,146 of record JAIOJA010000023.1, read on the forward strand.
CGAGAGCACCATCGGTGACCGGGGGCGTGTGAATGTTCGGTACTCGGGCACGGAGCCGCTGCTGCGCATCATGGTGGAGGCCCAGGACGATGAGACGCTGGACAGCCTGTCCACTAAGCTTGCAAGCGCGGCGCGCAAGGACCTGGGGCTGAAGTGAACGGGATTATCCTGGCAATCGAAACATCAGGCGACGGCGGTGGGGCCGCCGTGTTCCTCAATGGCGAGTTGGACAACCAGGCCGAAGTTTCCGGCCCGCGCCGCCACGGTGCCGAATTGATGAAGTGCGTCGACAAAACCTGTATTGACGCCGCCATCTCCCGCGACCAGATTGACGTGATTGCCGTAAATTGCGGGCCCGGTAGTTACACCGGCCTGCGCATCGGGCTGGCCACAGCAGCAGCACTTGGTTTCGCGCTCGACCGCCCGGTAATAGGCGTGCCCGCTTTTGACGCCATGGTGATGCAGTACGTTTCACGCGAAGACTTCGACGTTTCGCTCAGGCGGGAACTCTGGCCCTGCCTCGACGCCCGCCGCGACGAAGTCATGACCGCGCGCTTTGTGTATGCTGACGGCAGGATGGTGCGCGCCAGTGACGACATGCTGGTCGCGCCGGAGAAACTGCACGAACAGGCCGCGCACCAGGCAATCATCTTCGGCAGTGGCGTGAAACCGTACGAAGACAGGTTCACCCACGAGAACCTGTTTGTCGACAAGGTCGAATTCGAGATCAAACCCGGAAGCATTGCCATGCACGCCTGGCGCCAGCTCGCGGAGATCGAAGACGCCAAGACTATCGAACGCAAACCCGTGGAGCCCCGCTACTTCCGCCGCGTACTCGCCAAAACCATCGCTGAGCGCGCCAGCGAAGTCTAGGTGGCACAACTGGTTCTCCAGATATACGGCCATTGCGTCGCTGAGGGTTCCAAACCGATTCGGCGTTCACTAATCTGCCCCTGAAACCTGAAACCGGAAAGTCGCCATGGCACTCGTAGAAGTCCCGAAGGAATTCCCGACGAAACTGTTCATCAACGGCGAGTTCGTTGACGCCGCCGACAAGCGCACGTTCGACAACATCAACCCGGCCACGGAAGACGTGATCGCGCCGATCGCCATGGCCGGCAAAGCTGACCTGGACGCCGCCATCGAGGCCGCGAAGAGGTCCCAGCCCGAGTGGGGCGCCGCGCCACCCGCCAAGCGCGCGTCGGCAATCTGGAAAATCGGCGACGAAATCATGAAGCGTCGTCACGAGTTCGCGGCGCTCGAGGCCATGGACAGCGGCAAACCGTACCGCGAGTGCTACAGCATCGACGTGCCCATGGCCGCCGATCACTTCAAGTATTTCGCAGGCGTGCTGCGCTCGCTGCAAGGCGAAACCATTCCGGTGAACGACAACCTGTTCGTCTACACACTGCGTGAGCCACTGGGCATCGTCGCGGGCATCACGCCCTGGAACTTCCCGCTGCTGATGGCCGCGCGCAAGATCGCGCCCGCTATTGCTGCCGGCAACGCGGTGATTCTCAAGCCCGCAAGCCCGACGCCGCTGACGGCGATGCTGCTGGCCGAGTGCATTGCAGCTTCGAAAGTGCCGGCAGGTATTGTTGCAGTGCTGAACGGTAAGGGCAGCGAGATCGGGCAGGCAATTGTCGAGCACCCGGATATCGCTGCGATCAGCTTGACTGGCAGTACGTCCGTGGGCGTCAAGATGATCAAGGATGCCGCGCCGACACTGAAGAAGCTGACCATGGAGTTGGGTGGCAAGTCGCCCAACGTGATCTTCGCCGACTCGGACCTCGACATGGCCGTCAAGGGCGCCCAGGCTGCGATCTTCTACAACAAGGGTGAAGTTTGCACCGCAGGCTCGCGCTTGCTGGTAGAGGAAAAGGTGTACGACGAAACGGTCGAGAAACTGGCCGCGCGCGCGAACAAGATGACGCATGCCAACCCGCTCGACGACGACTGCCGCTACGGCCCGCAGAACAACAAGTCCCAGTTCGACACGACCATGGGCTACATCGAGAAGGGCAAGAAGGAAGGCGCCAAGCTGGTCGCCGGCGGCGAGCGCATGGGCGACAAGGGCTACTATGTCGCGCCGACCGTGTTCGCCGACTGCACGTCTGAAATGACCATCGTGAAGGAAGAGATTTTCGGACCGGTGTTGGCCGTCCAGAAGTTCGGCGACTTTGACGACCTGGTAGCAAAGGCCAACAGCAGCGAGTACGGCCTGGCGGCGGGGGTCTGGACGCGCGACGTCAGCAAGGCCCACAAGTACGCCAAGGCGGTGAAGGCCGGCAGCATCTGGGTCAATTGCTACAACTGGTATGACTCAGCGGTGCCCTACGGCGGCTACAAGTTCAGCGGCTATGGGCGCGAAATGGGGCTGCAAGGCCTGGCCAACATGACCCAAACCAAAAGCGTCTGGGTGCAGTTGTAAAATGCCCGATTGGCCGGCTTGGTGGGAGTGAGAACTCCAAATTATCGCATGCGGGTTCGCCACTTCACGGAAATCGAACTGAGCGCTAAGCTGGAAGACGTGACAGCCTGGCGGCCGGCTCATGAAGAAGAAGCAATTCCAGCCAGTGGTGCCGCACGTTACTCGGCGATTCATTGTTCGCGTTCACGACGGAGAGTTTGTCGCCCACTGTGTCGACTACTGGAGCGTCGGTTTCGGCGCACGCGCAATCCTCGCGATCAATGACCTGACCGGGTGTCTTGAGTCTTTGCTTGAGAGCGGCGAGCACCCCATTCCAAACCCAGCTGGTCACGGTCTCGAGGCTGAGTACCGCAAGTTGGCTGATGGCGGTTTTACGGACAACCAGTCAACTGTCGCGTGGGGGGTCTTGGTAAGAAAGGGCGCATTGCCACATGCCAACTCCGACGAGCGCACCTCACGCCACGAGTGGGTGGCTACCAGCTCTTCTGCTCGCCACCCAGTCGCGTCAAAGTTCATCCACCGTACCGGTGTGCTCGAACTCCCCAGTCCGATTGGCCGGATTAAATTGGATGATGAGAACGACCACAATCCGCTCATTCCGCAAGTGTGCAGCGAGTGTCGTGGCTTTGGAAAGGTGCCAGACGGCAGCGACAGTCACTACTACAATATGATCTCATGCCCAAGGTGCTCCGGCAAAGGAGTGACGGAAACGCGGAAGCCGTTGTTCGAATCGACGCACTCAGCGCTAAAGGCCTTGATTGTTGGTGGTCACTTCATCGACTGCCCGGCATGTGGCGTGACGTTTTCGCTAGAAGACAGATCGCAGTGGTCGGGGCTTCGTCATTTAGGATGCGGTTGCAAGATTGTTCCCTGCTGGGTTCTGTGACGTGGGAAAGCTACGGATCAAATTCTGACGGTAACAACCGGCCGCACCGTTTGGGTGGGTATCGGCCCCTTGGGGATGTATCGTCAGTTTGCCGGAATGCGAACGGAGCGAACTAATGGCCAATTGGTTAAAGGGGTTGTTCGGGAAGGAGCCGCAGTCACAGAAGATCAAAGATGCGGCCAAGGAGGCTGGCGTCTTTGAAGGAGCAATTCGGCACAAGGACGGGCGAAAAATTCGTAACGATGCACATACCGACAATCTGGAAAAGAACGTCGAGAAGCGCGCACGCAAGCGCCGCAAGTAAGGTGTTAGTTTCGACCTGCGCCTACCCGTCGCTTGCGCCCCGGGCTCATGTTGTCAGGATCGTGCCCTACGCCGGTTTCATGGATTCGGGCGGGTAGATTCTGGCGGTGTCTTCCTTGAACCCCTGCACCTCCAGCGCGTGGCGGATTCCGCCTATGCTGATTGTTAGCGGCTTGTACCAGTTCCACATGATCTGCCGTACCGTTGCGCGGATTTCCTTCATCTTTGGCGCGTCCGGCGGGCCCTCCGGCCTGTACTCGCCTACGCCTTCGAGATCGAGCCCTGCCTCTTCGCCGCCCAGGGAAAACCAGAACGCCGGCATTTTCCACACAATCTCGCGGTCCAGGTCCAGGTTGTCGAAGTCCATCAGCATGGCGGCTTTGCGCGCCTCGTTCTGGTGCCACAGGCCCAGGCAGCCGTTGCGTGTGCGCAGCCCGGCCAGACTGATCGCGTAGTCCGGCATCTCCGTGCCGGGGTCGCCGCCGAACTGTTCGTCGTTAACGATCATGGGCTCGCGCCCGTCAATGCGCTCCAGGTCTTCCCACTCGCCCTTCACCAGTTCGAACACGTTCTCGTACAACGAGCCGTGACACATGATCATGCCGTCGACAGGTGCGGAATTGTTCTTCTTCCAGTTGGCGGGGTCGGTCTTCTCGATGAGCTTCAACACTTCGCTGCGCTGCCGAAGCAGGCGCTCGAAAGCTCGCTTCAAGCCGGCATCGTCGTGGGCCATGGCGACATGATAATCGGCGCGCTACAGTTGTCACGATGTACGGCCCGCAATCCCGCGTCGTGAAGTCCGGAGGTTGCGAGATTGTGTCGCCGCTTCAACTCATTGTTGCCACGCGGCGTTTTCAGTATTTGAAAGCAATCCGCATGAACTACTACATTGAGATCCACAGCCCGATCGGGCCCCTGCATATCACCTGCAACGAGGCCGGGATTACTGAGCTGCACATGGGCAGCAAGGCGCCCGCGCCCGGTGCGAAACGTGGGCACACACTGCTGGACCGTGCGGTTGAACAGTTGACCGACTACTTCGCGGGCAAGCGCGCCGAGTTCGACCTGCCCCTGTCGCCACGCGGTACGGACTTCCAGCGCAAAGTCTGGCAACGCCTGCGTGAAATCCCGTTCGCGCACACCAGCTCATACGGCGAGGTTGCGGCAAGAGTCGGCAACCCGAAGGCCTCGCGCGCGGTGGGGGCAGCCAACGGTCGCAACCCGATCGCCGTGATTGTTCCCTGCCACCGCGTGATCGGCGCCGACGGCTCACTGACTGGCTTCGGCGGCGGGCTGGAACGCAAGCAATGGCTGCTCGAACACGAGCGCGCCCACGCCAAATCCTGAAAGCGCCCATTTCCTGTGCGCCGATAATCGTTCTAATACGCACATGGAAACGCTGCTGTACATCCTCCAGACTACAAAGGGCTCGTCGGGCGCCGGCTCAGCCATCAAGCCTGAGATAGTAGCCGGTGTTGTCGTCGTTATCTGTATCGCGATGCTCGCCGCGGGGGTTCGCGTAGTTTTGCATTGGCCTCATGAGAAGAAGGGCAAACTCGCCGTCGGTGGGGTCATGACCACATTGCCGCTCTTTACTGCCCTGTTCGCAGTGACGGTGTATTACCTTGCGGAGCGTGTTGGAGAGAGCGTTGACTTCTGGGCATTCCTACTCGTGCCTGCCAGCTGGGTCATTTGGCTGGGTTTTGCAATCTACTCTGCGGTTCTTCTGCGGGTTGACGATGCCGAGTACATGAAGCACCGGGACGCCCGTCGGGCGGCCTTCGAAGCAGGTTCCGATCCGGTGCAACCGTACTCGGCAGCTGTACCGGACGATGTCATCGACGCGGAAGACCCGCCGGCCGCCGAGTTCTCACCGCGGCGCGCGGTCAGCATTCCCGCTGCGGACAGCGACTCCGGGCGCGCCTCTGAGCAGACTCTGAAACGCATGACGCTTGAGAAACTCGAAGAGAGCAACAGCGGCGCGCCCAAGCCTCCGCGCGCGGGTGAGATTCCGGAGAATCCCATTCTCCCGGACGAAGTGGTCAAAATCCGATGCCTGGCCTGCGACAAGAAAATGAAGGCCGAGGGCCCCAAGTTCGCCAGACAGCGACGCTGTCCCGCCTGCAAAGCAGAGCCGTTCCGATACGTTACCGCCGTCTAGGAGAGCCCATGCCAACCGCCAACGCGACTTTTAAGATCGCCAGTTGGAAGGAAGAGCCGTACACCACCGAGCCGCAGAAAATGGTGCAGGCCCACGTAGCGCGCACTTTCGAGGGCGATTTGGAAGGCACCAGCCACACCGAGTACCTGATGGCCTACACGCCCGCAGGCGCAAGCTTTGTGGGTCTGGAACGCTTCACGGGCAAATTGAAAGGCAAAGAAGGGACCTTCGTATTTCAGCGCGAGGGCGACGTCGGTGCTGACGGCGTTGTCCACGAACGCTTTCATATCATTGCAGGCTCAGGCACGGGCAAGCTCGAAGGCATCAGCGGCAAGGGCACTTGGGACTCCGGGCATGCCGACAGCTACCCGATTGCGTTCGAGTTCACGCTCTGACCCGGTCTGGACAATTACCCGCAACCCCGCCATATTCGCGCGTTCGGAAAACATTCAGCGCGGACACAGGAGATACGCATGGCAATCAGGCAACCGTCGGTAGACAAGGAACGCGAGAGCATGGAAGTCGTCAAGATCAGCCGCCCCGCAACGGGCGTGCTCATGATCGAGCTTTCCGACCCGCCGGCCAACACCTACACCCACCAGATGTTCCGCCAGATGGACGCCGCGATCCTGGAAGCCCGCTTTGACGACGAGGTCAGCGTCATCCTGATCACCGGTGAAGGCGAAAAGTTCTTCTGCGCCGGCGCGAACATCAAGATGCTCGAGGAATCCAACCCGCACTGGAAGTACTTCTTCTGCCTGCATGCAAACGAAACCCTCTCGCGCCTGGAGCAGTCGCCCAAGCTGGTAGTCGCCGCGCTCAACGGGCACACGGTCGGTGGCGGACTCGAGATCGCCATGGCCGCGGATATTCGCATCGCGCGCCGCGACGCCGGCCGCTGCGGCCTGCCGGAAGTGAACCTCGGCGTGCTGCCGGGCACGGGCGGCACCCAGCGCCTGCTGCGTATGGTAGGAAAGAGCAAGGCCATCGAGCTGATGTGCAGCGGCCGCCTGTTCAGCTTCGAGGAAGCGCTGGACTGGGGCATCATCAACGACATCTACGACGGCGACGCCAAAAGCTTCCGCGAGCAGGCCCTCGACTACTGCAAGCAGTTTACGCTGCCGAACAAGGCCACCAAGGTCGTCGGCAACATCAAACGCAGCGTCCAGAGCGGCGGGGAAATGAGTTTCGAAGCCGGCCTGACCCTCGAGCGCGAACTCCAGAAAGCCCTGTTCGACAGCCAGGACGCCAAGGAAGGTTTAAATGCCTTCAACAGCAAACGCACCCCGCAGTTCAAGGGCGTGTAGAAAAGGCCAAAGAGTTGATAGCGCACAGGGGCGACGCAAGTCGCCCCTGTTTTGTGTCGGACCACCGCAGATGGGTATAGTGAGCAAGTCATGACTATCTCGACTCGCGATCTGAAACGGCTTCCAGACATTGATCGGCTTAGGCGAGCAATGCAGTCGATGGCCGTTCTTGATGCAATCCTCAGCCCTGAGTGGCAGTACCGCTACTACTCGTTTGACTCGAAGTGGGGTGAAGGCGAGCAGATGGGCTCAATGCGCAACGGAAGCGGCGATGAGGTCTTCGCAGTGTTTTCCAAGCACGGCTGTTTCATAACGGGCTTTGATCACGAGTCGACAATGTCGCCACGCGTGAACGACTTCAATTCGGTGTGGCCGGGGGTGCTGGATTCTGTGCCACCAGAGTTTGAGTCGGGCCTGAGTGAGCCGGCGTTCAGTATGCAGGACACAACCTTTTGTGTTTGGCGGCGCCCTGGCGACAAGGCGTGGCAACGCGGCAGCATAGAGTTCCCCGATGGGCACGACCCAGACGGCTCTGAGCAACTACTGGCTGGCTTTGACGGAAAGCCTCTGACTTACCGAGACTGGGCGGAAGAGTACTTCGAAACACCTGTCGCTCTCGCCGCGGTGGCACAGGTGTTCAAACACAACCCGCTGACTGATGAGTTGGTGAAGGCTTTGAATGCGGATGTTTCGCTTCACGACATTGAAGCTGAGTTGGTGGAGATTGGTTATCCCTGACGCGGTAGTTGTCATTGTTGCCTATTGTCCACTTGCCGCTGATAGGAGAGTCCATGGTGGATGCGAACTGGGTTGAGTTGGGTGATGTGAACGAACTGCGTGAGCCGGGCTTGCGTGTTGTTGAGATCGGTAAGCGCAAGTTTGCTCTTTCGTTCAAGGACGGGCAGTGCGGGCTGATTGACAACGTCTGCAACCATGTGGGCGGGCCTCTTGGTGAGGGAAAGCTGGACGGCGACTATGTCGTCTGCCCCTGGCACCACTGGAAGTTTCATCGCTGCACGGGCGAGGGCGAGCCGGGATTTGAGGAAGACAAGGTCCCGGGCTTCACGCTGAAAGAAGAAGGCGGGAAGCTGTTCGTTGACCTGAACTCCGGCACGAATCGCATCGTCGGCATCTCCACGACCGCCATGGACGCAAAGCCAACCCGCTGTAGTGCTGGGCAGCCCTGGTCCCGTGGGTTACAATCGCCACACGGGAAGGCGCGCAGAAGGGCGACACTATGGGCTACCTCATACTCCTGGGTTTGCTTGCGCTTCCGTTCATTGCCGCTTGGTGCTTGATGCTCGCGATCGCTACTGGGCTGTTCTCCGAGCGCACGGAGGCCGAGAATATTGCCGCCAACTACCAGTTGAGCTGGCAATCCGCGCACGGTTAGCGGCGACGCCACATCGCGCTATACTCCGGCCCATGCCGGACCTTCAGGAAATACTTCGCACGCGCTTTGGCTTCGACGCGTTTCGCGCCCACCAGCAGGAGGCCTGCGCTGCCGTGGCCGATGGACACGACTGCCTGCTGGTGATGCCCACGGGCGCCGGCAAGTCCTTGTGCTATCAGCTTCCCGGGGTCGCGCGCGGCGGCAGCGTGCTGGTGATTTCGCCGCTGATCTCGCTGATGGAAGACCAGTGCCTCAAGCTGATCGAGCAAGGCTTCAAGGCCGCGCGCGTTCACTCGGGGCGCCCGCGCGAGGAATCCCGCCAGGCCTGCTTTGACTGGCGCGACGGCGAGCTCGATTTTCTGTTCATAGCGCCCGAGCGACTGCGCGTGCCCGGTTTCGTGGAATGGCTTACCAGGCGCCGTCCGGGATTGATCGCCGTGGATGAGGCTCACTGCATCAGCCAGTGGGGTCATGACTTCAGGCCGGATTACCGCCTGCTGGGCGACAGGCTTGGCGCCTTGCGCGGCGTCGAAGGCGCCTCGGGCGAAGCCAGACCCCATTCGCCAGTGATCGCGCTGACGGCGACGGCGACTCCGACGGTGCAGAACGACATCGTTCGCCAGCTTGGTCTGCATGAGGCGCGCAAGCTGACTCACGGCTTTCGGCGCACGAACCTTGGCGTCGAGGTCATGGAACTGAAGCCGTCCCAGCGCGGCGACGCTGTGTGCAAACTGCTGACGGACGGCGCGAATCTTCCCGCGATTGTGTACGTTCCGAGCCGCAAAGAGTGCGAGGCGCTGGCCGCCCGCATCGCCGAATTCACGCCCTGCATGGCGTACCACGCCGGACTTAGTGCCGGCAATCGTGACGACGCGCAGGCGGCATTTCTGAGTGGCGACGTCAGCGTGATTGTGGCGACCATCGCGTTTGGCATGGGAATCGACAAACACAACGTGCGAACGGTGATTCACACCGGACTGCCGGCCAGCGTTGAGGGCTACTACCAGGAGATTGGTCGCGCCGGTCGTGACGGTAAGCCTTCGCGCGCCGTACTGATGTGGTCCTGGGCGGACCGGCGGCTGCATGACTGGTTTCTGGAGCGCGACTACCCGCCGGTGGATGCGATGCGGGCCTTGTTCGGCGCTTTGTCGAGCCGCGCCACGGACTTTGAATCCCTGGGCGCGGAGCTGAATCTTGACGCGTCAACGCTGGGAGGTCGCGTGGACAAACTGTCGGCCCTGGGCGCGGCGCGCGTCGATGCCGACGGTTTTATCACACGGGGCGAGCACGGCTGGGTGGAGGACTACCAGCGCCAGGTGGACCACAAGCGTGAGCAGACAGACCGTATGGTGAACTTCGCCCAGGGCAACACCTGCCGCATGGCGGCCCTGGTCGCGCACTTCGGCGACCGCGAAGATGAAGGGCGCCCCTGCGGCAAATGCGACGTTTGCGCGCCTCAGCGGTGTGTTTTAAAGAGCTTCCGTGCGCCCGTTGAAAAGGAGCTGACCGTCCTGCGAATGATTGTCGGGTCGCTGCTCGAGCGCGACAACCAGAGCACCGGAAAGATGTACCGTGACAACTTCGACGAGAAGCAACTCACGCGCCGCGATTTCGAGGAACTGCTGGGCGCGCTGGAACAGAACGGGCTGGTGTACACGACGCAGGACGAGTTCGAAAAGGACGGGCGCACAATCACGTTTCGTCGCGCGAGCCTGACCCCGGCTGGCCAGGAAACAGGCACGGAACTTGAGGGGGCGATCATGTTGCCCGGTGTGAAGCCCGCAAAAAAGTCTGCCACGAAAAAAAGGCCGGCCTCGCGCAAACGGGCAGCACGCGGAAAAGTCGATCGCTGACCGGCGTGGCCTGATAGGATTCAGTGCGTGGGAACCACGAAACGGCTCTAAAGAATCCGGGAACGCAAATGCCCATCACGAAAGTCAAAACACGCGGGACGGTAATCTGGTACGACGCGCGCAAGGGCTACGGTTATGCGTCCCGTAAGGGCGCGCCGGAGGTCTTTCTGCACTACGGCGCGATTCGGGGCGATGGCGTCATTGAACTCAAGCCCGGGCAGGAAATCGAGTTCGTGCTTGAACAGACAGACCGTGGGGCCGTCGCGCACGAAATCAACCTCGTCAAGTAGCCTACTTCTTGCCGTCCGGCGTCTCGACTTCGCGGGTTTCCGCCTCGAGGACAGTTTCCGCCGCGCCGTTGACGTCCTTTTCGAGCTTTCTGAGTGCCTCCGCCTTGCGCAGCATGGTGGTTTGGCGCTTGCGCACCTGCTCGTTGATTGTGTGGGTCAGGGCGTACTGGGCGCCCGAGGCCGGCTTTACGTGCTCGTCTTTCGGCGGCAGTACTCCGCCCGACACCACGAACTTCATGGCCTCCTCGACTGTCATGTCCACCTGAATCACGTCTTCTGCCGGCATGATCATGGTGTAGCCCGTCATGGGCGCCGGGGAACTCGGGACGTAGACCGTGACCATGCGCTTGCCCGTAGCCTCCTGGACCGTCTTTAGCCCGGTACCCGTCACGAATACGATCGACCACAGCCCGTGGCGCGGGTACTCGATCACGGCCACGGTGTCGAACTCGATGGACTTGTTATCGCTGAAGAAGAACTCAACGAGTTGCTTGGCGTGCGGGTAAATCGAGCGCACAACCGGCACGCGGGTTACGAACCACTCCAGCAGTGCCACGAATTTGCGTCCAAGAAAGTTGCGCGCCAGAAAACCCAGCAGCACCACAAGGGTCAAGCCCAGCACGGACGCCAGCAGGTAGTCAAACCAGTTGTAACCAACAACGCGCCCGCTGACCGGGTCGTAGTTTCGCTGCCAGCCGTTTTCGTCAAGGATGTACTGCAGCACGCTGCGGTGCTTGCCGGGCGGTGTTAAGCCCTGGTATTCCGCTGGCAGGTCCATTACGCGAGGCATCCGGCGCAGGGATTCCGCGTTGCGCACGGCCTCGCCGCTGCTCCATGCTTCGCCGTTGGCGGGCACGATCACTACAAAGAAAGAATCGTCCAGGTAGTCAAGCTCGGTCTTGGTCAGTGCGCGAGGCTCATAGATCTTGACACTGTCGATGCCCTGGATCGTCAGCTCGATCACGTAGACGCGCAGGATGTCCCACACCCACGCAAAAATCGCGATCGTGATCACGGCGGGCAGTAGGATAGACACGCCTTTGATGAAGGCGCGTCCGATCGGGCCCATCTTGCGCTTTTTAGATTTCGCCATGGAGAGACTCAGCCCCGGTGAAATGTAGGGGTGCGGGCTGGATCGGTCAACAGGTCCCCTTGATCGACGCACCGGCGACGGCGCTTGACCGCCCAACGGCACCCAATAGACTTTCCCGATGCGAATCCACCACCACGACGTTCGCGACATGAGCCTCGCGTTCGGGCTTGCTTTCGACCTGCGCCGCGTGATGCAGGCCGGGCTGGCGTTGTCGTGGACCCTGGTCGTGCTGACGGGGCTAAGCGCAATCCTTTCCTGGCGTACGTCCGCGGGAATGATGACCGCCGAGGGCATCTATGTCGCGGTGTCGTCGATCGGCCAGTCGCCCTGGACGCCCCTGAAAGTGCTGCTGTTTACGTGCATGGGCATGTCCTGGTGGGTGGGTTTCGCCTACCTGTGCGCCCCGATTCAGCGCGGCGCGGCACTCGACATCGCCCGCGACGAACGCGAACGCAACCCCAGCATTCCGCCCCTGAACCGACAGGCCGCATTCGCACCGGTAATCGTCGCGCTTGTGCCGCTGATCGCGCTGTTGACTCTGGCCCTGTGGGCGCTGTTGACGTACATCCCCGGTACGGCGGGGGCGCTGGTCGCGACGGTCGCGCTGCCCCTCGTGCTGCTGGTCGTGATTCCCTGCGCGGCGTTCGTTGTGGTGGGGACTCTGGCCGCGCCGATGATGGGCCCGACGGCGGTGGTGGAAGGGCGAGACTACCTTGAGGCGATCAGCCGCCCCATGAGCTACGTGTTACAGCGCCCCGGTCGCTACTTCGCCTATTGGGGTGCCAAACTGGGCGTAATGGGTGCTTCCGCGCTCGCGGGCGGAGTGACCCTCGCCGTTGCCTGGGTGTTCGTGTGGCTGGCTCTGTGGCTGACGGGGCAGCAGGAACTTGCGCGTGAATCCATGCTTCAGGCCATGGCTGACCCGGATGTCAGGACAGCATCCGACACCGCGCTCGGCATCGCTGTCGTTTTCTGGGGCAGTGTCTTCATGCTTGCGGCTTGGCTGGCCGTGGTAGGTCTGTCCTGCGACATGATTATCTATCTGCTGATGCGCTACCAGGTTGACGGGGTTACGTTCGACAAGATCGCCGTGGCCGAGGAAAGGCTCCAGTTCGCCAAGACGGCCCTCGATACCGCCGAAGAGGCTGAGCAGGCCCGTAAACGCTTTGACGCGCTGCAGCCCGAGCCCGCAAGCGCCGGCGACAGCGCCTGATTTCCTTCCAACTCGTTGGGGGGCCGTGCGTTAAACAGAGTTGCATGTGATTGAGGGCCACCCATGTCGCAACTGCTTGCGAAATACTTGATCGAAGAACAAGGGCTGCGCCAGGACAAGGTGGAGAACCTGCTGGCCAAGACCAAGGAGTCCGGCGAAAAGCTTGACTCCGCGCTGGTCGAAAGCGGGCTGCTGGGCGAGGCCGAGATGCTCGGCTTTTTCGGCAACCAGCTCGGACTGCCCTTTGAGGGCGACCTTTCCAACTACAAGCCGTACCCCAAATTTGCCGAGCGCGTGCCGGTCGGTTTTGCCCGCAACTACAACCTTGTGGCGCTTGATGAGCGCGCGGGCAGCGTGCGCGTCGCCACCTGCCGCCCGCTCGACCTGTACCCCATGGATGAGCTCGCAAGCCTGTTGCGCAAGCCCCTTGAGCCCGTGCTGGCACCCCGTGTCGAAATCAATGAGCTGATCAACAAGTCCTACGCCCAGAAGACCGAAGTCAGCGACGAAGTCGAAAACGAGCTTGAGAAGGCCGGGATGCTCGAGTCGGACATCGAGTTCGACGAAAAGACCGACATTCTGAACATCGCCACGGCGGCGCCGATTATCAAGCTGGTGAACACGATCTTCAGCCAGAGCCTGCGCATGAGGGCCAGCGACATTCACATCCAGCCCAGCGAGCACAAGTTGCAGGTGCGTTACCGTGTTGACGGTGTGCTGTACGACGTGATGACGCCCAGCAAGAAGCTGCAGGATGCCATCGTTGCTCGTATCAAAGTCATGGGGCGCATGGATATCGCCGAGCGCCGCCTGCCCCAGGATGGTCGCGCATCCGTCAAGATGGGCGACGCCGACATCGACCTGCGTATCAGCACGGTGCCCACCAGCTTCGGTGAGCGCGTGGTGATTCGTCTGCTTGAAAAAAATAACAAACAGTTCCATCTGGCGGATATCGGCTTCCTGCCCGACAACGAGGAAATCTTCAACACCTACCTCGAGTACTCCAACGGCATTCTCCTGCTGACAGGCCCCACTGGCTCGGGCAAGACCACCACCCTGTACGCGGCTATCGGCAACATCAACCGGCCTGACATCAACATCCTGACCATCGAAGACCCGATCGAGTACCAGATGCCGGGCGCAAGCCAGGTCGAAGTGAATGAAAAGAAGGGGCTGACCTTCGCCAAGGCCCTGCGTAGCTTCGTACGACAGGACCCGGACGTCATCCTGGTCGGCGAGATTCGTGACCTTGAAACCGGCCATATCGCGATTCAGTCGGCGCTCACAGGCCACCTGGTGTTCAGCACCCTGCACACGAACGATGCGCCGTCCAGTGTGACGCGTCTGGTGGACCTTGGCGTTGAGCCCTTCCTGGTAAGTTCATCCGTCATCTGTGTGGTTGCTCAGCGCCTTGTGCGCCGCATCTGCAAGGAATGCAAGAGCGAATACATCCCCGACGAGCGCGAACTCAAGGGGTTCGACCTTACCCTCGGCGATCTGCCGAACGGGCACCTGTTCCATGGCAACGGCTGCGAGGCCTGTTTCAAGACCGGCTATACGGGGCGAACGGCGATTCACGAGGTGCTGCCGATCAGCGAGCACATCAAGCAGCAGATCGTCGAAAAGGTGCCGGCCGGCGACATCAAGCGCGACGCCGTGCGCAGTGGCGGTTTGCGCACACTGCGCATGGACGGCATCCGCAAGGCGCTTATGGCGCAGACAACCCTGGCGGAGGTCGCGACCATTACCCAGCGCGACACGTTCTAGACTGGCGAATGCAAAGTGCGCCGGGAATTCCCGGCGCACTTTTTGGTTGACGGCGACTATTCCTGGGGGATCACGTACTCACGTTCTCTCTCCTTGAGGAACCTGAGGGTGTCTTGCTGTTTACCGACTATGCACGGGCTGACAAATTGTAATCCACGGCGGTGCTCGCCACGGCTAAGGTGGGTACACACCCGTATCTGGAGAGGCAATGGACAACCGTTACTCGCTCAATGAATTCGTGCAGCGCACAGGCCAGACCAACAAGCAGGAAGGGCTCTTCGAGATGGAGGGCGATCGTATGCTTGAGGTGCACCTCAACGGCACGGTCTGGACCAAAATGGGCAGCATGGTCGCCTACCTCGGCAACGTGACCTTCAAACGCGAAGGTGTCATGGAGCACGGGCTCGGCAAGCTGCTGAAGAAGGCCTTCACCGGCGAAGGCATGTCACTCACCAAGGCCGAGGGCCAGGGCGTCGTCTACCTCGCGGACCAGGGCAAGAAGGTCAGCATCCTGCACCTGAACGGCGAGGCCCTGTACGTCAACGGCAACGACATGCTCGCCTTCGAGCCGAGCATCCAGTGGGACATTAAGCTGATGAAGAAGATCACCGGCATCATGGCCGGCGGCCTGTTCAACGTGCGCGTGGAAGGAACGGGGATGGTGGCAATCACGACCCACTACGACCCGGTAACGATTCCGGTGCGCCAGGGCTACCCGGTATACACGGACCCGAACGCCACCGTGGCGTGGTCCGGCAACCTGTACCCCGAGTTGAAGACCGACGTCAGCATCGGGACCTTCTTCGGACGCGGCAGCGGCGAAAGCCTGCAAATGATGTTCAACGGTGACGGGTTCGTCGTTATTCAGCCCTTCGAAGAAATCACTTTCCAGCAGCCAAACGCGCGCTAGCTGTTGGAGACCGACGTTGATCCGTTTGACGGCGCGCTGAATCAAGCGCGCCGTCAAGTGTTGCGTAAAAGGTCAACACGCCCGGCTGCTCGATGATTTCAGCACGCTGCAACACCTGCCTTGGCTGGGGCCGAAGTCCGACAATGCACACACAGGTCCTGGCTGACTTCAGCTTGCCGAGCAGGCTCGTGAACGCCACCAGTCCGGTTGCATCCATGGCGGGCACCGCCTGCATATCCAGGATCAGAACCCTGGTGTCGCCCGCCGTCGAAATCGCGCTAATGGCCTTGTCCGCAGCTCCAAAAAACAGGGGTCCGGCGATCTCGTAGACCAGTACGCCGGGCGGCAAGTCGGACCGGGTCGCTGCTTCGCTCTCGTCAACCAGCCGCGAACCGCTGATCTCAGCCATCCGGCGCATGAACAGCAGAGCGGCCATCACCACACCGACGCCGACGGCCATCACCATGTCAAAGGCGACCGTGAGCCCGAAACAGGTCAGCAGCACCAGCACGTCACTCCGCGGCGCGATACGCAGGGTTTTCACGAAGTGCTTCGCATCGCTCATGTTCCAGGCCACGATCAGCAGAAGCGCCGCCATGCTTGCCATCGGGAGGTAGCCAAGCAACGGCGCCAGTGCCAGCACCGCCGCCAGAACGAACAGCGCGTGGACCAGCGCCGCCATTGGCGAGCGTCCGCCGCTGCGTATGTTCGTCGCCGTGCGTGCAATCGCGCCCGTGGCAGCGAAACCGCCGAAGAACGGGGCGATGATGTTGCCGAGACCCTGTCCCACCAACTCGCTGTCCGGGTTGTGGCGGGTGCCGGCCATGCCATCGGCAACGACGGCCGCGAGCAGGGATTCAATGGCGCCGAGCGCGGCGATCGCGAGCGCCGAGCCCGCAAGGTCACGCACGAGTTGCCAGCTCAGCCCGATTGGCGTGCCGTCGCCGCCCGGCATCTCCCAGGGCAGCACCGGCATGGGTGGCAGTTGCGGGATGCCGCGCAAAGTCTCGCCATTCAGTACGTAGCTGAACCGGCTGCCGATGGTGGCGACGCTGTAGTCGCCGAGCTGCTGCAAGGCAACTGCTGCCAGGGTGCCCAGCACGATCGCGACGAGCGGCCCCGGAACCTTCTTCGTGATCTTCGGCCATAGAATCAGGATAGCCAGTGTAAACGCACCAATTGAAGCATCCGCCCACGACACGCCGGGCAGAGCGTTGTACACATCCGCTACGCGTTCCCAGAAATGGTCGCCGCTGTTGACGACACTCAGCCCGAGAAAATCTTTTACCTGCAAAGTGGCTATCACCACGGCGATGCCTGCCGTGAAGCCGGTTGTCACCGGGTGCGGTACGAACTGAATCAGGCGCCCCAGGCGCGCGGCACCCATCGCCAGCAGCACAACGCCCGCCATCAACGACGCCAACGCCAGCCCGCCGATTCCGTACTTCGCTGAGATCGGTGCCAGCAGCACGACGAACGCGGCCGTCGGGCCGGAAACGTTCAGCCGGGAACCGCCAGTCAGTGCGACGACGGCGCCCGCGACAATTGCGGTGTACAGTCCGTACTGCGGCGGCACGCCCGAAGCGATTGCCAGCGCCATACTCAGTGGCAGCGCGACGACGCCGACCACTACCCCCGCCAGCAGGTCGCCTCGGAACTGCTTGATCGAGTAGCCGTCCCGCAGCGCACCGCGCAGACCGACAGCAAACGGAAACGCACGAACCTGCTTCACGATGCCGGGCTTCCAGCGCCCGGTGCGATTCTTCGTGGGAAGCATGACTGACAGCCAAAAGCCTTGGCGGCTGTGCGGAACGACCGTCAGTCCGTATGGGGCTGGCACGCAGAATCGCGCGCCATGTGCACATGCTAAGACCGCAACACGAATGCTGCTACGGCAGGGCGTTGATGATTTTTTCCATGGCTTCGTCGATTTCGCAGGCGACCTTCGCGAGCTCAATGTTGCCGAGCATGCCGATCATTGCGGATGGCTTGATCGTATGCGCGATGGTCTTGCCGCCCTGGGTACTCACGGCGATGCGGCAAGGCAGGAACGCCGCCACACGCTGGTCGAGCTCGAGCACTTTCTTGGCATCGGCCGGTCGACATACTTCAACGACCGTGGCGGCCTCGGCGTACTCGACGCCCTTGCCGGCCATGATCGCTTGCAGGTCAAGCGTGTTCAGGGTGCCGAAGCCGTGCTCCTTGGCGACGACCGAAATCTTCTCGGCCGCTTCCTTCACACCGAGACTGGTTTCTTTGCGAATGAAGTGCTCTTGCATGATTTTCTCCGTGAGCGAGTTCTAACAACCACAACGTCTGAGCGGGCGGAATTACTTCAACCACCCCGGCTCTTCCTCCTGGGCACGGCAGACGGCTTTCCATGCCTGCTCGGCGGCCTGCTTCATGGTTTCGGCCTTCGCGGCGATGCTGCGCTCGTCCTCGCGCTCGATGCCGGCAACTTCCGCAGCCTTGGCGGCCATCTCGCGGCGATGGAATTCGACGCCAATCGTCACCGGCAGCTTCGGTTTGTGCGCCTTCAGCTTGCCTTGCTTGAACCGCCTCACGGCCTCTGCCGCGCCTTCGTTCAGCAACTTGTGGGTCTTCGCCGGGGGCAGGCACAGTGCCGCCGTGAAGCCGTAGGTCTGCTTGGTGCCAACGAAGACAAAACCTTCAGGGATCGTCGCGCGGGCCTCCGCCTCCAGTTCGTGTGCGCCGGATACCAGCGCCACCGGAATGCCCCAGTGCCCGACCACGGCTGCGTTGAGGGCTGTCTCGCCAACGATCTCGCCGTTGACGCGGATGTTCGTAATCGCCGAGCCCACCCAGGTGTGTGACAGCAGCCCGTTCTCGGTCCCGGCCCGGGTGTGGTAGCCCGTAAAGAACGCGACGTCAAAGGTTTCGTCGCAGCCCTGGCTCTGGCAAAGCGGCTTGTTGGCGGGGCTTGCCGGGCCGATCACGAGCTGCGCGGCCTCGTGCAGGTCTTCCAGAATCAGGTTGCGCATCACACCGTGCCCGTCGCAGACGACGAACTCCGCTGCGGGCTCCTCCCGTAGTGCACCGGTGATGACAGCGTTGACGTCCTCCGTCATCAGCTTGCGGGCGCGCTCATAGGTCTTGCCCTCGGGCATCAACTGGTCGCGATGCACCACGCCGGTCACGCCTTCCATATCGGCCGAGATGAAGATTTTCATTTTCCCTCTCCTTCACTAGAATTTGCAGCCTAACCCGAGGACAGGACCATGAACAAGCCCGGCAATGCGCCGAGCGACCGCCAGGCGCGCCGCCGCAATCTGGAGGCCGAGTTGACGCGCCTGGGTCGGCGGCGCAATCGCATCGGGGGTGCGGGCGCTGGCGGCGGCACCGTCATTGTGTTGGGCATCGTTGCCCTGCGGCGTTATTTTCAATCACCGGGTGAGGCCATGGCGAATCCACTCGTGATCGCGGCAGCCGTGGGGCTGGCATCGTGTGTGATCGGAGTGATCGCACTTGGATCATACGTCGTGCGCCTGAACACCCGGATCGAACAAGTCTCCGCCGAATTGATGATGCTGGAAGTGAGGGGATAGCGGCGCTCGTTACTCGCGCCAGCGTGGTGCGTCGGCTTTGACCCAGTCGATCAGGGTTTGCAGGTCCTGCTCGCTGAGTTCGCCTTCGATGCTTGGCAACCCGTCGTCGTCGAATTTGCGGGGCATCTTGCCCTCGACGGCGATGACGTAGATCAGGCGGGACTTGCCCGCACTGCCCGGCACGACGGTCATGGTTTCGATCAGCTTGTCGTAGTCGAGAATCCAGTCGATGGGCGCGGTCTCGCCAAAGGCCTCCTTGCCAGGCTCGCCGTGGCAGCCCCAACAGTTGTCGCGCAGAACCGTGTAGGCCCGCCCAGCCAGCTCGTCGTTTTCGGGCGGTGCAGGCGCGCCAGCAGGCGCCAGCTCAGCGCGCGGCGCAGGCAAGCGTCCTGACGCACAGGCGGCCAGCACAGCCGCGAGACCCAACAGCACGATTTTCCACATGGGCGGATCTTACAAGTGCTGCCACCTGCCTCACAACCCGCCCCGCGCTGATGTTCACCACAGAGGACACAGAGATCACAGAGTTTTTTCCTGTGATCTCTGTGGTTTGCGCAGTTTACGCGTAGGGCATTTCGGGGACTTTGCCGATGAGGCGCTGGTATACCGCCAAGGCGCCGCGGTGGTGGCTGGTGTGTTCCTCGATGCCGCCGACGATGCTGGTTCTTGGGAAGCCGCCCATCACCGGGCCGGCGATTGGTTTGTTCCATTCCTCTTCCGATAGCTCGGCCAGCTTCTTCAGCAACGCGCTGTTGGATTTCTCATGCCAGGCGCGCGCTTTGGTCAGGCTGGTGCAGGCATTCGTCTTGGCCGTGTGCTTTGCGAAGTCCATGTCCATGCCGGTTTCGCTGAAGGCGCCGCCCATGAACCAGTCGATGGTCTGGGCCACGTGCGCGACCTGCTGCGCTGCGGTGAACATGCCTTCCTTTGGTACAAAGGCGCTGTCGGCTTCTTCGAGCTTGCTGGTGGACCTGTCGAAGAACATCTTCGTCAACTTGATGGCGTTGGTCAGTCGTTCGCGATCCATGCTTGCTCTCCCAGGCAGAAGCCCGACATTACGCCATCTATGCGCCTTGTTGGCCGCCTACTCAACTTTCAGTGTAGTGCTGCTGCTGTGCCCGTTACGCGCCTCGTCGTACATGTCGAAGGCGCGAGCAGGCAGGGCCGTAAACTTGCCGCTAGCGACGACAACGCAGTCGTAGCGGAAGTGCACTCGACCCTGGGAGTCCACTTCTGTTGCGTAGAAGTTTGTCGAGGTGTCGCGCTCTTCTTTGGTGATCTCGACCCCGAGGGCACCCTTGATGCGTCCAGGTTCTACGTCGAAACGGCTGCTGATCGGCTCAAGGCAGCTCGGCCGCGCGTCTTCAATGCAGATGTAGCGCTCACCCTTGTTGCCCTGCACGATGATCTGGACAGTGATCACGTCGCCGACCTTGAGATCGGTGTCTTCGCGCAGCACGCTCGTGTCGTACTCGACCTGTATTTCCTTGAAGCGGCGGACTGTGTTGCCGCGCTCGTCACGGATTTCGACTTCGACTTCTTTCTCGCGGGCGCTGCGCACGAAGTACTCGCGCGTTACTTTCAACCCGTTGCTGCTCTCACGCATCTCGCCCTCAATCGGCATGAAGGCCCGGACGGTCACGGTGCCGCTGATCGGTGCGCTGCCGCTACGGGTCAGGGTCAGACTTGCCCCCTGCTTCAGCGTCGCACCCGCCAGATCCCAGCGTGTACGGGCTGACAGCAGCTTGTCGCTCGTTCGCTCAAACGTACCGACATTGGCGCCGGCGTAGTTGATGCGCACGCGGGCCTCGGCTGTCTGTTCAGGGTTGCCGTCAAGGTAGACCGCCAGGGCGCCAATGGCCTGGCCTGTGGCGCGGGTGTTTCCCCAGCCGCCGCCTCGCTTGCTTGCCAGCAGATTGCGTACGGCACGATCGAGCGTGGCGTCTGTTGGGTTGAGTGACGCGATCGCCCGGATTGCCAATGCGTGCGCTTCCAGTGAGTGGTCGTGCCAGCGCCTGTCGTTACCCGAGCCGCTCGGGAACACGAGCCCACCGTGTCCGTCATCCTCAGCCTGGGCAAGCAGTGAGTTGATCACGAACTTAGCGTCGCGTACACGACCTGCCTTGTGCAACGCCAACGCCAGCGAGGCCAACCCGGCGCTGCCGCCAGCGCGTTCGCCGGCCTGCTTCGTGTCGTTGCCAAGGGCTGCCTGCGCGCCGACAAGGCGGTCAGTCAGCAACTTGCGCGTCCCGGCGTACGGGTCATCGCCATCCTTGGGAGTGGGCGGCAGGAAGCTGACCGCCCAGCTTGCGGCGTGCAGCCCCCGTGCGCGCAGGGCCGGATCGTCGGCAAGGTCGTCACCCGCGTTCAGCAGGAATCGCGCGCCCCTTGCGAACATGTCGTCCATTGCAGCATCCGTGGCGGGCAGGCTCAGTCCGACACCCGGAGCGGTTTCGCGGGCGCTGCACAGCCCCGCCAGCACGATCGCGCTCAGGTGCGGGTTGCTTCCGTCGCGCCCGAACCAGCCCCAGCCGCCATCGTCGTTCTGGTACTCGCGCAACTTGCCGAAACCCAGGTCCACCATCCTTTGAAGCTCCAAGGGGTTCGTGAGTTGGGCAGGCCAGTTGTCGTTCTCAACTACGCCATCGTAGGTGACGCGCACTTTGCCGATTTCGTAGATGTCAACCTTGTACGCCTTCAACAGCTGCAGCACGGAAAGCAGCGGTACGAACTTGTTGGTGGTCTGCTCGGCGCAGCCGTGGGGGTAGTGCACAAGTCCCGGCAGCGCGTCCACCAGACTGCTGATCATGGAGCCGTTGAACTGCACTGTGATACTGCTGCGGTCGATCACCGCGCCCTGCGGCAGTTCCGGCGCAACTTCCAGCGTATCTTTGCCGTCAAAGCGGAACGCAGTTGTCGTTGTAACCGGCATGCCGCGTGGCGACACGGTGTAGTGCCATACAAGGCTATCGGCGTCCTCGTCACTGAAGGCTTTCACGCGCAGCGCGGTTTCGCCGACGCCGCTGACTTTCACACGGAAACGAACTTCCTGGCTGCTGCCAGCCTCAATGAACGCGCTTTCAGGTGAGGGTGAAGACAACAGCGCCAATCTTGCGCTCGGGTCCTCGACATTCAGTTGCACATCACATGAGACTGCGGCCGGTTGGTCGCCCAGGTTCTGAACCAGTGCGCACAGCTCAACTTCGTCACCTTCGGTCAATCCACGCGGGCCGACCACGCGCACGCCGAGATCGCGGGCGGCCGTGAAAGTCCCGCTGGTCTGGCCGACGGATGCCAGGCGGTCGGCAGCGGTCGCCTCGAATGTCCACTCGGTTAGGTTGTCGGGCAGCTTGAAGCTGACTGTGGCGACTCCCTTGTCGTTGGTGCGGATTGCCGGATTGAAGTAGGCGCTGTCCCGGAAGTCGCGGCGCTCAGCCCGATCCTGCATGGTATGTGGGCGCCCGCCGCCGCCGCGAGCACGGCGATAGGAAAAGCCACCCTTGCCGCCTCGCCCGCCGCCGCCGCCGATCCCGCCAGCGCTTTCGCCGTAGTATGGAGTGGGCGCTTCGGTTGGCGGCATGCGTTCCCAATCCGCATTCATCGAGTCCTTCGCATTTTCGACCACGCGCAGGTCGTCGAACAGCCTGCCTGGATCCTCCAGCATTTCGCGCAGGCTGACCGTGCTCATGCTGCTCCAGCTTTGCGCGCCGTAGAAGAAGCTGCCGATCGGCATGTCGAAGGTTGTCCAGCGTTTGACCTTCGCGGTGCTGGCACGGGTCGGTTTGACCCGTGTGCGCACGGCCAGGTTCAGGTCGCTGGCAATGAACTCGCGCGTGCCGCTGAAGAAGTGGTCGTACAGGTTCGTGTCTTCCAGTGCGCTGTCGGCGAACTCCTTGAGTGCGCTGTCCCACACACTCAGTGTCACTTCGCTTGGCACCGGTTGACCCGTGTAGTCGACCGTGAATATGTCGGCATTCACCTGGTCGCCCGGGCGGTACTTCTCCTTGTCAAAGCGCACGGTAGTTCGAATCAGCCTGTCTGCGGGGCGCACTTTCACGCCGCAATGAGTCGCGAAGAATTCGCCATTGCGCACGGCGCGGAAGCTCAGGTGCACATGCGGTGCATTGCGCTCCGTCAGCTCAATGCTGTGTAGCTGCGCAGTGCTGGACTGTATCGCTTTGTGGTCACTTTCACGCCCGTCGGCGTGCAGGCTGATCAGAACAGGGCCAGGGTTCTGCTGCGCTACAAGCACTCGCACAGGCCGAGTAAGGTCATAGTCGTCGTACTCGGGCAGTGCCTCAAAGCCGCGGTTGTCCAGCTCGCCGCGGGAAATGTGAAGCACGCTGTGGGTCAGCTCAAAGCTGTCGTCGTTTGCATCTCCTTCAACTTCGATGTAGTAGCGTCCCGTCTGGCGTGGCATGGCGATTGCGATGCTGTCGTGGCGCGCGGCGTCATCGAAGTTGCCGCTGCTGATGCGCTTGATGCTCGGGTTGCGCCAGGATTTTGCCTGCAGCCCGGTTTCATCCGTGATGCGCCAGATCGTGTAGGTGCCGGTTGCGCGCTGGCGGCGCCCCATTGAGTCGGTTACGCGCAGCTTCAGCGCCAGCACGCTTTCAGCGTTCCAATTGGCGTCGGGCCAGTCGCCACGGACGGATATTCCACTGCCGCTGATCTTCGCGACACCCTGGGCGTGTACCGTCTGACCACCGGGCCCTCTACCTTCGGCGTCGATCGTCAGGGTCACGGCACGTCCGTTCGCGTCCTTGCTGATCTGCGCGGTGTCCAGCGCGACCATCAGGCGCCCGTCCAGGTTTGTGCGACCGCGCCCGGCCGCGGGTTGCCAGGTCTTGCCATCGGCGCTGCGGGCCCGAACGACGTACTCGACTTCGCCTCCCTGCACGTTGCCGCCTGCCAGATAGCTGAAGACAACGGGGATCTCCGCGTTGCTGCCGGGGATCAGCGCATCCTTCGGCGCTTCCACTGTGAGCTTGATGTCCTTCTTGAAATACTCGAGCACTTTGAGCCGGAAGCTGGTATCGCCGCCAAGACGCGGGTTGCTGACCAGCACCTGGTAGTTGCCGACCGGCGAGCCGAACGGGACATCAAAGCGCGCCGTCGCACAGCCGAAGTCATTCAGGCGCACCTCTTCGCGGTATTGCTCGACACCATCGTACAGCACCCGCAGCAATACAGGCTCACCTTCGAGTTGTCCCTCGCCCATGGGGAGACGCGCGATTACGCGCAACCAGGCCGTGTCGCCGGGGCGGTAGACCGGGCGGTCGGTGTAGACGAACGAGCGGATGTCTGTCACGGCCGGCGGTATCGGCTGGGGCATCCAGGGTGCCGGGGCTTCGATCTCGCGTGGCTCGTTGGCGTCGTTGATAAGGAAGAGAGTCCCGTTTACATCGAGCGTCGCCCAGAAGTTCCGCAACCCGTGGGCTGGCAGTGAGGTCTCGAACAGGCCGTTGGCGTCTGTCGCACCGGCCAGGCCCTGCTGCGCGATTCGCCGCTCTTCCCGAAAGCGCGTGATCAGACGGGTCCCCTTGCCCGGGTCATTCTCATCGACGGCCACTTCTTCGCGATAGGGCACGCTCACGTGCAAGTTCTCGAAGTAGCCACCGCGCAGGAGCACGTCATTCAACGGGCGCCCGTCGCGGGTGGTGACCCAGAACTGTTCGGTTTTGCCCAGCCGGCGACGCTGCACGGCGAGGTCCGCAATCTGTACCAACTTGCGCTCCAGTACCGGCCCGCCGCTGACTTCCAGCAGGAACACGCCGGGCGTGCTCGTGTAAAGCGGCAGATTGTTGCGCGAGTGGTAGAAGTGCTTCGAATCCGGGTTCAGTGCAAAGGTCTGGTCCATCACGCTGACGCCGAGAGCTTGCTCGAAACCGGGCAACTTGGCGATTTCCGCCAAGTCGCCGTAGACGTGCTCGGCGTTGACGGCCTCGGCCATGACGCGAGAAAGATCGAGTGGGCGCAGGCTGACACGGACCGCGTCAACATTCCGTGCGAACACGCTGATGTTCAGCGGTTGCCCGGGGGCGACCAAGGCGTTGTCATTCTTGCCTGTGCTGAAGCTGGTGAACAACTGCGGAAACTCGATTACCTGCGTTAGCCGGCGCGCCTCGCCGATGTAGCGGGACTTGGGAAAGTCCTTTTCCAGCTTCGCGAACTCCACGGCCGCGTTGTCGAAGTTGTTCAGGTAGTAGGCGACGTAGCCAAGCAGGAAGCGTGCTTCGTCGTCCCAGATGCTGTCCTTGTGCTCGCTCAGGATTTTGCGCAGCAGCGGGCGCGGGTCGCGGGCGATATCCGGCTCGGCGCTTTTCGGATTGCGCCAGTCCGTCAGCTTCGCGTTCAACTCCGCGTTGCCGTACAGCCCGGCGTTGATCATCAGCATTGCGCGACGGTAAAGGATGCTGGCCTGCAACGGCTTGTCGTTGAGGTCTTTGGCATGGTGAGAGGCCGTCTCGATCAGCGCGTTGATGGTCGGCAGACTGCCGTACGTGGGCTGCAGGAAGTAGCCGCGGCGGGTGAACGGTTCTTCGGACGGCTGGGCCGCATCGGGAAAGGTCTCCTCCGGCTTGTCCTCGGTCGCCTCAGGAACTTCGACCGGCTCCTCATCAGGAAACTCCTCCGTTTCAGGTTCCGGGTCTGACTCGTGTGGGCCGCCCACGCCGTACTCGCTGCCGAAAAAGTACATGTCGTTGCGCGTCTTGCCGTGCAAGCGGTCGGTGACTTCCAGCAGATCGCAGTATTCGAGCGTAATCGCCACGTGGCGCTCGGTCTTGGCCTTTGCAACCTGGCCTTCGGTCGTGTCCAGCAGCACGCGACTGTTTTCGTGCGCGTGGGCCAGCAGACCCTTGGCAAGTTCGAGGTCGGAGTTGATCAGGTTCACATAGCGCCAGCGCCACTGATCTT
This sequence comes from Planctomycetota bacterium, assembly GCA_019912315.1. Taxonomy (GTDB): domain Bacteria; phylum Planctomycetota; class UBA8742; order UBA2392; family UBA2392; genus JACKID01. The sequence goes on from JAIOJA010000023.1 coordinate 41,237, forward strand.
CCTTGGGAACGCGCTTCATGTCGATTTGATAGACGCGCGCCTTGCTGTCGTTGTCGTCATGATAATCGTGATCGCGAGTAGCGAAGTACATGCCCGCCATGCGGTAGGCGGTCACGCGCGCGTCCAGTTCACTGATGCGCTGGATGAATTCGGTGAGTCCTTCTTTGTTGAGTTCGTCGAACTTCTGGTGCTCCTTGCCCTCGGCGAGCGACACCAGCAGGCGGGTGACCGCCCGGTTGCGGTTTTCGCCGGGCGGCAGGTCATCGGCAGCTTTGCGGTAGTCGTCGAGCCCCGAGGCGTACTTCTTGTCCTCAAACGCGGCATCTGCGCGTTGCAGTGCGGATTGCGCTTCTTTGACCCGGTCCTGCGCGTGAGAGGAATCGTCGGCAAGTGTGGTGATTAGAAGGAGAACGGCGGTAATGGAAAACACCGCCGCAACGGCGAGAAGATTACGATGCATGCCCAGCCTCGTGGTTTCGGATGACTAACTTTTGTGGTGGTTAAAACGCAATGAACTGTGGAAGGTTCGTGAAAATGTGGTGACGGATCAAGCCCCGCCTTGGAAGCGGGTTGCCATGGGCGTTACAAGCGAGCCCAGGGCAGCTATAGTTCCCCGCGGGCGGGCTTGGGAGTGTCATGCGGTACGGCTTTGTGATCGACAATCGCGTCTGTATCGGCTGCCACGCCTGCACCGTCGCGTGCAAGGCCGAGCACCTCGTGCCGATCGGCGTGAACCGTACCTGGGTGAAGTACATTGAACGCGGCGAGTTCCCCAACGTCAGCCGCAATTTCCAGGTCACTCGCTGCAACCACTGTGTCGACGCGCCCTGTGTAACGATCTGCCCGACCAGCGCACTGTTCACACGCAAAGATGGCATTGTCGATTTCGATCAGCGCCGGTGCATCGGCTGCAAGTCCTGTACCCAAGCCTGTCCCTACGATGCGATCTACATCGACCCGAACCAGGGCACGGCTGCCAAGTGCAACTTCTGCGCGCATCGAATTGACCAAGGGCTGAATCCAAGCTGCGTAAACATCTGTCCGGAGCAGGCGATTCACTTCGGCGATCTGGATGATCCTAAGTCTGATGTCGCCCAGCTCACCAGCCGCGAGCCGGTCAGCCAGCGCAAGCCCGAGAAGGGCACCATGCCCAGCATTTTCTACATCGAGGGCGACACGGCGAGCTTGAACCCTGCCGCGACGTCGATGCCGGAATCCACGATGTGGTCAAGCCAGAACAAGGGTGTCGGACACAACGCGGGCAAAGATGGCAGCGCGACGGATCTGCTCGGCATTGTGCGCCGCGCCCAGGCAACTCGCGCCGAGCGCAACGACTCCCCGGAGCCTGTGTTGGATGGCCTGCTGCGAGATATGGAAAAAGCCACGGGCTCAAGCAAAGTCCGCCGCGCCTACGACCAGCCGGACAAGGGTATTCAGTGGGGGTGGGAAGTCGCGGCCTATGTCGTGACCAAGGCTCTGTCTGCTGGCGCAGCGCTGGTCTGCGCCCTGGCCTTCATACTGCCGATGCTGGGCGTGCAGGCTTTCGCGCTGAACCCAGTTGGTAGTCTGTATCAGGTCGTGTTGCCGATTGTATCGCTCGTTTTCCTAGGTGTAACCGGACTGCTGCTCATCAAAGACCTCGATAAGCCGATGCGATTTGTGTACGTGCTGCTGCGCCCTCACTGGAGCAGCTGGCTGGTGCGCGGCGGCTATATCATAACGGTTACAGGCGGCTTGACGACGCTATGGCTGGCGAACGGATTGTTCATTCAAAGTTCGTTCCTCTTTGAGGCGCTGGCCTGGCCGCTGGCAATTTCGGCGCTGGCTTGTGCGACCTATACGGCGTTCCTGTTCGGGCAATGCAAAGGGCGCGACTTCTGGCAGTCGCCAGCGCTGCCGATTCATATGCTGAATCACGCGCCGCTAGCCGGCTTTGCAGTGTTGGCGCTGATCGGGCGCGACGTGCGTTGGGCGCTGTTTGTATTCGCGCTGATCAACCTGGCTGTTGTCGCATTTGAAATCTGGGGCAAACACCCGAACGAAGACAGCGCGGCTACGGCACATGACATTCAGACCGGGCGCGCGGGCCGTTTGTTCTGGTTCGGTGTAATCGGCATCGGCGGGTTGCTGCCGCTTGGATTGTTAATCGTAAACGCACCATTCTCTGCGGCGCTGGCAATACTGATCGGCCTGGCGATCACAGAATATCTGTGGGTGTTTATGCCCCAGAAGCGGCCAAACACGTAATGGGTAAAGCCAAGGTCAGTTTCATTGAGAAGATTGCCACCGCCCTGCGGATCATTCCGCAACTCGGGGATGAAGGCGACGTCGTGCCCATGGCGCCGGGCATTCAGGCCAAGCCGTTTCCGCTGAACGCGTTCCCGCCGCTGGAAAAATGGAACGACTGGGAAGAGCTCGACCCGCAAGCTTGGCCTGTGCAGGTCAAACGCAAGTACAGCATCGTGCCGACTACCTGTTTCAACTGCGAAAGCGCCTGCGGGCTGCTGGCGTACGTGGACAAGGACTCCCATGAAGTCCGCAAGTTCGAAGGCAACCCGCTGCACCCGGGCTCACGCGGTCGTAACTGCGCGAAGGGACCGGCCACCAAGAATCAGCTCGATGACCCGGACCGCATTCTGTACCCGCTGAAACGAAGCGGCACGCGCGGCGAGGGCAAGTGGGAGCGCGTGAGTTGGGAAGAGGCGCTGAAAGACATCGGCGGGAAGATTGGCGCGGCCTTTGATGCGCAAAGACAAAACCACGTCGTGTACCACGTAGGTCGCCCCGGGCACGAGGGCTACATGGACCGCGTGCTCAAGGGCTGGGGCATCGACGGGCATAATTCGCACACAACCATCTGCAGCGCCGGCGCACGGCATGGCTACTCACTCTGGCTGAAGTCAGATCGCCCGAGCCCGGACCATGCGAATGCGCGTGTGATCCTGCTGGTGAGCGCGCACCTTGAAAGCGGGCACTACTTCAACCCGCACGCGCAGCGCATCATGGAAGGCGTTATGAACGGCGCGAAGCTGGTCACCCTCGACCCGCGCCTGAGCAACACCGCAAGCATGTCCGACTTGTGGCTGCCTACCCAACCCGGCAGCGAAGCGGCCATCTTCCTGGCTGTCGCGCGCTTGATGCTGCTGAACAACACTTACGTTGACGACCAGTTCAAACACTGGACCAACTGGCGTGAGTTTCTCGCCGAAGAGCACGCCGACAGGCCACAGGAGTGGCAAACCTTCATCGACGTGCTGCTGGATGAATGGAAAGAGTTCACGCCGGAACGCGCCGCGGAAGAAGCCCGTGTACCTGTTGAACAGATTCACCAGTTGTACGAAGTCGTCATCAAAGCTGACCGCCGCCTCGCCGCGCACACCTGGCGCAGCGCCAGTATCGGCAACCTCGGTGGCTGGCAAGTGGCGCGCACACTGGAACTGCTGGTTGTGATGACCGGCAGTGTTGGCGGCATCGGCGGGACCATGCCGAGCTCTTGGAACAAATTCAAACCGGACTTCTTCGACAAGCCGCCGGCCGTGAAGTTCTGGAACAAGTTCCACTTCCCGGACGACTGGAACGTCGCCCAGTACGAGATGTCCCAGTGCCTGCCGCACTTGCTGAAAGAGCAAGATGAGAAGCTGGACGTCTACTTCACGCGCGTGTTCAACCCGGTCTGGACCTACCCCGACGGCTTCAGCTGGATCGACATGCTGCGCGACGAGAAGCGCGTCGGCTGTCACGTCGCGCTGACGCCGACCTGGAACGAGACCGCCTACTTCGCCGACTACGTGCTGCCCATGGGGCACGCCAGCGAGCGGCATGACCTCAACAGCTACGAAGTCGACTCAGGCATGTGGATTGCCTTCCGCCAGCCTGTACTGCGTGAAGTCGCGCGGCGCGAGGGCAAGACCGTCAACCGTACTCACGAGGTCAACCCGGGCGAAGTCTGGGAAGAAGACGAGTTCTGGATCGATCTAAGCTGGCAGATCGACCCGGACGGCAAACGCGGCATCCGCAAACACTTTGAGAGCCCCGTTGACTCGTCAAGACCTGTCAGTGTTGACGAGTACTACGGACACATCTTCGACCGCGTGCCGGGGCTACCCGAGGCCGCGAAAGAGAAGGGGCTTTCGCCGCTTGACTACATGAAGACCATCGGCGCATTCCGCGTGCATGAGCGCGTTTACAATCGACACTTGCAGGCAGACGATAATGGCGTCGAGGTCAATGGCGAGCGCTACGTCGGCTGGCCGACGCCAAGCAAGAAGCTCGAGATCTGGTCGAAGTCCATGAAGGAGTTCGGCTGGCCGGACCAGACCCTGCCCGGCTGGATCAAGAGCCACGTGCACCCGGACCACGCCTACAGCAAGCCCAACGGCATGGTGCTGATTCCGACGTTCAGATTGCCGACACTGATTCACACGCGCACGGGTGCTGCCAAGTGGCTGAACGAGATCAGCAACAACAACCCGCTATGGATGCATCCGTCTGACATGAAAGCGCGCGGTCTCCGCAGCGGCGAGTTGGTGCGGGTGAACACGGACATCGGGCATTTCGTCGACAAGGTCTGGGCGACCGAAGCCATCAAGCCCGGCGTCGCGGCATGCAGCCACCATCTGGGGCGCTGGCGCAGGCCGCAAGATCCAAACAGCAATCGCATGTCCAGCAACACCGTCAGCATTGAGGACAGCGCCGGCAAGTTCACCATGAAGCGCATGCGCGGCATTCACGCCTTCGAGAGCAACGACCCGGACACCCAGCGCATTTTCTGGTCCGAAGGGGGCGTGCATCAGAACGCCGCGGCGCCGATCCACCCGGACCCGATCAGCGGCGCTAACTGCTGGCTGCAGAATGTCGTCGTGGAAAAAGCTCAGCCGGGCGACAGTTACGGTGACGTCTACGCCGATCTCGATAAATCATACGCCGTCTACCAGGAGTGGAAGGCCATGGCGAAGCGCGTACGGCCCGGGCAGACGCGGCGTATCCCGTGGCTTAATCGTCCGCTGCACCCGGAGGCTTCAGCGTGGCAGTCGGAGTAGCTATCGGCTCGTCGTCGCCCGGCACATAGGCGCGCACCCTCTGCGTCGCGATTCGGATGGACATCATCAGCAACAGCCCACCGAACAGCAGCGTCAGAAAATCCGCACTGATCCAGTAGGCCGCGAACACTCCTGTTACCGCGAACACGACGGCCAGCGGCAGCAACTTGGGAATGAGTGCGGCGCGAACGTTGTCCCGGCGCCAGTGAAGAAAGGTGGACCACGCACTGATCGGCACGATGGCGCACAGACTGGTGGCTCGGGCTATCGCGAAGTTGTCCGATAGCTCGGCGTAGCCCACCATGAGCGCCGGCACAATGACCATGCCGCCGCCGATGCCGAAGAGCGTCGATGTAACACCCGCGACGAAGCCGGTCATAAGCGCAAAGGCAATCGTCCGCCACTCGCTGAGATGCGGGTAGTCACCGACAATCGCCGTTGCCGCGGGCACAAGTCCGAACATGCGAATCGCGACAACAACGAGAAACACGGCGAACACGTAGCGGAACATCTGGCGGGGCAAAATCCGCAGCAGCCACCGCCCAACAGGCGCGCCTGCAAACGCCCCACAGACCAGTAACCCCGCCTCGCCCCACAGAATGTCGCCGGGGGCGCGGATTACCTGAACAACCATGCCGACCGTGACCACGGCCGTAATCACGGCTAGGCTTGTGCCGACAGCCTTTTTCAGGCGCATGGGTGCCCAGGCAGCCAGCAGCGGAACCATGAACGCTCCGCCACCGATGCCAAGCAACGTGCTGGCAAAAGAGATCAGCGCGGCGCCACCAATCATCAGGGCGGGACGCGGTCGCGGCACGGCACGTTGTTGCGGGTCGATCATTGGACTTGTTGTACCGATTATGGGTGCGGGGCGGGCATGTCAACTGACGTATGTGCGTGTCAGGCCGGGGAGCGCATCGGCCTTTGACGGATACGCAGGGCAAAGGGGAATCAGCCGACGTAAGCGCGCAGGAGCCGGGCGGCGAAACGGCTGTCGTCGGGTGTGGGCGCTGTGTCGTCAGGAGGCAGATCCGGCGCGTCCAGTTCTGACAGTTCAACGCGGATGACGGGGCCGGTACCCGAGGAAGCTTCCAGCACCGCGCGCAGAGACAGCCCGTACTCTTTGTGGTCGCGGCGCGCGCGCAGGTAACCGGGATGCGAAGCGTCGGTACCGCGGCAGGCCATCTGCAGGGGGCGACCCGCGCCAAGCAGCAAGGCCTCCAGTGACTGCCGGCTGACGCCGCGGGAGCACGCAAACTCCGCGGCTCTGGCGGGTATGAACAGCCGTCCGTCCAGAGACAGCAGCGCGCAAACCTGCTGCGCGTCTTGGTCAACAGCGGCTTCGGTCGCGTCGGAAAGCGTCGCGATGCCGGATACAGCCATATCCGAAAACCGGAACAGATCGACTTCATCGAGTCCTGACACGGGGCGCAGAATACGCTGCAAGGCCTTGCGTACGGAGACGCGCAGGTCGCGCCGTTGCCCCGGCGTGTCGCCCTCGCGCATGATCAGGTTCAGTTCAAGCCGGCGCAGACAGCCTTCGGCGGCGGTACGCACGGTCGCGCGCAGTCGCCACTCATGTGCGTTCGCCGGTGACCCCGAAACGACGGCGCGCAGCAGTGCAGACGCAACGTCCGCGCACGAGGCCGCATGGCGGATGCGTCGCGCGGCGCGTATCAGGCTGTCGGCGTCGTCGGGAAGGCTGCTCATGCGTTGATCTGTTGCAGCTCAAACATCTCGAAAAGGTCGTCAAGAAAGTTCGGGTCGGTGGGGGGGCGCTCGGCCGCCAGCGGGTCGTTGGGCAGGGTCAGTCGCAGGGTTGTGCGCCCGTCCTGCTCACGCAGCGCTACATCACCTCCGTGGTGGTTGGCGATAAAGAACGCCGACAGAAGCTCAAGCCCTCCATCTTTCACACCGGTGCTGCCGGGCGTCAGGGCTGAAAACAGCATCTCGTCCCGAAACTCCCGCCAGCCCTTGCCGTCGCCGCTGATCTGGAAACTCACGCCGGGTGTTCCCCATACCGTAACCGGGCCGGTGATGTCCACTTTCACACTTCCTGCGTCGGCGTTGAGGCTCACGGCCTTCTTGAGCAGTACGTCCAGAAGCCGGTCCGCGAGCTCGAGATTGACTTTCAGGTCCGCGAGGTCGTCCTCGCAGCTTACCTCGAGCTTGCAGGCGCCGGTTTGGGCGCGCTTGACGGCCTTGGTCGCGTACTCCGGGGGCGTGACGAAGTTTTCAAACCTCTCGTTCGGCTTCACAACCAGGGACGAAATGTTCTCTACGAGTTGCAAAACGCGCCGGCTTTCGATCTGGGCGGATTGCCAGACGTCTTCCCAGTATCCGGGGTCACGCAGTACGCCGGCGGGAACTTCCTCATGAAGCTTCTGCGGCAGCAGATCTAGAAAAGTTTTCAGCGCGGACATCGAGTTGCGTATGTGGTTCGACAAACCGGCTGACAGGACTGCCAGGCTGCGAATGCGGTCATTCACCATGAGGCGCTGAAGCACACTGAGTTTTTCGCGCAGCAGGGCATCGCGCTGGCGCTGGACGATAAAGAAGTCCATGGCGCGCAACAGCACACCGCGCAGGTCGCGAACATCCCAGGGTTTCACGATGTACTTGTAGATGGCCCCGGTGTTCACGGCTTCGATGGCGCTCTCGAGATCCGAGTACGCCGTGGTCAGTACGCGGATGATTCCCGGTCTGTCCACGCGCACGCTTGCCAGCAGATCGGTACCCTTTTCGCCGGGCATGCGCTGATCGCAGACCAGGATGCCGATGTCGTCACCTTGATCTGCAAGGATTTTTCTGGCATCCGCGACATTCTCGGCGGTGATAATTTCGAAATCCTTCTCAAGGGCCTTACGGAAGTACTTCAGCGCCTGGGATTCGTCGTCAACGTAGAGAATGGAAAACTGGCGATAGTCGTGGCTGTTGGCCATTTAGGGCTGCTCCTGAATGTTCAATGGTAAATCGAAAGAAACCTCGGTCCAATCCCCTTCTTGGCTCTGAATTGAGATCGAACCGCCGTGAGTCTTTACAATGGTGTGACAGATACTGAGCCCCAGCCCCATACCCTGGCCCGGTTCACCGGTGGTATAGAATGGGTCAAACACCTTGCTGCGGGCGGCTTCAGAGATGCCACCCCCGTTGTCCCGTACCTTGATCACTGCGCGTCCGTTGCTGTCACATGCGGACACGAAAATTTCCCGGGCGCGCTTGCCGGCGGTCTTGAGTGTGGCCTTGGCGGCGTTTGTCAGAAGGTTGATCAGCACCTGCACAACCTGGTTCTGCGCGCCGTGCGCCACCAGCCCTGGGCTGACACTTGTATTCACGCGGCAGTCCTTCATCTCATGGGCCGTGAGGCGCAACGCCACCTGCACGGCTTTGGCGACATCGAAGTCGGTTTGATTGGCGGCACGCTCGGGGTACGCGAACGAACGAAGATCGGACACGATGTCCCTAATGCGCTTCATTCCCTGGTCGATGTCGCCTAGGGTTTCGCGCAACTCGTCTTCACCTACCTTTAACTCGGCTTGGGCGATCTGCACGGCTGTCATCGTGAAGTTGAGGGGATTGTTGATTTCGTGCAGCAGACCGGCGGACAACGTACCCAGGGCGTTGATCTTTTCGCTCTGGATGAGCTGGGCTTCGGTTTGGCGCAGTGAACGCAGCGTGTTTTCCAGGTCGCGGTTTGTGGCCCGCAGGCGATCTTCGAGCTCAGCGCCGCGCATCAGGTTGTAGACACGCTTGCGAACCTCGAGAGAGCTGAAGGGTTTGGTCAGATAGTCGTTGGCACCGCGTTCAAGGGCTTCCAGCTTCGACTCTTCGTCAGTTCGCGCCGTCAGCAGCACGATCTTCATGGTTTCAAGTCCGGGCGTTTCACGCAGTCTGGCGCACAGGTCCAGTCCGTTCATGCCCGGCAGCATCAGGTCCAGCAGCGCGAGGTCCGGCGTTTCCCTCACGGCCAGCTCGTAGCCGCGCAGACCATCAGCGGCCTGGAGAACGCGGTACTCGCGCGCCAGAAAGGACGCCAGAAACCGCCGCATGTCAGGCTCGTCTTCGACCAGCAGGATGGTCTGTCTGCCGTTTCCCAGCACCGGCAAGTCATCGTGGGGGTTACCTTGCTGCACGGAGAGCGTACGGCGCGCGGCTGCGTGGACATCCGCCAGCGCGTCCGTATTGTCCGCCTGGGGTGCGGGGGCGACTTCGCCGTCGCCGACAGGCAACTCGACGCGCATGGTGGTGCCCACCTTTAGCTCACTGCTGGCAGTGAGCGTGCCGCCGTGAGCCTCGACCAGGTCGCGCGACAGCGCCAGGCCAATGCCAACGCCCGAGTATTTGCGTGTACTTGACGCGTCAAGTTGTCCGAAACGATCGAAGATTCTGGGCAGGTCTTCCTGGGCGATGCCGATGCCGCTGTCCTTGATCTCAATGATGGCGCGCTGTCCGTCCGTACTTACAACGACGTCAACCGAGCCGCCCATCGGCGTGAACTTGACCGCGTTCGTTAACAGATTCAGCAGCACCTTTTCAAACGCGTTCGTATCGACGAGGCTGATGATGGTATCGCCCTTCACGTCCACGCTGAGTTGCAGACCCTTGGCCTTGGCCAGATGCGCGGCGGAGTTGATCACGCCGGGAACAAACGTCCCCAGGTCTTCGCGCGTGCGATGAAGGTCCGCCCCGCGTTCGTCAAATCGCACGAGGTCAAGCAGGTCGTTGATCAGGCGCAGGAGCCGCAGCCCGTTGTCGCGCGCGATGCGCAGGGTTTCGTCAAGCTCGGCGCGCCCCGTGCCGCCGGCTTTCAGGACTTCCTCCAGCGGAGCAATAATCAGTGTCAGCGGGGTGCGCAACTCGTGGCTGACGTTGGCGAAGAAGTCCGACTTCAGGCGATCGAGCTCCGCCAGCTTGCTGTAGGACTCATTGAGATCCTGGTTGCGGCCTTTCAGCTCGTGCCTGTTGCGCCAGTCCTGGAATCGCAGTCTGCCTGTGAAGAAGCTGGCGGTTCCGCAGATCAACGCCGTAAGCAGGATGAAATAGATGTTGTTGACCAGCGGGCGCAGTCCGAATTCCAGAACGCCGTCGAGGTGCGCGGGCGGCACCGCGTGATGCATGAGCACGGCCGTCCCGAACATCAGCAGCGTCAGCAGACAAGTCGCTGCGACTTCAAGCAGCGTCCAGGGCATCAGGAGGCTGACGGCGATGATGACGAGGTTCAGCCCCGCATAGTAGCTGGAATGCTCGCCCTCGGTGTACCAGACCATCCAGGATATCGCGACGCACGGCAGTAGTGCCCAGGCGATCCCGAGAAAGCGAATCTGTCGAGTACCGAACGGGGTGTAGAGCAGTGCCAGAATCGCCACTACGGCTACGTCGCACAAAATACGGCTGGCGAACAACGGGCCCCAGTGGTCCGGGTACACGGCCAGATCAAGAATGATCCCCGCGGGCATCAACCCAAGCGCCAGCAAGCAGCCGATTTTGGAATGCAGCACGCGCTGGCGACGGTCGTCCTCCAGGTATGCCGCGGAAAGCGCCGTGACGACCGCTTCAGTCACGACGTTTCTCCGGTTTGTCCGCAACCAGGTACACGTTGACGCCTGTGCGGTCCATGCTGACGCGCGGTTTCCACTCGGCGGGTACAAGTGATTCGAAACCCGCCTCGTCTCGATAGATCAGGTACCACTCAAGCAGGTGCTCCATGAAGAGTCGGATCGGGTTGTTCGAATGCACGTTGGTCGCGGCGATGCTCCCGCCCGGAACAGTCCACGCGTAGAACAACTGCAGTAATCGCTTGCAGATCTTGTCCGAAAGGTAGTCGAACAGCCCGGCACAGAACACCAGATCCCACTGCTGTGCGGGCTCTTCGCCGCGGCTGCTTTCCTTCAGTAACTCGTGAATCGACTTGTGCATGTAGCTCAGGGACGGCCAGCGCCCGGCCTCGCTGCAAGCTCGCCCGAGGCGTGAGCGCGTGTAGTCGAGGGTTTCCTCGTTGAAGTCAAGCAGCGTGAATTCGCCGCGCTCGGATTCCTTGAACTCGCGAATGAACCGTTCCGTTTCGCGGGCCGGACCGCAGCCGATATTCAGCACGCGGAACTTGCGCCCGGCACGCTCGGCGCGTGCGGCTTCCGCTTTCAGCAGGTCCACCAGGAAGTCGATGCGGTTGCGGTGCGCCTCGGCCGGCTCACGAGCGAGCACAAAGGCGTTCACGATGCGCGAGTAAATATTCGGCCCTTCGTCGCCGTTGCGCAGGATCATGTTCACCATCTCGTAGTCGCCGGCATAGCCCAGCGGCTTGGTGTAGGTGCGATGCACGAACGGCGAAATCAGCATAAGCGGGTGCAGTTCGCGCTGCGCAAACGCCTTGTGCTGCACTTCCTCCTGGGGGCAGACATGACCCGCCACCTCTTCAAAGTGCCCGAACAGCGCGAGAATCTTTTCCGACAGACTGTGCTTCAGATTCTGGACGACCGCGTGCTCCTGTTCCGACCTGCTTGCCGGGTCATCTCGCGTTTCCACTTCGAGTTGCCCGACCCAGCGGCTGAGCTCAGAAAGGAATGAGCTGATGGTGGTAACGGAAAGCTGGTACTCCGGCAGCAATTTGTGGCTGGCCTCCCAGTCGCTCACGAACTGACCGACTTCGCGCTCGAGTTCATCGCCCGGAGGAAGCCCGAGCAGATCGCTCCAGGGGTCAACCAGTGTCGCGGATACAATCAGCATCAGCCCGGTTGAAACCAGGTTGCTTACCACTGCGCGCCCGGAGTACACCACGCGCTCACCCCGCATGACGCGAAAGTCGCTGAGCACCTCGCTTAACTGAACGATCGAATACGGGTTGTACACCTCGAACACGACAAGGTTGCGTGTCAGGTGTACCAGTGTGCCGGTCGCTCTTACGTTCTGTGAATTCCGGAACGCCACAAGGCTTTCGATACGTCTGGTCGTGCGATCCACTGTTGCTACCTCTGGTTGACTGGCACTGAACTTCCATTTTGCCGCGAATGCACAGGCCCGTGCCACTTGACCGGTCAAGGCTCGCGAAAAGCGCGGCAATCAGGCAGAATGACAAGGGTGAGACGCCCCTTAAGTGTGTAATGCAAACGGACCGCGCACAACTTCCATTCGTCCAACCGGGCAGGAACCGCAGGAATGTGACGTCATTTGACCGCGCACGGTGGCGGCAACTGGCGTATTTCTTGAGGGTTGCAACGGGGTTGTCGCATCAGGACGAGCTAAAAAGTTTAGTCGGCAAGCGCGTTTTCTAGGGCGCCGGGCAGATCACCGTGACGAAACGTGAAACCAAGTTTCAGTGTGCGCCGGGGGATGGCGCGCTGCCCGTTCAGCAGCATGTCCGCCATTTCACCGTATAAAATCCGCAGCGCAAAAGCCGGTACGGGCAACGAGACCGGACGATGCACGGCGCCCGCGAGTTTGCGCGTGAACTCGCGGTTGGTGACAGGCTCCGGTGCTGTACCGCTGACCACTCCTTCATGCCTGCCTTCAAGCATGAAAACGTACAGCGCAGCGGCGTCATCCAGGTGAATCCATGGCCAGTACTGGTGTCCGCTGCCTAGTCTCCCTCCCAGAAACCAGCGAAACAGCGGCAGCATTACGCCCAACGCCCCGCCACTGTGGTGGAGCACGATTCCCAGGCGAATGATGCCAACGGCAAGCTTGTCGCTTTTCGCGGCCTTCTCCCATTGCACGCAGACATCTGAGAGAAAATCCGTGCCCGGTGACGAGTCCTCATCCAGGGTTTCGTCGCCGCGGTTGCCGTAGTAGCCGACAGCCGACGTGCTGACAAACCTGGTAGCGCCTCGGCTTTCGGCGGTGGATATCAGCTTGCGAGTGATTTCCACCCGGCTGTCGAGAATGCGCTGTTTTTGGGCGGTGGTCCAGCGCTTGTCCAGCGTCGCACCCGCAAGGTTAACCACGGCGTCGAAAGTCTCCGGCAATGAATCGTAGTCGCAGGCTGTTACACGGGCGCCAAACACCGCTTCTGCACTGGCCGGCGCGCGCGAAATGACAGTCACGGCATGGTTGCGTGCCAGCAGGTGATCAATGACGCGTTGGCCCACAAAGCCGGTTCCACCAGACACAAGCACGTGCATGAAAGCCTCCGCGATTTCTTTATCATGCCCGCATGAAAACGCGAATGCTGTTGCTTTTGATTGCCGCGCTGTCCGTGGGCTCTTGCCGGCTGGCTGTCAGCGAGAAGCTGAACCACGAAGGCGGATCTGTTTGTTCCAACAGCCTCGAGCTTGACTATCGCGTCTGGCTGCCTGAAGGGTACGAAGACGGCGCTGAAAGCTACCCGCTGCTTGTGTGGTTTCATGGCGGTGGGGAAAGCGAGTACGGGTGGGGACGCAAGGGACGCATCGGCGAGATTGTCCACGAGCGTGTGAAACGCGGCGAGCTGCAGCCGTTTATTGTAGTCAGCCCGAGCTACGGTGCGTTTGCACCAGTCTACCGAACCGGTGAGCGCCTGTTGCTTGAACGTGTCTTGCCGTCCGTACGCGAAAAGTACCGCGTCAACGAAGTGACTGTCGCATTTGGACACTCCATGGGCGGGTTGAGCGCAACCATGATCGCCTTGCGCCATCCGGAAGTGTTCCGGGCCGTGGTCGCCGCAAGCCCGTTCTTTTTTGACAGCACGCCCTGGGACACCCCCGAGCAGAAGACCGCCTACGACAGCGCGTACGGCGACCGGTTTCTGGCGCGCTGGCGCTACGAAGTGGGTATGAAATTCGACAGTCGCGCGGATTTCGCCGGGTGGGATCCGTTCTCGCTGGTGCGCGCGCGCCAGGGTCCGCTCGGGTTTGATTACCTGCTGACGGTAGGGGACAAGGACAGCCTGGGCATCTACCCACACGTGCAGCACTTTCATGAGGTGCTGCAAGAGCAAGGCATGGAGCATGAGTGGTATGTCCAGGAAGGCACGGGGCACGGCACGGTCGAGGCGTTGCGCCTGATGGACTGGTTGAACGACAGGGCTACCCATGAGTGACAAACTACGCGTGATGGTCACCGCCCGCGCGATTGTGCTGCACCGTCAGCACGTGCTGCTGATTCGCGCCGAGGACCCTGGGCGTGTCTGGTATTTTCTTCCGGGCGGGCTGGTCAAACACGCCGAGACACTGGAGCAATGCTGCGCGCGTGAAGTGCTGGAAGAAACCGGGCTGGAAGTTCACGTGCGGCGACCGTTGTTCTTGCGCGAGTTCATTGCGCAGAAGCACAAACGCAAGTCGGTAAACATGCCCCGGCAGCATCACGTGGTTGGGCTGTTGTTTCTGTGCGAACTCCGGGATGCCGATCGCGACAGGCCGTTTGACGAGCTTGGTGTCTTCAAACCTGACACCGGCGCCAGAGGCGTGCAAGGACTGGAATGGGTCCCGCTGGCGCGAATTCCGGAAATCGAAGTCATGCCGCCTCACGTTGGCGAGGCCCTGCTTGCAGATTTTCCTCCGCCTGCGGACGCCGGCATTCAATACTGGGCGGAAGAGTGAGGCGCGGCGTTTCGGCCTACCAGGCAACCGCGCAGCCGTCTTTGCGAGGGTCACTGCCGGCAATGAGTACGCCGCTGTCAGGCGCGCGCAGGATGACCTGGCCACCGCCCATATGAATGCTTTCGAAGCCATCCACAAACTGCAGCCGGTAGCCGCGGCTTTCCAGATCGTCGATGACGGCGTCGTCGAAACCCGGCTCAATCAGCAGCTTGCCGCCGTTGCCCATCAGTTGCCAGCGTGGCATGTCCAGGGCCTGTTGCGGATTCATGCCATTCAGCAAATGGGTCAACACCTGGAAGTGCGCCTGGGGCTGCATGTGCCCGCCCATGATGCCGAAGCAGGCGTGTAACTCGCCGTTGCGGGTGCTCATGGCCGGAATGATGGTGTGGTAAGGGCGTTTGCGCGGCTCAAGGTAGTTCGGATGTTCTTTGTCCAGGCTGAAGCCCGCGCCGCGGTTCTGCAGACTTACGCCGGTGCCCGGCACGATCAGTCCGGTGCCAGTGCCCATGTAGCAGGACTGAATCCAGGAACACGCATTGCCTTGCCCGTCGACGACACTCAAATAGATCGTGTCGTTGCCCGTACGCCCGAAAGTGTGCCCGGTGTGTGCCCTTGACGCGTCAATATCCACCAAGCGCGAGATGCCGTAGGCCCTTTCGCACAGGTGCTTCTTGTCCACCTTGGCCCACTTCGGGTCGAACACCTCTTTTTGCGCAACTTCAAAACCCACGCGCATGAACTCAATCATGTGGGCGATACGTTCTGGTTCATCCATGCGGTCAATATTCGCGGCCTCAGCGATGTTGCAGGCCACCAGCGCCGCGAGCCCCTGGCCGTTCGGCGGGCACTCGCAAAGTTTCGCGCCGTGATAGTCGGTACTCAGGGGCTCAGCCCATTCGCCCTGGTGCGCGGCAAAGTCCTCGGGCGTCAGCCAGCCGCCGTACTTCTGCACGTGCGCGGCGGCCTTGCCGGCGAACTCGCCCTTGTAGATGAAGTCGGGACCATCGGCGGCTATCCCGCGCAGGGTTTCGCCCATGGTCTTGAGTGTGATGACCTCGCCCGGTACAGGCGCGCGTCCGTCGAGTAGCAACTCCTGCCCGCTGGGTTGCGGGGGGCCTTGCTCGATGTCCGGGCTTTTCCAGTCGGCATCCCGGCGCAGACACTTCGCGCTGTTGCGCCAGGCATGCCCGATCCATTCCGTGACCGGGTAGCCGTTCTCGGCCGTTTCAATCGCCGGTTTCAGCAGCTCCGACAGCTTCTGCGTCCCGTGCCTTTCCAGCATGTCGCCCCAGCCGCGTACCACACCGGGCACGGTCACGGCCGCGCCCGTGAACAGGGGCATCTGCTTGTAGCCGCGCTGGCGAATTGCTTTCGCGTCGCTGCCCGCGGCACTGCGCCCCGAGGCGTTGAGCGCGCTGATCTGTTTGGTCTTCGCGTCAAAGTACAGTGCGAATGCATCGCCGCCGATTCCGTTGCTGACGGGCTCGACGACGACCATCATGGCGGCAGTCGCTACGGCAGCGTCGGCCGCGTTGCCGCCGCGCTTAAGCACATCAAGCCCGGCTTGCGCCGCCAGAGGCTGGCTGGCCGCAACCATGCCGCGAGTCGACATCACGCAGCTGCGCCGGGAACGAAATTCGAAGTCGTAGTCCATGGGGCATGTTTACCCGCCAATCATAGCCATCGCTATGACTTGCCGGCATCCCGGTGCATAATGCAGCCATGAGCGATCAGCTTCCATTGCCGGAATTTCTTGCCTTTCTCGGCAAGACGGAACTCAAACCGGGTGGCAGTTATGCCACGGGGGCGGCGATTCGCATGGCGGACTTAACCAGCGGCGAGCACGTGCTGGTGGTCGGTCCCCACGCGGCGAACACAGCCCTGTTCGTCAGCATGACCACGCAGACCACTACCGAGGCGCTGGTCAAAGAAGAGAGCGAAAAGGTCACCGAGAGCGACCCCGCACTCAAGCGTCGCAGCACCGCGCGCATAGGGCGGATTGAGGAGATGCCCTTCGACAAAGAGCATTTTGATGCCGCCCTGATAGAAGCAACACTGAGCTACCAAAGCCCGGATCAGCAACTCTCGACGCTTCGCGAAGTTTTCCGCGTGTTGAAACCAGGCGGACGAATCGCGCTTCACGAACTGGCATGGCGCCAGCCGCCCACACCCGATGTGGAACGTAAACTCGCCGATGTGTGGCAGGGCGCCGTATACCCCGGCGTTGCGCGTGCCTGGTGGGACTTGCTTGAGGCGGCCGGCTTCGAGGACGTCAAAAACGAGTTGGCCGTTGTCAGCTACTTCACGCGGCAGGGCCTGACCGCCGACGAGGGTGAATCGGCCGTTGAGATATTTCACAACGCCTTCGGCAGTGAGCAGGCGCTGGACCGCTTCTACGCGGCCTACCGCGAGTTCGCTGAAAACCGCCGCTATTACGGCGTGATCATTGCAACGGCGACAAAGCCCTGAGCGAGCCTGCACTTCTTTCCGCGGTCGCATGAGCTAACCTGTTCCCATGCGCGTGCGTATTGATCAGCCGGAGAGCCGCTTCCCGTCACCATGGGAGCTGTACTCGCTGATCGTGTTGATCGGCGCCGCGATCTATATACCCGCATCGTACTTCATTTCGTGGTTTCCGCCGTTGCACAGTCCGCTGCGCTACTCCGGCATAGCTTGCCCCCTGTGCGGCGGGACGCGAGCGGTAACGGCGCTTGTGACCGGGCAGGTTGTGTTGGCGCTGAAGTACAATCCGTTAGCCGTGGCGGTGTTCCTGGCGTTCCTGTTCGCGATGTTCAACTTCTTTGTGCTGGTGGTACCGTTCCGCAAGCGCATCGTGTTTGTGCTGACGACCTGGCAGATAACTCTGTTGTGGGTGCTGGTCGGACTGGCGTTCGCCGCCAACTGGGCGTATGTGCTGTGGGCCGGCATGTATGATCAACCCTTGCCAAATCCTTTTTAGACGGCGTCCGGCGCGTCGTTGACCAACGCCCCTGTCGCGAGTCCAATGCGTCCATGGCTGAACCCGGCTACGTCGTTCTTGCACGCAAGTACCGTCCCATGAAGTTCGCGGACCTGGTCGGACAGTCGCATGTCGTGAAGGCGCTCAGCAACGCGATGACCACCAACCGTGTGGCCCAGGCGTTCCTGTTTACGGGCTCGCGCGGGACGGGCAAAACCAGCAGCGCGCGGATCCTGGCCAGCGCGCTGAACTGCATGGACCGCGGCGACGGATTCGAGCCCTGCGGCCGGTGCGCAAGTTGTGTGGCTATCGCGCGCAGCGAAGATCTGGACGTGGTCGAGATGGACGCCGCCAGCAACAGTCGCGTGGATGACGTGCGCGAACGGCTTGAAAGCGTCGAAACCCGCCCTGCGCGCGGACGGTACAGGATATTCATCATCGACGAAGTACACATGCTTTCGACCAGCGCATTCAACGCGCTGTTGAAGACAATCGAAGAGCCGCCGCCGCACGTGAAATTCATACTGGCGACGACAAACCCGGAGAAGATTCCCGAGACCATTTTGTCCCGCTGCCAGCGCTACGACTTTCGGCGCGTGACGCTGGGTGAAATCGTGGATTGGCTCGAGGCCATTTGCGCGAAAGAAAACATCCGGCCGGGCGACGGCGTTCTGCAGGCCGTTGCCGAAATGGCCGAGGGTGGTCTGCGCGACGCGTTAAGCCGCGTGGATCAGCTCGTCGCGTTTTCCGGCGAGAAGCCGTCGCTCGAGGATGCGGAGCGGGTGTTCGGGCTTGTGCGTCGTGCGAAGCTGCTCGACCTGTTGGAAGCTCTCGCCGGGGGCGACGCGCGCAGCGGCATCCTGTTCGCCGAAGAAGTGTTCGACAGCGGCAAGGATGTGGCGGAAGTTCTGGGCTCGATGGTGTCTCTGGCCCGTATCCTGCTGCTGGTGGCCGCGGGCGGCGGCGACGAGCGTGGGCTTGATGTGCCGGTGAATGAGTTGCCGCGCCTGAAACAGGTGGCGGATCGATTTGGCATTCACGGGCTGGTGTATCTGGCCGAGATGATAAGCGATTGCCGGAAACGGGTGCGGCGCGCGGCCTTCCCGCGTGTTCTGGTAGAGACCACGCTGGTGAAGCTGTCGATGGTGGGGAACCTGGAGCCGCTGGACAGGCTGCTCGCACGGCTTTACGAGGCATCGGATTCCGCGGTGTCAATTCAGAGAAATGAATCACAGTCCGCGAAAGAGTTGCCTGATCGACAAGAATCAAAACCGGCAAAGGACGCACAGGTCGCCGCGCCGAAGAATGACAAGTCGGGCACCCTGAGTGAGCGTGACAAAGCTGCCTTGGATGCTCTAAAGCGCCAATTTGGCGCGAGTTAGGTAAAGTTCGCGGAAGTCACAACACACTCTTGCGCACAGATAACCAGTCATTTATATATTTTGGCACTCCACGGAGGTCACATGGCAGGTCTAGGTAATTTCAGCGAACTGATGAAGCAGGCCCAGCGCATGCAGCGCGACATGGGCAAGATTCAGGAAGAGCTGAAGGAACGCTACGTCGAAGGATCAGCGGGCGACGGCATGGTCAAGGTGATCTGCTCGGGCGCCCTGGAGTTAGTGAAGATTGAGATCGACCCGGAATCGGTGGACACCGAGGACATGTCGATTCTTGAGGACCTGGTGGTGGCGGCTGTCAACGCCGGCATGAAGAAGGCCGAGGAATTGCGGCAGGCGGAGATGGGCAAGGTCACCGGCGGGATGAACCTTCCGGGGATGTTCTAGAGATTCGGGCATCCTTCGGGAAGGGGAGTACAGGCATGTTCGTTCCATGAGCAGGGCAGGGTTGTCCCCCGTTCGAAAGGAAACCATAGATGCACGCCACTGAGATGCTGAGAGACATTCCCCTTTTCAAAGGACTTTCCGAGGACACGCTGTCTGAGCTTGAGTCGCGCACGCGCATCAAGCGCTTCGAGGACGGCGAGGTCTACCTGAACGCGGGACAGGCCCCCAAGGCTTTCTGCGTCGTTCTGTCCGGACAGTTCAAGTTCTTCCGCGCCAACAAGGCCGGCAAAGAGCAGGTCTTCGGCTACGCGAAACCGAACGATGTGTTCGGGTTGACGTCGCTGACCGACCCGTACCGTCAGTTCCCGGTGAACTGCATCGCCAAGGAAAACACCGAGGTAGCGGAGATCGACTTGCCTTCGATCCGCGAGATCATGCACCGTGAGCCGCAACTGGCCGTTGCCATCCTGCGCGAGCAGAGCAAGCGGTACAGCGACATGCTGGACCTGGTGGACCAGCTTTCACTCAAGGACGCCCACAACCGCCTGGCTCGCTGGCTTGACGCCTGGATCAGCGAAAACCACCCGGACGCCGGCGACAACGAAATCCTTGTCGTGCTGCCCTACACCCAGAGTGAAATCGCGGCGCAAATCGGCACGGTTCGCGAGGTTGTTTCCCGCGGATTCAGCTGCATGGAAAAAGACGGCATTCTGAGAGCTTCCGGCAAGCGCGTGACAATCCTGTCCCGCAAGCGCCTGCGCCAGATGGCCGACAGCTAGACAGTGTTTCGCTCATGCATCAGGGCCGGCGGATTCGCCGGCCCTGTTGTTTATTCCGTGGTGCCGGTGATCCAAAGCACCCATTCCAGCACCATCATGGTCAGCGCGATCCAAAGCAGCGCCCCGGGCAGGTGATCGCGCCAGTCCGGCTCGCGCCGACGATCCATCAAGCCGGGCAATTCGACTTGTGGGCGCTGGATAACCTCCAGTGACTGCTCGCGCTCGTCGTGCCAGATCGCGG
Organism: Planctomycetota bacterium; assembly: GCA_019912315.1. GTDB lineage: Bacteria > Planctomycetota > UBA8742 > UBA2392 > UBA2392 > JACKID01. The sequence goes on from JAIOJA010000023.1 coordinate 61,548, forward strand.
TGAAGCGGGCGACTTCATGCCCATCGCGTGCTACGGCATACAGGCCCGGAACTTCGAATGGGCCAAACTCGCCGCGCCCGTCGGGCCCTGTGGTAAGTGTATACGCCTGCGCGCCGTACGCGGGCAGCCAGGGCGACTCGATCAGCCTGGCTTCCAGTTCCGCGGGTTCGTCCAGCGCGAACTGTGTTGTCCGGTCCCAGGGCACAAATGGCGGCAAAAGCAGGCTCGTCGTGTTTTGCAGGGAAACCAGCCAGCGGTAGAGCAGCAGGAACCCCGAAACATCCTGCAGCAGCGTGCTCTCGTGCGGAATGAACCCGCAGTAGAGCAACTGGCCCGTCACGCCGATCAGCGTGTTACCTTCAATGTGGCGGACGATTGGCATCAGCGAGTGCCCTGTCGCAAGCGCCCGTGCCTGGCGGGCACTTAACAGCGTCAGTTCGGGCACCTCGAAACCGACCCCCTCGACGTCTGTTCGTAGCTGCATGTTCGGCTCAGCTTCGACCAGCTCATCGACGCGCCCGTACGCGGCGGGAAGTACACCAAAACAGAGCAGGCAGCGGGCCTCGTATTCCGTCGGCAAAGCGCGGTCGCAAACCATCAGGTCGCATTCGACGCGTTCGCCCGGCACGGCAAAAGCCCGGATTTCACGACCCGGCAGAAACTGCCGCAGGGTCTGCAACAGGAGAGGGTTGGGCTCGCCGTCTTCGGCTGGGTAGCACAGCCCGACACGGGCCAGACGATTGGCGTTCAGCGACATGCTGGCGTCGTCGTCATGCGGCAGGGCGTCTCCACCCTGCACAGACAGGCCTACCAGCAACGCTTCGTCTCGTAGGGGCAATTCGACCGTGTTGTCATGAACCGGCAGTGATTCGCCGTCAGGCAGCAGTTGTGCGGTGACGTCTCCCGTGGCGGTATACTCGAGAAGGCCGCTGTTGCCGGCACCTGGCTCGGGCGGGTGGTACTCGGCCGAGGCGATGAACCGGTTCGGCGTGCTTGCGCCGTACGTTTCGACATAGGCTCCGGATGAAGGCGTTCCGTCATCTGTTAGAAACAGGATCACGAACTCCGGTGCCGGCGTGGTTGGAACATCCGGCGGCGGCTGTAGCCCTTCAATCGCTTTATGAAAGCTGCCCCGGTCAGTGACTCGCAAATCGGTCGGCGGGAGCTTGCCGATTAAATCACCCTGCCTGAGCCACGGGCCGATTACAGGCGCGCGGTCCTGCGACCAGGCGAGTACGGCACGGTCATCGCCACCGAGAGTGTCCACGATCTGCTGTGCGCGAGTGTGGGCCAGTTCGGCTCGTGATTGCCCGTCGTGAACCGCGCGCATACTGGGCGAATTGTCGAGGACGATCACCAGCATCGTTGGCGGAACGGCCTCATCCCGGGGGCGCTGCAGCCCCGCCGCATAGAGAACTACAGAGGCCAGCATTACACCCGCGATCAGCAGCGTCAGCACTGTGCGCAGAATGCGTTTCCAGGCTGGCGGCAGAACGCGCTTGGCGACGCGCTCCCAGATACGCCCATAGGTGACGTCTCGCTTGCGGTAGCGCCGCGCAAACCACCACGCCGCATAGAACGCCGCAACCAGCAGAAACAGCCACAACCAGTTTTGCCGAGTGAACTCGAGCATCGCGGCATGATAGCGGCACCTGGGTGGGGCGCGCAGGGGTATCGCCCAGTTCGTGGAATCGCGCAATGACGAATCTGGCCCTGCCTTGAACCATAGACGATCCGCACAGATCGGAACGCTCGGCTGAAGGCGGGCGCCGAACCTTGCCAATTGGGACCGTGACAGCGTTTCTATTAACGCGATGCTCCGCTACCATACGCGTTCGTGAGTTGTCCGGGGCGTCTCGTCTGGGGCTACCCGGTCTCCTCACAGCTATGCCACAGCAACGAGGAGCTTTCATGTCTACCGACGCGGCCGAGAGGCCGAAGTCCGGGAAGAAGTCCGGGCACAGTAAAGGCGACGACGAACGTCTGAAGCGGGCGGCGGAGTTGCTGGGTTACGAGTTCAAAGACACCGCGCCTTTGCGCCACGCGCTGACGCACAGCAGTGCGAAATCCGCCAAGCATCCGAGCAACGAACGTATGGAGTTCCTGGGCGATGCCGTGCTTGGGCTGCTTGTCAGCGAGATGCTTTACCGCGAGTACCCGGACTTCCCGGAAGGCGAGTTAACGCGGGTGAAATCGGTCGCGGTGTCCCGCGCCGTGCTGGCGGAGCGCATCCGTGAAATGGGCTTCGCGGAGTTGATGTACCTGGGCAAAGGCGTGCGGCGCGAGGGCGGCGCGCGACTGCCCGTGAGTATTCTGGCGAATCTCTATGAGGCGCTGCTTTGCGCGCTGTACGAAGAAGGTGGTCTGGAAGAGGCCCGGCGCTTCGTCGAAGAAGATCTCGGCCCGATCATCAAGAGCATCACCAACCACCAGTTCCAGCAGAACTACAAGTCGGCCTTGCAGCACCTGGTGCAGTCACGCAGCGAGCGGGCACCCACCTACAAGGTGTTGAGCGAAGTCGGCCCGGACCACCAGAAGGAATTTCACGTCGTTGTCTCCGTTGACGGTGTCACATTTGGCCCCGGTGTGGGACGTAACAAGAAGGAAGCCGAGCAACGGGCGGCAAAGTCGGCTTTGACGGAGTTGTTGAAAGAGTTCGACAAGGAAGACGATGACGACGAAATTCTCGAAGTCCCCGTCCCCGACGACGACTTCGACGATGAGTAGTTTGCCGCGCGCGGCGCTGGCGGGCGCCACGTGGGGCGTTGGCGCGGGCGTGCTGTTGTGTCTGGGGGCGTGGCTTTCGCCGCTTGCGGCATCGGATCGTCCCGCGCTGGCACTGCTGGCCGTGACGATTTCTCTGCCGCTGGGTTGCGTGGTTGGGCGGCAGCCTGTCGTCCCGCGCGAGGCAGGGGCGGTGGGGCTGCGCGCGATTGTGGCGGCTTTGTGCCTGACGGCGGTCGTCAGCCTGGCTGACCCGGCGTTGTTCCTGCGAACGGCTTCCTGGTGTGTCGCGGCGGGCGTGATCGGCGTGGGGGCAGCCTCCCTGCTGCGCGGCGCCGGGGTCTTCGCCACGTGCTTCTGGCTGGTGCTTTGCGCGCTGCCCTTCTGCTATGACAAGTTGCCGGTGCTGCAAACTACGGGCGAGGCGTGGGCCATGCAGGGCTGCCCCTGGCTGGGTTTCTCGCAGGACGCTTTTGGCGGTGACCCGCTGCGCCGCCCGGTGCTTTACCTGGGGCACTGGTCTGGCCTGTCGAGCCATACGTCTATGAACTTGCTGCAGATTTCAACGCTGTGGCTGGCGTGCGTGCCGGCCTTCGCCGCGATGATTCTCGCCTCGGGCATACCGCGATCAGCAATTACGCCGGAAGAAGGGGCGGATTAACCAGAGCGCCCGTGTTCGCGCGAACACGGGCGCCGGGATTCGTGGTAGCTGGGGCGAGAGTTGAACTCGCGACCTTGGGGTTATGAATCCCACGCTCTAACCACCTGAGCTACCCAGCCTTGAAGCCGCGACAAAGTAGCACCCGGAACCACCCCTTCAAGGGGCCGCCGCGTCGCCCGGGTCCGCGGGCGCCTGATTAACGGCCGGCGGTTGCGTGTTGCCCTTATCGCCCCCGGAAATGGCCGCCGCACCCCCCAGTCCGATGGCCGCCAGCAGACTGCCCCAGCGAATCACGCGGGCCATCACGCTGCCAACAGGGGCGAGCATCTTGAACACCAGCCCCAGGAACTCTTTGCGCCCCAGGCTTTCGTACTTGGTTTGCAGGTAGTCCAGTTGCTGCAACGCCAGTTGCATCTTCAACTGTACCTGGATGCGCTGGATGTCGTCCTCAATGCCGGGCACGTCGTGCATGGTGCCAAGCTTCTCGCGCGCCGTACGGTAGCTGTCCTCCAGGTTTTCCAGCGCGGCCAGCACCTTGCCCTTCAACTCTCCGCGCACGGCGCTCCAGGTCATGCTGAAGGCTACCCCCAGCAGCACGACCAGTACAATCAGCCCGGCGATGTCACTGCCCGTATTCTTGGTGTAGACCATGTAGCCCGCATGGAATAAACCAAACAGAAACACCAGGCTGCCGGCCTGCGCCGTGACGTTGAACAGGGGGCGGTACTGACGCTCCGTGAGGACGAGGTCCACGGAATCCTTGAAATCATGTTTCTTCAGAATGCTGCGAACCACAATCGCGCCGCTGACCATGACGTAGCAGTAGTATCCGAACATCACCCATTCGAGGGACCAGAGCAGCAGCAGGAAAAACGCTTCCGGGTTGCGAACTGTTGTGTCGATGGCCTGCACGTAATCGGATGTGCCGTAGACGGTTTCGTAGAACTTCTCGATGGTGGCGAACTGCACCCACTCCCAGATGATGAAGGGCGCGGCAACGGCGAGCGCCAGGAAGTTCACGCGGTTGCCCAGAAACCATTTCTTGTAGTCATTCAACTCACCCTTGCGCACGTCGAGGTGCTGGAACGCGCGATCAAAGTTGCGGCTGTAGATGCCTTTGAAGAGGCGCAGGCACACGAAGTGTACGAGCAGCAGCAGGGGCTGAAGCTGCCACTGGCGATCCTTGACGAACAGCCAGACGTCACCCCAGAAGTCTTCAATGCGCACCCAGCTCAGGCGCAGCGTCAGCGCGATCAACCAGACGACCGTACAGATCACAAACGCGGTCACGAAGTACTTCGCGACTCCGCCCGGCAGCAGCCTGTCCAGCCACCAGGAAGTGCCGACCTGCCGGAAGTTGCTGGCGTCGAAGATGTCCGTATCCGGGTCGCGCTGGCGCGTACTGCCGCGGAACGCTCCCTCCACCAGCTTGATACCCGCGCCCATGACCGGCGCGGTGTGCTTCTTTCCCTTCTTGCCTTCTTCAGCCTGGGGCGGTTCCTTCTCCCCTTCCTTCGACGCATCCGTCGCGCCGGAATTGTCGGTCTTGTCCGACTCTTTCAGCCGGCGGGATTCTCGCGTTTCGGTGTTGGCAATGTCTTCGTTCATTTGCCCTCGGGGTGCTCCGGCAACTCCGCCAGAATCACGCGAACGGCTTCATCCAGTTGCGGATCATTGCGCAACACGCGGTCCGCAGCAGTCACCGCCACGCGTACATCCGGCTGCACGCCGTTGTTCTCCAGGTTTCGTGAGTCGTCCATGCTGAAGTACCCCTCGGTCGGCACGCCGAAATAGCTGCCGTCGGCCAGTCGATCCCAGGCCGTGCCGATCACGTTGCCGGGGCTGCGCTCGCCGACCACTTTGCCCCGTCCTGTCGTTTTGATCGCCCAAGGGAAACACTCACCGCCGCTGTTGCTGTACTGGTCGCACATCACTGTAACAGGCTTGTCCCAGAACAATCGTGGCTGCTTCCAGCGCGGACGGGTGCGCGGCTTGATGTGCAGGTACGGCTTGGCCATGAGCAGGTCCATGATCTCCATGTAGCTTAGCCCGCCGCTGTTGCCGCGCGAGTCGATGATCAGCCCCTCGGCCTTCTCTGCCTCGGGCGTGGCCAGCAGGTTCCGGAACTTCTGCAGATTGGCGTCATTCATGGCGGTCAGGTGAATGTACAAGACACGCCCAGCGGATCCTTCACTGACTGTGCGCACGCGTTCGTTGATCAGCGTCTGGTAGCGGCGACCGTTGGCGGCGCCGGATGTCTCCGCTTTTATCGCGACCTCGCGCGCGGTGGTCATTTCGCCGTCAGGGCTGATCCACAGTTTCAGGTCGTAGCCTGTTCTCCACAGGTCGAAGCGCGCCCAGAAGTTGTCGCTTGCATCAAACTTGCGCCCGCCCAGTGCGACGATGTAGTCCCCTTGTCGCGCCCAGACCTGGTCGAGCGGTCCCTCCGGCTCAAGGCGATCGATACGCATCGCCAGCCTGCCGTCTCGCATGGCGACCGGGGTCAGCAGCGCACCCAGATCCGCCGTTGCGGACCTTCCACTGCCGCTGGTGCGCCCGCCGACGCCCAGGTGGCTCGCACTGAGTTCACCGATTGCCATCCAGATGTAGTAGTAGCATTCCTCGATCGTGCGGGTCCGCTCCACGAGCGGCAGATATTTATCCTTGATGCCGCCCCAGTCGGCGCCATGGAAGTCATCCGTGTAAAAGCGCGTGTTGATTTTGTCCCAGGCTTCCATGAACAGCGCGAGACGTTCCTGCGCGAGGTCAACCGTATCGCGTGCCAGGATGGGAATCGCCTCCGCATCCAGCACCTGCCTGGGCGCCGGCAGCGTCTTGACGGCGCCGCCGCTACCGAACAGCACCCTTGACCCGTCAACGGTTTCGCCGGGCGAGTTGGCGTCACCGGCAAGCAGCATCACACTGCTGCCGGTCGGCGTGGTTACATACAGGCTCGTTCCACTGACGCCGCTGATGATACGCTCAAAGTACAGGATGTTGCCGTCCCGACTGAAGATCGGTGACTGCTCGACGTCCGGCCCGCCGGTCACGAAGCGCTGGTTTTTGCCGTCAGCGTCCATCAGCCAGATGTCGGTGGTGCCGCGCCGTGCGCTGTCGAACGCGATCAGCTTCCCGTCGGGGCTGAAGCTCGGGTCGTCGTCGGCGGCGGGGTCGTCTGTGAGCTGCGTGGCCGGGGCGCCGTCGAGCGGCTTCAGCCAGATGTCCCGGTTGCCGCTATGCTCGCTGCAGTAGACAATCGACTTTCCGTCGGGCGTCCAGTTGTGGAAGAAGTCGTTGGACTCGCTTGTGGTGAGGCGGGTCGGTTCGCCGCCGCGCGCGCTTACGATCCAGAGGTCGCTGTTGCCGCCGCGGGTTGACTGGAACGCGATCAGTTGCCCGTCGGGGCTGACGCGCGGGCGCTCGTCCCCTTTGCCCGGTTGCGTGATTCGACGCGCGTTGCCGCCTTCGGGTGTACTGACCCAGATCGCGCCGCGCAGCTCAAATGCCAGCATGGTGCCATTATCGGACAAATGCGGGTTCTCCATGCCGGTGGTGAATGTGCGTTCTTCCGTTTGCGGGCCGCGATAATCCTGGCGGATATCCAGTTTGATCAGATCGCCTTGTGCCTCGCTTGCCAGCACGGATGTCGTGCGCACCCGATAGAGATAGTGCATACGCTGATAGACCAGCCACTCACCGTTGGCTGACAGGCCAACCTCTTCCGCGCCGACATCGGTAAATCGGCTGAGTTGCCGGGGCTCCTCCAGCGGTGCCTCCAGCAAATGAAACTGGAACCGCCGGTCGATCTCGCGGGTGAACAGCACGCGACCGTCGGGCAGCAGTTGCACGCTGCGATCGTTGCCCTGGTAGTCGGTCATGACTTCCGGCAGATCATGCCCGGCGCGCCGCAGGTACAAATCTTCGTTGGCACTGCCCTGGTAGCCGCGCCGGTAACGCTGGGCATTGCCGGATGAGTATGCGATGTGCCCGTCGCGAATGCTGACATCTCCGGGTGTGAAGTGGTCCTCCAGCACCAGCTCCGGCGTGCCGCCGGTGAGCTTGACGCGCCACAGCCCGTGGCGGTCGATCCTTGAACTCGTGAAGTAGACCCACGCGCCGTCGCTGCTGAACCCGGCTACATAGTCGCCGGCGGAGTGCCAGGTCAGCCGGCGCGGCGGGCCTCCGCGGGCACTCATGACGTACACGTCGTAGTTGCCCGCGCGGTCGCTGCTGAAGGCGATTGCGTCGTTGGTCGGTGAAAGTTTCGGGTAGGAATCATAGCCCTCGTGAAGCGTCAGTTGTGCGGACTCACCGGACTCATCCCAACGCCAGATGTCGCCCCACAAACTGAACACCACCAGCTTGCCATCGTTGCTGATGTCAGGGTGGCGCGCGCCGGGCTCGCCTTTTGTGGGCTCATAGAGCGCGCCGCCGCCCTGGTCCTGAGCGGCAAGCGGCAGCGTCAACAGGCATATGAGCAATGCCGGGGCGTACTTCATGATCGTCTCCTTAGGACCCACCATTGTGCCAACTGTGCGTACGTTTGGCGCCCTGTCGTTTACCCCGGATGTACGCGCTGCTAGCCTGCAAACTCACCCGGGAGGTCCCCATGAAACTCGGCAACAGCACGATCGCAGGGCTGGTCGGAATACTGGCGTGCGTCGTACTGCTTTGGCTTATGGGCATCAATTTTGTCGGATGGCTCGGGGTCTGGATGGCACCCGGCGCGGCCTGGATTCTCGGGCTGGTGTTGACGCTGCTGTTTGGGGCGGGGCTGGGCGCGCTGTGGAACGTCGTCGCCAGGCAGGATGCCGTCAAGAAGTTGCCCAAGCCGGCGGGCGGGCTGCTGTACGGCCTGATTGTCGCGCTGCTGTTCGCGCTGGTCGTGCCGGTGGTGTTTTCCCTGATAGCGGGCGATCCGGCGATCGGGCTGAGCAGCGGCACCGGCTTCGATGTCTTCCCGGAGGCTTTCGGCGCGCACCTGGTTCCGGCCTTGCCGGACCTCGGTTTTGATCCGCCCCTGCGCGCGCTGGCGGAGCGCGACTGGTACGCCAAAGACGATTTTGCCGGGCGGCTGCTGCCGTTCGGGCTCGCGTTCGCGCTATTTGGCGTGGTGGTGCAGTTGATGACGAAGCAGGGCAAGTAGCCCCAATCGCGTTCCGGCTGGTATACTGCGCTTATGCCGCTACCCCGTATCATCGCCGCCGCGATCGGCGCCATGGTCATGCTGCTGGCCACTCTTTGGGTCCTGGACGTCAATTACGCCGCGTGGCTTGGCGCGTGGCTTGCGCCGGACACCCAGTACGCGTCTGGGCTCGGCGTGCTGATCATCTTCGGGTTCGTCGCCGCCTGGCTGTACGCCCGGCATATCGGTAACTGGCTGCCCGGCGCGGGCCCGCTGCGCGGATTGCTGTTCGGGGCCGTGCTGGCCGTCTGCGCGATCTGGATTTTGCCGGCTGTGTTGAACGGTTTTGCCGGGATTGTCGGCAACACGCAAATCGTGTTTCAGGGCAGGGGTATTTTCGATCAGCAGGAACGCTTCGATGACAAGATGGCCCGCACGCGCGTCGAGCCTTGCCCGCCCATCGGAGACCTGAAACCACCGCTTGCGGACCTGACAAAAGACCACGAATGGGCGCCGGCCGATGCGTGGGTGGGGCGCCTGCTTCCCTTCAGTGTGGGGTTTCTTCTATACGGGTTGGTAATAGGCACGTTCCTGAGCGACGACCAGCGCGGAAAATCATGACACGACCAGCAATTCTTGCCCACGGCGGCGCAGGCGCGCCGAATGAGGATTCCGACGGGCCGCTTGCCGCCTGCGAGCACGCAGCGACGTTCTTGGTCGACGGGCAGCCGGATGGCGCCCTGCGCGCGGTAATCGAAGCGGCCGTCATTCTCGAAAACGACGAGCGCTTTAATGCCGGTACGGGGGCGAACTATCGCCTCGACGGCAGCCTTCAGATGGACGCGATTCTCGCTACCAGCGATGGGCGCATTGGAAGTGTGGCGGCCATTGAACGCGTGCGCAACCCGATTCGGGTCGCGCGTCTCGTGATCGACAGCCCGCACGTCATGCTGTGCGGCGACGGCGCGACGCAGTTTGCGCACACGCGTGGAATCGCGGACGACCCGCCCCTGACGGACAAAGCCCGCAAGCGCATGGAAGCAGCCCTGGAACGCCTGAAGTCCGGTGAAGTCCGTCCCACAGAACAGAAGTGGCGCGGCAAGGACATGCACGGGACAATCGGCGCCGTCGCCCGCGCGGCCGACGGTACGTTCGCCGTGTCGTGCAGCACCGGCGGCACCAGCATGATGCTGCGCGGACGCGTCGGCGACTCACCCATCTTCGGCGCAGGCGTGATGTGCGGCCCGGCCGGGGCGGTCTGCGCCACGGGCGACGGCGAAGAGATTATTCGACGACTTGCATCCATGCGTGTCTACATGCGCATCGAGCAAGGCGACCACCCGCAAGCCGCCTGCGAGGCGGTTGTGAAAGAGATTCCGGCGCCTTATACGGTTGGGTTCATTGCCGTTTCGAAAGACGCACACGGCATGTCAGCCACAGCAGACAAGATGGCCAGGGGCGCCAAAGAACTGACCTGACCTTGACCCGTCAAGGGTGTCTGGCACACTCGCAGTTGACGCGTGCCCGTAGCTCAGCCGGATAGAGCAGCTGCCTTCTAAGCAGCCGGTCGGAGGTTCGAGTCCTCCCGGGCACGCCAGCCTAAACAAAGCGGGTTCCAAGCCGATTGGAGCCCGCTTGCTTTTTTAGCCGTGTCCCCCCTTGTGTCCCCCTTGGCCGGCGTTCGGGTCGGGAAAGTGGAACGCGCGCGCAAACTCTCAGAGCCGTCAACTGTCAACACGGCTTCACAGGCGGCTTTGCGCGTTGACACGTCAGCAGCCCCTAAAGACAGGTTTGGACTAGCGCGCGAAAACGACCGCCACAGTTCGCCCAGGAACGCGCGGCGCACGTTGGGGCGGGGTGAACTACCTTGTTGAACAGACGGAATCTAGCGGGTTGCCGATCTAGTACCCGTCTGACTTCCTCAACGTCTCGAAGTCGGTAGGCGGGCCGGGGTCTCGCACGGACGCGCTCTTGGCTATCGCGCATTCCTTGCCGATGGTCTTGAGTAGCTCGCCCAAGTCGTCGTCGCTCGCCCGTGACAGCTTGGCTATGTCGCCTTGCCACTCGCCGGTCAGCGTCACCATTTTGCGCGCCATCACGCGCAAACCATCTGCGTCCTGTTCACCGCGTAGCAGGCGGCCTATTTCGTACTTGATAACGCCGATCTCTACACCGTCGCGCTTGGCTATCGTCCGCAATTCCTCGACGGTCAGATGATTCAAAACGCGTTCGGTTAGCCCCTTACCACCGGGGCTCCGGTGTACGGCATCGGCCAACGATTGCAGCAGCTCGAAAGCCCGCTCGGCTTCCTCTGGCGTCTCCAAATCCGCGAGTAGTTCAACGTCCATTGGCTTTCACTTTCGCAATTAGGGATTGGAACAGGTCGGCGGTGTCGTCACCGTCCACGTCGTCAAGTGTTGCGGTCGGTCCTAGAACGCGATCCAGCACAACGCGGCAGGCGCTCACGTCGCCCTCTGCCGCCTTTTCGAGTAGCGCATTCCAGACACGGGCGAGAACATCATCCGTCGTCAATTCACGCAGCACACGCAACTTGGACGCCACGCCGCGCGGCTTGCCTGCCGGGTTTCCGCTCTGACCTTTGCGCCATGATGTTGAACTAGCGGCCATTGCCTACTCCGTGGTTACAGGGTGTTGCAGGGCATTCCTCGCGTTCACCGGGTCGGAACAGTGGAGCCCGTCGCGGTGTCAGTTCAAGCAGACACGGGCGGTTGCGCCCTGCCTGCTGTTTGATCTTCACTTCATGCGTCAGACTCAATCCCGGCGGCGCTGGGCGGCGGGTGCCGTCGCTTTCGATGATCTCGTTTCTTGCGTCGTCTATCAGCATCGGTCCCTTTGTGTGCTGCCCTTCCGGGGGCGGCCTTGGGGCTGCTCGGCAGGCTGGGCGGCTTGCCGTTACAGGTGCCAGCTTGCCCCCGGAAGGCGAGTCACGCGGGGCTGCGCTACGGCCCGTGAGTGTGCGGACAAGCTGGAACAATGCCCCGCCTGCCCCGCGTGATTCACACCGTCACCAAATCCAGCGGGTCAACGCCAAACTCGGCACAGTCACACGCGCCGATTTCGCATTCGTCCGCAACATCGGCGTCAACGTCGCTCGCGTGACTCCAGTTCATCGCCGCATATTCCAGAGGCGACACACCACATGCGCGCATCTGGTTGCACTCAGCAACCAGTCGCCGGGCTTTCAGGTGTGCGCGGGGGTCAGTGGCGGCAAGCCTCTTGAGTTCATCAACAGTCATGGTCAGACCGTCACTTTCACCGGCTCAGGCATGGTGTAGCTCGACTGCGCGGCGTAGCTTTCGCTCGGCCACAAGTGCCCGCAGTTCATATGCACACCAGCAAAGTGTAGGACGTGCGCCACGGCCCACTGACTGCGCGCGTCCGGCAGTTTGAAGCACGCACCGACACACCGGTTCTGAAACTCGGGGCGCTGCTTGTCGTGCAGCATCGCTTTCAGGCGCGGGGCGTGCATGGCAATCTGCATTGCGCCGTTGTACGCGCGGTGTCTATCTGCATTGCGGCAGGGCTCATCAAGCGCATCGGCAAGCAGGCGCACGACCTTTACGGCGTCCGGTGCTTTGCCTGAACACTCAGCTTCGATCTTCTGAACCAGCTTCGTTACATCGGCCATGATCTTCGTTCCTTTGTGCTTCCCCCGGCCCCGCCATTGGCGGCAGGGCCGGGGTTGAAATCCGCCGGGCTTGGACTGGCGGCGGGTCGGTTGTGTTGAGGTGTCCAAGCCTCTTGCTACTAGTGTATTTCGCAAGCATTTGCTTTCGCAAGTAGTTTGCAAAATGTTGACGGGTCAACGGTCCCACGGTTTGACGGGCGGCGACGGCTCCGGCGGCTCGCCCAGGGCGACACGCAACCGCTCACGCGCGGCCACAACTTCCGGCCACGGAATGCCAGCGTAACGGGCGCGGCAGTATGCGCGGGCTGCCGTCTCGATGCGCTCCAACTCACTCCGCGATTGCGTGCGTGCTTCAGGCTCTTGCATGGTTCGATTCCCTTTCACGAATGAGTTTCAGCAGGCGGCGGGCTTCGGCGTTTGCCTGCCGGGGCGACAACCCGCCGTCGATAACCAGAATGGCGCGGCGTTCGCGCAGAAAGTCGGCGTAATAGGCGCGCATGGGGTCCACGTCGCCCAGGTTGATCGGCGGGGTGTTCCGGGTAGGGGTCGGGCGTTCGGCGCGCTTAGGGGGCGTTTCTGCGCGTCCTAGATAGCCTCCGGCCTCAAGGTACCGGGTCGTTTCGCCCTTTTCGTCGAGGTTGTGCCCGTCAATCCGCATAGACCAATGCAGGGCGTCCCCCGATGCCTTGCACTGGCGACACCACGCACGGCCCCGGGCTGGCCACACACAAAAGCGATCATTGCCCCCGCACAGTGGACACGGCCCGTGATGTTCCTTGCCGGTGCGCTTCAAGTCGTGCCTGTTGAATACGTCCAAAATTGGATGATCGGCGTTGAACATTCCTATCGCGTCGGCAAGAGTCACTGGGCCGCCTTTTCCGTACTTGCCGGAAAATATGGGGGACACGGCGGGGGACACGGCGTTGTTGTCTGCCTGCTTGGAATACGCCTACTATCCCTCTGTTTAGGCGCTCTAGGTAGTTTCAGTAGACAACTCGGACACACTGCTAACTTAGCGGCATCACGCATCGCGGCCCCCTTCCGCAAGCCGCACTGTGTTTCGGTCAACCCAAGCGGCAAAGCCCAGCTCAGCCAATTCAGCCACCAACTCACGGGCGGTTTGAACACCGTCGCGGCAGGGTCGGACGTATGCCACCAACTCGCGCAGTTCGATATGCCGGTTTCGATTCTTGCGAATGTACGCCAGCACCGTGCGGGCCTCGGGTGTTCCGGTGAATCCATCACCGAAAATGTAGACGGCGGAATCTTCGCAGTATTGCCAAGCTGCCTTGGCTGCGCTCAGGTGCTGAACATCCAGCGCCGGACTGCAATCCAGCGCCGCGAACAACATCGCAAGTCGAACGATGTACGGGGCTGCGCGCTCCGTAACTAATCCCGGGCGGCCCGTGATCTTGCGTTTGCCAAGCTCGTGATACAGGTCGTCCCACCGTTCACCAGCCTCGGGCGTCCAGTTGAACACTCGGCCTCTTGCACCTAACACGGCCTCGCGCAAGCGCACCGCGAAGGGCAGTAAGATTTCGGAGTTCATGCGCGGCGGGCGCGGAAGCAGCCGCGACCGTTCAACGAATGGCCACAGGAAACGGTTTGCGAATCCGTTGAAGATGGAACACGAATCCAGCAGCTCGCGCAGTTCCTCAAGTGTGATGTTGCCTAGGATGTTCACATGCGGGCGGGTCGTCTGGTATCCGTCACGCTTTACCAACGGCCCCCAGGTGTGCCCGTCGTAGAAGGCGCGCAAGCCCTCGGACAGTGTGTTGCCCTCGCGCTGATTCATGCGAAGCACGGCGCCAAACTCAGACTGGACAATCAGCAGGCGCTTATCCGGCTCGCCGGGGTCTATGATCGGCTCACCGTCTGCCTCCCCCCTTTTCGTTCGCTTGCGTCCAACTTCGCGCTCATCACGGATGCGGAAGCCCAGCCCCTCGGCAGTAGACAGTCCGCCTTCGTGCGAGTTCGGAGTTCGGGGACGTTGCAGAACGGACTGAGTGTCCAGGTCTGCACTCGCGCACACCTCGCGCCCATCGTCGGCGTCGGCGCCGATCTGCGCCAGGGCGCGCACCGGGTCATAGGATGAACCCTTGCGTCCTTCACTAGTCGGTCCGCAAAGCACCGTGAACAATCGGCAGTGATGTTTGCCAGCGCCCACAAAGTAGACAGGCGCTTCGAGGTCCGCACCCATGCACGCGGCGGCATACGGAAGCAGGCTGAACAACACCCCCGCGTCGCAGGCTTCCGTGTAGGGGCGGCACGCCTTCACAAACTCGCCCGCGAAGCCGTACAGGGCGGCAGGGTCTAAGCGCGGCTTGCCGTCGCGCTTGGCTTCGGTGGGCTCTGGCGTTGACACGTCAACGTGCGGCGCGGCTTCTAGGAGGGCGTCAAGTTCGGCCCGTCCGTTGCCTTCCTTTATGAAGTCAAACGGGTCCGCCGTGTCCCCCAGGTGTGCCCATGCCTCGGCGGACGCAAGCCGAACATCGGCCCCGGCTGCCTTGAGTCGTTCCGCCAGTGTGCGGGCGTGCTTGCGCCCGGGCTTGTCGGCATCGGGCAAGACGTAGACGGTGCGGCCCTTGAATCGTTCAAGGTCACTGCCTCGCGCTCTCAGCCACGTATCAAGGTTCCCGGTGCCGCCTGGCGTCGTGGTGGCGGTGTAGCCTAGCTCGCGCAAGGCGTCGGCATTCTTTTCACCCTCGACAAAGAGCGCCGGGACGTGGGTGTCTAGTTCATGCTGGCAGTACAGCGGCAACGTGCCGCCTGCCAGCCCCGGGAGGTACTCGCCCGCGTCCCAACGATATTGGACGAATGCTTTGCGCTTGGGGTCCAGTGTGCCCGCTTCATGCCGGGCGACCGCATAGATGGGCAGCCCCTCCGCGTCGTGGTAGCACCACACTGCGGATGGCGCAGAACCCTTGTAAATAAAGCCTTCGGGCAGTAGCATTGACTTGTCAAGTGCAACTCCGCCCGCGCCCCCTTTGGGGGCGTCGGTGTTTGTGGGGCACATTATGCGGCCCCCTGTTCAAGCAGCGCGATCAATGACGCCTTGAGTATCCGCGCAGCCCCGGTCTTGCCGGGCGTCAACTTCACTTTGCGGATGCGGCCTAATGCTGCCCATCGGTCGATAGTGCGGCGGTCAACACCCAGGGCATCGGCGGCCTGTTGACAGGTTAATACATCGGGGAGGTCCGCCAGTGCGGCGGCAAGCCAAACGATTTTCAATTCAAGACTCCAACACAGAAACCAGAATCCGGCCACGCGGCACGGGTCAACGGTATTCGTGTTGGTTGATTAGGCTGCTGCCGCAAAGCGGCTCAGTCGTGCGCCGGATTCGGCGTCGGAAGGAACTATCTTGTATAGATCAGGCGGGCCGGTTTTCTGGACCGCCCCGGATTGTTCGGCAAGGTGGTCAACGCACCCTTGAGCGAATATCTCCCCGCCCCAAGCGCGGGCGAGGTCGAGTAGCAGCGACGGCAGTATGTTCTCGATGCCGTCGCGGGTTTCCTCCGCAGGGGTCGCCAGGTTGCGCCAGTAGTCGAACGCCATGTTGCAAGCCCGCCAGGATTTTTCCCAAGCGGCATGTGCTTCCGCGTCCGAGTAGTCCGGTTCGGCGTCAAGCATCGCGGTCTGAATATCGTCCTGAATGAAACCGAGAACGGTTTTCGCGCTCATGGCTAAATGACCGGCAGCTTCGTAGTCACTGAAAAGAAGTGCGAGCTTGCGGGTAACGGAATCACGGGCGGTAGGATAGTGACGCTCAACAACTTCGATGATTTCAGCCGTGACAGTACGCATCACCCCTCTGGCGTGCGCGAGGCGCTGCCGGGCGGCGTGAAGATCAAAGCGGGGTTGGAAGTCGCGCAGCATGTCCTCAAGTTTACCGCCACACCCAAACCTAGCGCAACATTTCCAAACCGAAATACACTAACAAGGCTTCCACATGCCGCATGCAGTGGGCGACGTGTCAACGCCAGAACCCGCTTGGAATACGCTTGTTGACGGTTGACGGGTCTAAGCATTCGTGCCGCGTTTCATCCCGTCTTGGGGACACAGAGGGGGACACGCCCGTTTGTGCGCGAAAAGGAAACCGGCCCGGAGTCAATGCAGGGCGCATGTTTCCGGGCCGGTAGCTGAACCACAGGCAAACTGCTTGGAACTAGGAAACCAACTCAACGGGGGTCGTCTCGCGCTTCGGTAGCAGGTCGTCAATCTGCATAGCGGCCTCAAGGGTTTCGGCTTCCTTGGACACGTCGTCAACGGCTCCAATGTAGAGCTTTTCGGCCACGGTCACGCTATGCCCTAACCGCTTCGCAGACAGGAAGGCAGACGCGGCCCCGTAGACGTTCGGAGCGCAGGTTAGGAAGGTTCCAGCGGTGCGCCTCAGTGTGTGCCAGTCAAACACGGGCGCACCGAAACGCCCGATCAGGCGACGACGGCAGGATTCCGCAAGGTCGCGGCGCATGGGTCCGAATATATGAGCCTTGCCCGCGCGTTGGAGCGCCATGCGTTCAAGCAGTGCCCACAATGCGGGCGACTCGCGCAGCTTCACCGTGCGCCCCTTGCGGGTTTTGGTGGCGCTCTTGTCCAGGGTGATTTCACCGGACACGGGGTCAAAGTCGGACCACTTCAACCCGGCGGCTTCGCTGAACCTGAACCCGCCCAGCAGGCAGGTAACGACAAACGGCGTACTGGCTGGATAGGTCTGTCCCTTCTTCCAGCGGTGCCGGGTGTAGGTCGCGGCATCGTGACGTTCGCAGGCTTCCAGCAGGGCGCGGATTTCATGCGCCCGGAGAAACTTCACGTCGCCCCCTTCCTTGTCTGCGAATTTCAGGCGCTCACGAATATCATCACTGGAAAGCGTTGTAAGGTCCGCAAGGCGGCAGTGGCGCAGGAAGGTACGAATCCCCCGCACAAACTGGTTCACGCTTGCCGGTGCAAGCGGCTCACTGGAAGTCTGGCGGGTCTTACGTCCGACACCTTTACCCTTCACGTTCTCCCGCGCCTTGAGCTTGTGAAGGTACTTGCTCAGTGAGTAGACCCCCGCCGGGTCCAGGTCTTGCACGTCGTCAACGCCTGCCTTGCGCGCCCATGTCGTCAAGTGGTTCAACGCGCGCTTGTAAAGCTTCACGGTTTTCGGTGCCTTGCGGGTCAATCCGTCTAGGTAGTCTTTCACTGCCTGCTCAAGACTAGTGCGTTTCGCTGCCTTGGGCTTAGGCTTGCTTTCCGGGCTCGTTTCCCATTGCTTGATCTGGCGGCGCAATAATTGAAGCTCAAGGCTCTTGTCTATCGCCCATTGAACGCGCGTTTCTTCATTGGTGACGGGCACGCCCGCGTTGGTCTGCAACCCGGGCTTGTCGAGACTCTCTTGGCGTTCCTTCCACTGCTTGACGGGCTTGCCCGCTTCGGGCTCGCGCCACACTGCTACATGCAAGGTGGTGCCGCTTGGAAGCCTTCGGGTTTTCAGCTTCACGCCCGGGTGCGGTGTGCGGGTGCGCCGGTTTTTCTTGCGTCCGATCTTAGGTGCCATGTTTCGTGTCCCCCATCGTGTCCCCCATTGCGCGTTGAACCCTGTCTAATACTGCCCATTTCGGGGGTGCGCTTGAAACCCGCCCGAATAGCCTAGTTCAAGCCATTATTAGACAGGTTTGGGCAGAATCAAGGGAATTGTGTCCCTACTTCTAAGCAGCCGGTCGGAGGTTCGAGTCCTCCCGGGCACGCCAACTGCAATCTGCAGTTGGCCTCACAGCCGCAGGGGCAGGTGTCGGCGCGGGCATCCCGATGAATCCGCAGACTTTTTCGGAAATCCACCTGACCTGTCGCACCCCGGCGGGGTTAGTCCCGTGAACACAGGGGGACAAACATGCGCAAGGCACTGGGCTCACTGGTTATCGCGGCTTCTTTCGTACTGGCAAGCTGCGCGGGTGGCGGCGGAAGCGGCGGCGCGGGCGGATTGGCGGGCCCTTCGGGGCCCGCCGTAATGACGCTTTCTGCAGCCGCCGGCGATGCGCAGATAACCTTCACCTTCAACACGGTTTCCGGTGCGACAGGATACACGCTGTACTACGCGACCGCCGGCGGCGTAACGCCGTTCACGGGGACCCCGGTGCCGATGACCGCCAGCCCGTTCACGCTGCCCGGGCTCACTAACGGAACGACCTATTACGCAGTGGCAACGTACACGGACGCAGCGGGGGAGTCCGCGCCAAGCGCGCAGGCCAGTGCCACTCCACAACTGCCGCTTACCGGCAGCCCGTACGATCCAGGCTGGGGCAGCGTCGTGCCGACCACCGTGGTTTCGTTTACGGGCACAGCGTCGCAACTCGAGGCCGCCATGAACGCCCTTACTCCGGGCGATAAGCTGGAAATCGCGAACGGTACTTACAACCTGACCAGCAAGTTTAACCTGGATGTGCAGGGCACGGTTGCAGCGCCGATCTGGATTACACCGGCGCCGGGTGCGACCGTGACACTCAATATGACGGCCACGCAGAATGTCATGAACGTCGGCGAAAACTCCCAGACCCGCTATCTCTGTATTCGCGGGCTGAAGATCAACGGCACCAGCCACGGCGTGCGTTTTTACAACTGCACGCAGGTCTGGTTTGACGGCAACGAAGTCTTCAATGTGGGCGGGCCGGGCGTCACTACCAACACGTTCGACACCAGCTACATGTACATTACGCGGAACGATATCCATGACACGGGCGGGCACGGCGAGGGCATGTACCTTGGCGCGAACGGAGCGGCCGTGATCATGAGCAACAGCATCATTGCGCTCAATCACGTGCATGACTGCTACGGCACGGGGCCCAATGCCCAGGGCGACGGCATTGAAATCAAACAGGGGAGCTGGGGGAACCTGGTTGCCGAAAACCACGTGCACGACACGAACCAGCCGTGCATCCTTCTGTACGGCACGGGCGGCCAGGCCCAGAACATCGTTGAGCGCAACATCTGTTACCGCTGCAACGACAACGCCATGCAGATTCAGGGCGAGTGCATTGTGCGCAACAACCTGTGCATAAGCGCGTCCGCCAGCACGTTCGCAAGCCAGTTCCATGAGGCAAACCCGACCAACATCCAGGTCATCCACAATACGTTCATCAATACCAGCACGGCCGCGAAGCTCAGCGCGTGGGGCGGCGCATCCAACATGGTGTTCGCGAACAACGCGTGCTACAGCCAGAGCGGCAGCGCGATCAGCCAGACGGGCGGCGTAAGCGGCGTGACCTTCGCCGGCAACGTCTGTGTCGGCACCGTGGGCAGCGGCATTTCCGGTACTATCGTCGGCAACGGGCTCAGCGATTTCGTGAATGTGTCCTGGAACGGCACGAACACGGACGCGCATCTGACCGCGGCGTCGGCCTGCAAAAGTGCGGCGAGCGCGACCCATGCGACAACGGCGGACCTTGAGGGCGCCACGCGCACGGCCCCCCACGACGCGGGCTGCTACGAAGATTAGAAAATCTGACCCCATTCACCGGCGCGTGCATTCCCGAGTAGAGATCACTCAACGAGGGAATGTATGCGCTACCTGCTGCTGGTGCTGCTGTTTGCTTCGCCCATGGGCGCCGTTACGTACTCGGTGGGACCGGGGCAGACCTACACGAACATCAACGACGTACCGCTTGAACTCATCAGTGCGGGCGACACGCTTGAGATTCACTGGCGCAGCACGCCCTATGCCGAGAAGTTCGTGATTTGCGCCCAGGGCACACAGGCCAACCCGATCGTCGTGCGCGGCATCGTCAACGGCAGCGGCGACCGCCCGATCCTGACGGGGCAGAACGCTACGACGCGCAGCCAACTCAGCTTCTGGAATGAGAACCGTTGTGTCATCAAGGTCGGCGGGGCAAGCGTACCCAGCGATACGACGCCGGCCTGGGTGACCATCGAAAACCTGGAAATCCGCAGCGCCCACCCCAACTACACGTACACCAATGCCGCCGGAGCGCCGGGGCAGAGCTACAGTGCCAGCGCAAGCTCCATCTATGTTGAAAAGGGCAAGAACATCAGCGTGCGCAACTGCATCCTGCACGATTGCGGCAACGGCTTCTTTGTCGCACCAGGTGGCGGCTGGGGCGACCCGGCCCTCAGCGAGGACATATACGTCGGGTACAACTACATCTACGGCAACGGTGTGAACGGCTCGATTCTCCAGCACAACAGTTACTGCGAGGCCTACAAGATTGTCTACGAGTACAATCGCTACGGCCCTCTGCTCAGCGGCGCGGGTGGCGGTGCGCTGAAGGATCGCAGTGCCGGCTGCGTCGTGCGCTACAACTGGATT
Organism: Planctomycetota bacterium; assembly: GCA_019912315.1. Lineage (GTDB taxonomy): Bacteria > Planctomycetota > UBA8742 > UBA2392 > UBA2392 > JACKID01. The sequence goes on from JAIOJA010000023.1 coordinate 82,006, forward strand.
GAAGGCGGCAACCGCCAGCTTGACCTGGTTGAGGCCGACGGGAGCGGTATTGAACAAGCTCCGAACTACGGCGTTACCCACGTTTACGGCAACATCCTGATTGAGCCTGATGGCGCCGGCAATAGCCAGATCATTCACTACGGTGGTGACAACGGCAACGCGGTCTACTACCGCAAGGGTGTTCTGTACCTTTACAACAACACGATCTACAGCACGCGCAGCGGTAACACGACGCTGATCCGTCTCAGCACCAACAGCGAGACCTGCGATTGCCGGAACAACATCGTGTTCGTCAGCGCGAGCGCAAGCAACCTTGGGCTGATTGATGACACCGGCACGCTCAATTATCGCAATTGCTTCTTCAAGGGCACGCCGACGCCGAGCCACAGTGGCGCTGGCATGAGCGGCACTGTGAACAACCAGGGCGGTATGGTGACAGGTGCGGACCCGGGCTGGACAAACGTGGGCTCGCAGGACTTCAGCCTGACCAGCACGGCCGCCAGCCGCAACACCGGCACAACGCTGCACGCAGCGGTGGTGGGGGCGCACAACGTGACACAGGAGTACGTCAAACATCAGCAGATGCAGGCGCGTCTCAGCGACGCAACGTTCGACGTCGGCGCCTTCGAGCACGGCAGCGGCGGCGCACCGGTCCCGCCGGTGGCGCCGACGAACCTGCAGGGTACGGCAACCGGCACGCTCGGCTGTGACCTGAACTGGACGGATAACAGCAGCAGCGAGATAGGGTTCCGCATCGAACGCCGTCCGGTGGGCGGCAGCTACGCCCATGTCGCGACGGTCGGCGCAAACGTCACGGGTTTCAGCGACAGCGGGCTGACGAACGGGCAAGACTACAACTACCGCGTATTCGCATACAACGGCGGCGGTGACAGCGGCGCAAGCAACGAAATCACGATTACCGGCAGCAGCACGCCGACCACGCCCGCCTCTCCCAACGGGCTGACCGCAAACGCGCAGACGGGACTGAGCATCGTGCTGACATGGAACGACACCAGCAGCAATGAAGATGGCTTCAGGCTTGAGCGTGACGAAGGCGCGGGGTTTGTGCAGATTCAGCAACTGGCAGCAAATACCACCAGCTATACCGACACAGGGCTGACGGAAAGCGTGACGTACGCTTACCGAGTTCGCGCGTACAACGCGGTCGGCAACAGCGCCTACAGCAATTCGGCGTCCGCGACCGCTTCGCAGAGTTCGTCGGGTGGCGGTGGCGGTGGCGGTGGCGGTGGCGGTGGCGGATGCAACGCGGGGCGCGGCGGTGCCTGGTGGCTGTTGTTGTTGTCGCCTCTGGCTGCGCTGTCCGCGCGGCGCGCGCGAAGCTGAACACGTGGCGCTTGCTCTTGTACCGGTGCGAGTCGATCATGTGCCGGTCTTCCGGAGACAGCCATGCCGCGCACACCTCTTATGGGTCGTATTGCCGCCCTTGCCCGCCTGTCGAGACTCGCACGGCGTACGGGCATTCCCGCAAGCGAACTGGCCGGGATCGGGCGGTCGCGCCGCCGGTTCATTCAGTCGGGCGGTGTTGCGATCGCCGCAGCCGGGCTGGCGTCCTGCGTAAGCACGCCCAGGCGCGGACCGTCGTCAACAGCGCCGCGAGTGGTGATTGTGGGGGCCGGCATCGCCGGTCTGCACTGCGCCCACAAGCTGGGTGACGCCGCGGATGTCGTGATATACGAAGCCGCAGATCGCACGGGCGGACGGATATTTACCAAGACGGACTTGCTGAATGCGGGACAGACCGTTGAGCTGGGGGGCTCTTTCATTGACAGCGGGCACGAAGACATGCTCGCCCTGTGCCGCGAGTTCAAACTTGAGTTGCTGGACATGTGCGAGGACTCAGGGCTGATCGACACGGGCTACTGTTTCGGCGGCCGGCATTACTCCGACCGCGAAGTACTGGACTCGCTCGAGCCGTTTGTGGAGCGCATGGAAAAGGACGCCGCCTGGCTCGAGAAGGATTGGAGCACGCTGCAAAGTGACCGGGTTGTCCGCGATCTGGACAACACCAGCATCGCGCAGTACGTCGGCGACATCGGCGTCAGCGGGTGGCTGAAGGAGCTGCTGGAAGTGGCGTTCGTGACCGAGTACGGACTGGATGCAGATGATCAGTCCTGCTTCAACATGCTGTGCCTGATTGGTCTTGACACGTCAAAGGACCGCTGGGAGGCGTTCGGCGAAAGCGACGAGCGCTACAAAGTAAGAGGCGGCAACCAGCGTGTGGTGGATGCCCTTGCACACGGGCAGCAGGATCGTGTGCTCACGGCCCATCGGCTTGTTCGCGTTCGCGAAACCGGCGCCGGTTTTGATCTGGCCTTTGATAGTCACGGCAAGACGGTAGACGTGCAGACGGACGTAGTCGTGCTGACGGTGCCGTTCAGCGTGCTGCGCGACGTGGAACTGGACGTGAAACTGCCCGCTTCCAAGCGGCGGGCGATTGACGCGCTCGGCTATGGGACAAACGCCAAGCTCCTGGTAGGCACAGACTCGCGCCCCTGGCGCAAACAGGGCTACGCCGGGGGCGTTTTCAGCGATACCGGCTTTCAACTGGCCTGGGACAACGCGCGCCTGCAGGACGGCGAAGGCGGGGGCATCACGCTGTATTCGGGTGGCAAGGCGGGCATCGCGGTGGGGGAGGGCACGCCGCGCGAGCAGGTGGAGCGCCTGCTGCCGGGCCTCGACGCCGCATTCCCGGGCGTGCAAGACGCCTGGAACCGGCGTCTGTTCCGTATGCACTGGCCCAGTCACGCTTTCACAAGGGCAAGCTACGCGTGCTATCGCCCCGGGCAGTGGACGACCATCAGCGGGCATGAAATGGAGCCCGTGGGTAACCTGTACTTCGCGGGCGAGCATTGCAGCGCCGACTTCCAGGGCTACATGAACGGCGGCGCCGAGACCGGGCGTCGCGCGGCTGAGGCGATTCTGGCATCGGTGCGGCGATAGCTCTAGCGGCGCTTGATGCGGGTCGTGTGTTTCTTGCGGTAATTGAGCCCGAACTTGCTGACAGCCGCCGTTGAGACAATCTCGGCAACTTCGTCTGGAGAGTCAGTGACGATCAGGCGGTTCAGGTCGGCCTGTTCGATGGTGCCCTCCCTCACCATAGTGTGCTCAAGAAAGTCAAGCATGGGGCGCCAGTAGTCGGTGCCCATGAGGATGACCGGGAATGCGTCGATCTTACCGGTCTGGATCAACGTGGCGGTTTCGAAAATCTCGTCCATCGTGCCGAAGCCGCCGGGCGGGACGACAAAGGCGTAGCTGTATTTCACCAGCATCATTTTCCGCACGAAGAAGTATCGGAACTCGACGAACTTGTCGAGGTACGGGTTCGGGAGTTGTTCCCGGGGCAGCTTGATGTTGCAACCGACGCTGGGCGCGCCTACGTCGTGTGCGCCGCGATTGGCGGCCTCCATGATGCCGGGCCCGCCGCCTGTCAGGATCGTGAATCCCGCGCGCCCCAGTGCGGCGCCGGTTTCGCGCGCCAGCTTGTAGTACCGATGACCTTCATGGAATCGCGCCGACCCGAATACCGTGACGCACGGCCCGACGAAATGCAGCGCGCGGAAGCCCTTGATGGTCTCGTAGAATATCCGCAGCGCGCGCAACAGCTCGAAGCCGCGCCGCTTCGGGCCTTCCAGAAACCTGCGCTCGTCTTCGTCGCGAGTACCCTTGCCCCAGGTGCCGCTATCGCCTGATGAATCTTGCGGATCGATGTCTTCCATGGCGGGAGTTTGGCCGTGAACCGCGCGCGCGCAAGTACGAGGCGCCATGCTGCGCGTCCTGTTTGTGAGCCGTGGCTTACAGGCGGTTTGCGGTTGCGCTAAAGTTGAGCTGTGCGCGACCCGGCCGAGCTGATTAAACGTTTTCAATCACGAGTCCACGTGCTGGACGGCGGGCTGGCGACTGAGTTGGAGAAGCGCGGGCACGACATCAGCGGCAAGCTGTGGTCGGCCAAGGTGCTGCTCGAAGACCCGGGCGCAATCGAGCAGCTTCACTACGACTACCTCAAAGCCGGCGCCGACATCATCATCACCAGCAGCTACCAGCTAACGTTTCAAGGCATGAAAGAAGCCGGCTACACCCACGAGCAGGCCGAGGACGCGCTGTGGAGAAGTGTCGAAGTAGCCGTGAAAGCCCGCGAACGCTACTTGAGCGAACTCGACAAAGACCTGCCCGAAGACCGCAAACCCCTCATCGCCGCCAGCATCGGCCCCTACGGGGCGTATCTGGCGGATGGGAACGAATACACTGGAAACTATGGCTTGGAACACGACGAATTGGTGCGGTTCCACCGTGAGCGGTTTGATCTGCTCATTCGCTCAAACGCCGATCTGCTGGCGTTTGAAACAACTCCAGACGAGCATGAAGTAAACGCTTACTTCTCGCTCCTTGACGGCCCAGCGGTAGCTGGCTGGATCACCACCAGTACCGATACCGCAGCGAGCGCCGCGATAAACTATCAGGATGTGATTCCGGCTCGGGCCATTGTTGCATTGGGTGCGAACTGCGTTGCTCCATCACGAGTCGGGAGCTTCATAGACCAGTGCAGTTGGGTGAACGACTTCACGCCAATCATCGTCTACCCCAACAGTGGCGAGGGTTGGGATGCGGCGAATCGTTGCTGGGTCGGTGAGAACGATGCCGACCGCTTTGCGGAGCACGCGCGCGAGTGGATCAAGGCCGGGGCCAACATCATCGGCGGCTGCTGTCGCACCGGGCCGGAACACATTGCCCAGCTGCGTGCGCTGGTGGATTCGATGACTTGATTGTGTTTCGCACGCCTTCCCGTCTCTTGTTCACTCCTTCCGACGCCTTGGGCTTGCCCCCATTACCCCCTCCGCTAAAGTCGCCGGTCCACCGAACTCGAGACCTGGAGGCCGACATGCCGACCCCGTTCCGCAACGAACCGATCACATTCAACTGGACTGAAGACCGCGTTAACGCGATCAAAAAGGGCTTTGCCCAGGTGCGTGAGCGCGCCAAGGAAACCCGCCCCCTGCGTCTCGGCGGCGAGCGTGACAGCGACGGCCCGAAGCTTGAGTCCATCAACCCGGCCAACAAGTCCGAAGTGCTGGGCAGCACCATCAAGGCCACGGGCGAGATTGCAGGGCGCGCCATTGAGTACGCCCACGACAAATTCACCAACTACTGGCGAAAGACGGACGTCGAGTTGCGCGCGCGTATCCTGCTGCGCGCGGCCGGCCTGATCCGCACCAAGTACCGCGACGAATTCAACGCGTATCTGATTCTGGAGTCCGGCAAGAACTGGACCGAAGCAGACGCCGATACGGCCGAGGCGATTGATTTCCTCGACTTCTACGCCCGCGAAGCCATCAAGCTGCAGGGCGACCGCCAGCCCCTGACCGAACTGCCGGGCGAAGACAACAACCAGTACTTCATTCCGCTCGGTGTAATCAGCGTAATCCCGCCCTGGAACTTCCCCTTCGCCATCATGGCCGGCATGACCAGCGCCGCGCTGGTTACGGGCAACACGGTTGTCATGAAACCCGCCAGCAACACGCCGCTGGTGGCCGCGCGCTTTGTGGAAGTGCTGGAAGAGGCCGGGTTGCCGGACGGCGTGCTGCAGTTCATCCCCGGCGGCGGCGCCGACGTGGGCAACGTGATTGTTGAGCACCCGCTGACACGTATGGTCGCGTTTACGGGCAGCAAGGAAGTCGGGCTCGGCATCGCGGAAAAGTGCGGAAAAGTTGCGCCCGGGCAGATCTGGATCAAGCGGACTATCCTGGAAATGGGCGGCAAGGACGCCATGCTCATTGACGAGGGCAGCGACTACGAAGACGCCGCGGACGCCATTGTGAAGGCGGCATTCGGATTCACAGGCCAGAAGTGCAGCGCCTGCAGCCGCGCGATTTTTGTCGGCGAAAGCTACGACAAGGTGGTGCCGCTGGTCGTCGAGAAGGCAAGTAAGATCAAGACCGGCTACACGGAAGACCAGAACAACTGGATGGGCCCGGTGATCGACAAGAAGGCCCACGAGTCGATCATGAAGTACATCGCCGTCGGCACCAAGGAAGGCAAGCTGCTGCTCGGTGGCAAGGCCGGCGATGACAGCGGCTATTTCATCATGCCGACCATATTCGGCGAAGTGAAACCGGACGCGCGTATTCACTGCGAAGAGATTTTCGGCCCGGTGCTGGCCTGCCTGCGCGTGAAGAACTTCCAGGAAGGTCTGGATGTCGTGAACAGCACCGAGTACGGGCTGACCGGCGCGCTCTACAGCCGCAACGCCGAGCACCTTGAGCTTGCGCGCCGCGATTTCCACGTCGGTAACCTGTACTTCAACCGCAAGTGCACCGGCGCGCTGGTGGGCAGCCAGCCTTTCGGCGGCTTCAACATGAGCGGGACGGACTCAAAGGCCGGCGGCAAGGAGTACCTGCTGCTGTTCACCCAGGCCAAACTCGTCAGCGAAAAGATCGCCTGGTAGGCACCTCTGAACTTCAACGGGCGGCGCACTCGCGCCGCCCGTTTTGATTACTGGCTCCAGTTGAACTGCGGCGTTGAACTCTCGTCACCTGGGTTGAATTTTACAACACATACCGCGTCAGTACCGAATTCCCGGATGAGCAGTTGCGCCTCGCCCGACTCTTCGTCCTGAAACCCGGCTGATATCCGATGCTTCGAGGTCGTACACAACTCCACGAAACGGTTCTGTTGCCTGCCACGCAGTCCTGCCGCCGAACCAAGCCACTTACCGTCTCCATCCCGGAACTCGAGAACCGACTTCGCCTGGTCTTCTATCGTCTTACGCGAGATCTTGTTGTAAGCCTCCCGTGACGTCTGGCGGTCTTCATAGAGCTTCATGAATTTCAGCTGCTGGAAGTTCAGTGAGAACTCTCTTCCGCCGACAACAAACTTCGAATCGCCCGATTGCCACTCGAACGTCAGCGAAATCTCCGCGCTTTCGCCTGCCGCCTCGAGCTTGAGAGTGCCTGTTTCGACGGTGTAGGTGTAGCTGCTGGGCATGGCGTAGGGCGCGGGAAGACTGAGTTCCTTCAACTCAGGCACCTGATCAAACTCCTGGGGTGCGCCATTTTTCGCATAGGCTACCCGTAGCGTATCTCTCACGTCACCCAAGGCCGCCATGACGTCGTAACGCACATCGTCACCAAAACTCGCGAGCACATGCTTGACCGAGAACTCCTGTGGAACTTCCACTTCTTCAAGCGTGTATGAAAAATCGTTCTTGAGCGTGAACCGGTATGCCGGGTCGTCCTTGTTCCAAACTGGAACGTAGACCATCGAAAACTTAGATCGCGAGTACTCACCCGCCCCCAGCGTCGCGTAGAACTGGCCTTCCAGCAATGCCCGAACGTACGGGAAGCGGTCCATCGGTATTCTCCGCCCGCCTGAAGCCAAGCGACCCACGAAGGCGTAGTCCTCGGCAATCATGTCGAGTTCCGACCTGCGCTGCGCTGCAGTTGTGGGGTCGTCGCTGGACTTGGCGGGAACCGGCTTCTTGTCCTCAGCGGCGGGCGTCTCGCCAGGCTTGTTTGCGCTGCCGGCCGCGTTTGACAACACCGGTGTGTTGGATGGTGGTGGCACCGGCACTTCACCGCCGGAACAGGCGGAGAACAGCACCGCCAGAAATAGCAAAGACAGCTTTCTCATGGCAATTTCCTCAAGATCATTTGCGAACCAGAGCATTTGGCGCGGATTGACTCAAGGGCCTCAATTCGGCGGCGTTTGTTGGCTTGGTTTGCTTTGCTATGGTGCGGACGATCTGACGAGGAGACGAGATGGAGCCGCCGAAAGATGCGATTTCGAAGGGTGCGAAAGTCAAGTCGCTGGAGGAGTACCAGCGCCTTTACCACGAGTCTTTGGAAGAGCCTGACAAATTCTGGGCGAAGCAGGCGGAGCGGCTGACCTGGTTCCACAAACCGGACACGATCTATGACTTTGATTTCGACACTGTTGACGTCTCCTGGTTCGCGGGCGGCAAACTGAACGCGAGCTTCAACTGCGTTGACCGGCACCTGGAAAAGCGCGGCGAGAAAACCGCTATCATCTGGGCAAAGGACGAGCCCGGCGAGTACGAACACATCAGCTACACCGACCTCAAACACGAGGTCTGCCGCGTCGCCAACGTCCTGAAGGCCCACGGCGTGAAGAAGGGCGACAGGGTCTGCATTTACCTTCCCATGATCCCCGAGTTGGCCTACACCATGCTCGCCTGCGCGCGCATTGGCGCCGTGCACAGCATCGTGTTCGCGGGCTTCAGCGCCGATTCACTGCGCGACCGCATCACCGACGCACACTGCAAGGTCCTTGTCACGGCCAACGAGGGCATGCGCGGCGGGCGCGTCATCCCGCTCAAGAAAACGTCCGACAAGGCCTGTGACGGGCTCGACATGGTCGAAACCATGCTGGTTGTTAAACGTACAGACGCCGACACAGCCATGCATCAGGGACGCGATTACTGGATGCACGAAGAGTGCGCCAAACAACGCAGCACCTGCCCGGCCGAGTGGATGGACGCCGAAGACCCGCTTTACATTCTTTACACGTCAGGCAGCACCGGCAAACCGAAGGGTGTCATGCATACCACCGGCGGCTACATGACCTACGCCGCCATGACCCACGAGTACGTCTTCGACTTGAAAGAGGATGATGTCTACTGCTGCGCCGCGGACATCGGCTGGGTGACAGGGCATTCGTACATAATCTATGGGCCGCTCGCCAACGGTGCGACCACCGTGATGTTCGAAAGTACGCCGCTGTATCCGGACGCCGGGCGCTACTGGCGCATGATCGACGAGCTGGGCGTCAGCATTTTCTACACGGCCCCGACAGCAATCCGCGCGCTGATTGCCCAGGGCAACGAGTACGTAACCAGGCACAAGCGCACCAGCCTGCGGATTCTTGGCAGCGTCGGCGAGCCCATCAACCCGGAAGTCTGGCAGTGGTACCACGACGTCGTCGGCAACAAGCAGTGCGCCGTCGTCGATACCTGGTGGCAGACGGAAACGGGCGGCATTCTGATCACCCCCTTGCCCGGCGCGACACCCTGCAAGCCGGGATCGGCGACACTTCCGTTCTTTGGTGTCGAGCCTGTCCTGGTTGACGACGAAGGGCGCGAACTCGAGGGCAACGGCGTTCGCGGGAACCTGTGCATCAAGCGCTCATGGCCGGGCCAGGCCCGCACGATCTACGGCGATCACGCGCGTTTCAAACAGACCTACTTTGGTACATATCCAGGCCTGTACTTTACGGGTGACGGGTGCAGTCGCGACAAGGACGGCTACTACTGGATCACCGGGCGCGTCGACGACGTACTCAACGTCAGCGGCCACAGGCTAGGCACTGCTGAGGTCGAAAGCGCGCTGGTGGAACACGACGCGGTCGCCGAGGCCGCCGTCGTAGGTATGCCGCACAACATCAAAGGTACCGGCATCTATGCCTACTGCCACCTGACGCCCGACGCCAAAGCCGGCGATGAGCTGGTCGGCGAGTTAAAGGAAAAAGTCCGCGAAATCATCGGGCCCATTGCCACGCCGGACCGCATCCAGTTCGTGCCGGGCCTGCCCAAGACCCGCAGCGGCAAAATCATGCGGCGCATTCTGCGCAAGATCGCTGAAGGCGAGTACGGCGCACTGGGCGACGTCACGACACTTGCCGACCCCACGGTCGTCGAAAAAATCGTCGAAGGACACCAGGCGATGAAGGGCTGAACTGTGCCCAGGGAACAGGAACCCATCGTCTCGCTGCCCAACCTGCTGACGCTGGTGCGGTTGCCGATGGCTGTGGCCGTGTGGCTTGTTGCTCCGTGGCCCTGGGTGCTGTTCGGGCTGATGGCCGCGGCCGCCGCGTCCGACATGCTGGACGGCTGGTTCGCGCGCCGCATGAGAGCGCGGCGACAGGCCCAAGGTCTGCCGACACGCGGCCTGGGCGAAAAAGGCGGGCGCGGCGCGTGGCTTGATCCCCTGTGCGACAAGACCTTCGTAGTCTCGGTGATACTCGCGGTCTGGGTGTTCTACGACCCGCCCTGGTGGCTGATCCCGTTGATCGGCGCGCGTGAGATTCTGCTGGTACCGCTGGTCCTGGCCTGGCGACTCAAGCCGGGGCACGCCGACCTGGATTTGCGCGCCGGCGGGTCAGGCAAACTGGCCACCGTGATGCAGTTTGCCGCACTGTGGTCGATTCTGCTCGGCAGCGCCTATGCGCCCGCCTGGGGTGTCGTGAGCGCAGTAATTGGGCTGGTTGCGGTGTTCGAGTACGCCTGGCGCGGCGTGAAAGAAAAAGAGCCCGCCTGAAGACGGGCCCCGCTGCCCAGCGCTTGGTTCATGGCGCCCAGGTGAACCCCGACTGCCCGGATTCCCAGGCAAAGTCGAGCGTCCCCGTCCCGTCGCTTGTCGTGTTGGTGCTGACGTTGGCGTCCATGCCGCCGACGCTTGAGGTGTTACTGTAGCCCTGTACTTTGAAGTACTTGCCCGTCAGTCCGCCCGCCGCAACCTGCGCGTTGAACTCGGCCGCCACGGTTGCGCTGTTGCCGGATCGCGCGTACTCCGTGCGGCAAATGTCGCGGGCCGCGCCCAGAAGCTGCTCGCCTTCCGACCTGCGGGCATTCACGGAGTTGGATGAAACGATTGGAATGGCGGCCAGGGCAAGAATGCCGACCATCACCACGGTGATCATCAACTCAATCAGCGTGAACCCACGCATTGTGTGACGAGAATACCGAAATGTGCCAGATGGCGTACTTCGCATGGCAAATCCCCATGTAGTCCCAGTCACGACCACTACAACATCGCTAGGCGTTATAGTCAATATTGTGGGTAATTTATGTATCGACGGCGCGTCGGCCCGAGCGCCCGTTGTCGTCATTTTTGTTGTAAAGTGCGGGCGTTCCCACCCGGAGGCGCCATGAAACATGCCCTCACCAGTTTCGCTGTCATTTTCTTCATGTGCGTCGCGTACGCCCCCGCGAACGCCGGCGATTTCGACTTGCCGTCCGAGCGTGCGAAGTTGCGCGAGTGGCTGGCTGACAAACACGCCGATCTGGGCGACGAATACGCCAAGGTCCTGATCTTCACCATCGCCCGCAAGCAGTACGATCGCGCCCGTGAACTTGAGCCCGACAACCGCAAGGCCTGGCAGGGGCTGGGCTACAAGAAGAAGGGCGACAACTGGGTGCTTGACGAAGCGCTGCCCGAAGAAGACGGCGTCTCCGGGCGCGAGTATCTGGAGGCCATCAAGAAGCCCGACGAGGAAAAGGCCAAAACCTGGGAGAAGTGCGCCGATCGCTGCCGCAAACTCATGGACAAGGCCGCGAAAGCCGGTGACGCCCGCGCCGCGCGCATTCTGGCGATCGATCTGTTGTACTACCTGCCCGATGATCCCGAGGCGCGCAAGCTTCGCGGTCACAGCCTGCATGAAGAGGCCTGGCGCCCCGACTTCGTGAAGGCCTGGCGTGAAGAGGGCAAGAATATCCACGAGGGCGAGGGCTTCGGCGACGAGCTTGAGGGCGAAGACGAGCAGGCTAAGCTGATCGGCGCGACGTTCGCACGGCGCAAAAGCGAGTGGCTGATCACCCGCACCACCTATGACGTGACTCGGGCCAAGCTGCTGCATCGCGCCGCGCTTGCGACCATCAAGCGCGCCACGGAACTGCTTGCCATCGACAAACCTCCATTCGGTGGGCACCAGTACACCATCACGCACCTGCAGACCCAGCCCGAATACGAATCCATGCTGACGAAGGTGTTGCAACTTGAAGGCAGTGACCTCGAGTTTGCCAAGCGCCTCGCCGGGCACGGGCAGAGCAAGCCCTACGGTTACTTCTGCTGGTCGAACAGTGACACCGGCGCGAACGACATGCTGTGCAACACGATCGCCCTGCGCGTGCTTGCCCATCACCAGGATGGCAAGAGCGACCGTGCCCCGTGGATCGATACGGGCTGGGGCTACTTCGTGACTTCGCACGTGCTGAACACCACCCATACGCGTCGCTACACGCTTGAGCAGGCGGGCGCGACGGCCAGCGACCACGAGATCATCCCGGAGTTCACCAAGAAGTCGGGCTCGCCGGAGTTGCTGCGTGAGGTCGCCCTGTACAACATCAGCTTTGACCGCGACGTGCCGATGCGTGAATTGATCGCCACCAAGATTAACGACATGCAACAAAGCCACGCCGCCAAGAGCTTCAGTTTCATGGAGTTCGCGTTTGCAAATCACAAGGAAGCCGCCCAGAAGTGGCTTAAGAGTGGCGGGCAACAGGAAGCCAAAGACCGAGTAGCCGCCATCGAGACGGCCTTCGGCAAGTCACTGGAAGAGCTCGAAAACGAATGGCGCGAGTGGGTGTTGTTGAACTACTAGGCGTGAAACTTCCAGTCGTTGGCCCAGTCTGCGGAGGACTACGATGAAGCGCTACCGAATCGTGGGTTATGACTTCGACACTCGAGCCAATATTCTCGCAATGGAGATCAAGGAAGATTGGGAACCGCGCGTCAAAGACCAGCATGAAGCCAATAAGGCGCAAATCCGTGAATCCGTGGAACTCGATTATGGTGTGGCAGATGCAGCGCGGAAGCTGGACGACTTCTTGGCGATAGGCTGGCGCCCGTTCTCGGTCGTCGCATACCACAACGTGTTTTTTCGGGAGGCGCGCGATGCCTTCGTTCTGGGTTCGTACTACCCAGCGTTGACTGGCGCGGTGTCGCTCGGAGAACGCATTCTGAATCACCTAGTTCTCGCGCTGCGTGACCACTTTAAGACGTCTGATTCCTACAAGCGAGTCTATCGCAAAGAGTCGTTCGACAACTGGGAAGTCGCCATCGCGGCGCTTGAAGAATGGGACGTATTGCTCCCTCAAGCGGCGACGCACTTTCGCGAACTCTTGACGGTGAGGAATCGATCAGTTCATTTTGACCGAAACCTTGAATCAGAGACACGCGAACGAGCTCTGGAAGCGATTTTGCTAGTCACGAAAATAGTTCAAACGCAGTTCACAGAACTGTTTGGACCACCATGGATAATTCCTGGGACCAAAGGCGCGACTTTTATTGCACGTGACTGGGAGACGAACCCGTTCGTGCGGAAGGTGTATCTACCCAACTGCGTGCATGTTGGCCCGTATCACCTTCTCGATCAAAACGAGGTGGGTTGGTTTGTTTCGGCGGACAAATCTCCAGAGAGTGGCGAGCGTACGGACGAGGAATTCACGGCGATTTTCAACGAACGGGATCAGACGATGCGCGAGCTGGGCTTGCTCGGATCCGCACCTAGAGCGGCGATTGACGTTGAAGTTCAGACCTAAACTACACCCCTCTAGTTGTTGTCGATCTGGGCCTTTTGGACTTTTCCGCTGTAGTCGACGATGACCGTTTTGATGTCGCTGAAGGCTTCGATGACTGTGGGCCCGCCTTCACGGTGCCCGTTGCCGGTGTTCTTCCAGCCTCCGAACGGGGTGCTTACTTCTGCGCCTGTTGAGCCGGCGTTGATGTAGCAGAGCCCGCAGTCGAGGTCGATGCTGGCGCGGTGGCACAGGTTGACGTCTTTGCTGATGAAGCCTGCGCTCAGCCCGTATTGCACGTCGTTGGCGACCTGGATTGCTTCGTCGTAGCTGCCGACCTTGATTACACTGATCACCGGGCCGAAGATTTCTTCCTGCTCGATGCGCATGCCGGGCTTCACGTTGCTGAAGACCGTGGCCGCGTAGAAGTGTCCCTTGGCGTGCGCGCCTTCGTTCAGCACCTTGCCGCCGCACTCCAGCTTCGCGCCTTCTTCCTGGCCGATCGTCACGTACTCGTCGATCTTCTTGAGCTGCGACTGGTTGATGATCGCGCCAAAGAAGCTGTCAGGCTCCGCGCCATGTCCGACCTTCAGTTTCGGCGCGCGCTCAACCAGCATTTTCAGGAACTGGTCGTGCACTTTCTCGTGCACGATCACGCGCGAGCAGGCCGTGCAGCGCTGCCCGCTGGTGCCGTAGCCGGCCCACATGACTGCGTTTACCGCGAGCTCCAGGTCCGCGTCCTCCCACACGATGACCGGATTCTTGCCGCCCATCTCCAGTGACACGCGCTTGTTCAGCGGCGCGGCCTTGGCCGCGATGCCGAGCCCGGTTTTGGTGCTGCCCGTAAAGCTGATCATGGCCACGTCTTTGTGCGTGACCAGCGTGTCGCCGATGGGGGCGCCGTGCCCCACGACCATGTTGAACACGCCCTCCGGTACGCCGCTTTCGATCAGCACTTCCGCCCAGCGCTTGCCAAGCAGCGTGGTGTCTTCCGCCGGCTTGAAGACGATTGTGTTGCCCATCACCAGAGCCGGGTAGCTCTTCCATGACGGTATGGCGATCGGAAAGTTCCACGGCGTGATCAGCGAGCACACACCCAGCGGCTGGCGGATCGTGTACATGCGCTTGTTCGGCATCTCGGCCGGGATGGTGTGCCCCCAGGCGCGCCGCCCTTCGGCCGCGATGTAGTAGGCCATGTCGATGGCCTCCTGCACGTCGCCGCGTGCTTCGGCGATCGGCTTGCCCATTTCGCAGCTCATGAGTTGCGAGATTTCTTCTTTGCGGCGCAGCAGGATCTCGGCGCTTTTGTAGATCACTTCGGCGCGCTTCGGCTGCGGAACGGCTTTCCAGGCGGGGAACGCGGCCTTGGCGGCTGCGATAGCCTGCTCGACGTCGGCGTTGGTGGCCTGTTTAAAAGTCGCGATCAGATCGCCGTTTGCGGGGTCGCGTGAATCAAGCTTTTCGCCGCTTGCTTCCACCCACTTGCCGCCGATGAAATTCTGCACGTGCTCGGTCATGTCCGTCTCCTGTCCATCTTGCCACACCCTTTTGATGTCCCTGGCAGTGCAATGCAACGGGTCGCCCGGATTGCGTCAACGCGCACCGGCAGAGGTTACAACGCGGGTGCAACCGCTATTTGATGTTCGGGTCAAACACGGGCGGCAGGAAGTTGCCGCAACTCATGCAGGATTTGCGCCCGGCCTTGGTGCGTGTGGCGCAGTGGGGGCACTCGACATAGCCGTATTCGTCGGCCACCAGCATTTGCTGCTCGGGCGGTGGGGGAGGCGGTGCATAGCCCTGCTGCATGGGTTGCCCGTGTGTCTGTGGCGGCGGCGCGTACATGGGGTTGGGTTGCCCGTGTGCCTGCGGTGGCGGCGCGTACATGGGGTTGGGTTGTCCGGGCATCTGCACGGGGTGTGGATTGCGGGTTACCAGTACGCGGTCGGTACGGAAGACCGGCACCATGGCCACGCCGATGAATCCGAAAAAGAAGCCGGCGGCGAAACCGATCCAGGGGTTTACGCCGGCATCCTCGGCGCGGGACTTGCCCCACCAGCCGAACAGGCAGCTTAGCGCCAAACCAAAGAACATCATGGCGACGACGGTGCCGATGCCGATGGGGGCTGGCTCGTGTACTTCCATAAACGGGTCGGAATCAACCCAGTCGGGTTGTTGTTGCAGCAGCGGGATCAGATCACCGGCGCCGGGCAGCAGGTCAAGGATGGTCGCAAACTCAATCACAGTGCTGATTGTAGCCTATCCGGCGCATGGTTTCAAAACTGTGCTCCGGCATGGCTGAGGTCGTCGCTGAACTGCAAGGCGATCAGCAGCAGAAACACGCCCACCAGCACGCTGCTGACAATCGTCGCCATGCGTTTGCGCGACTTCGGGGTTTTCGGCATGAACACCGGCAGCACGATCAGCGCGCTGCCGACGGGCACCCAGGGCTGGGTTACAACCACGTCGGCAAACCCGACCCAGATCGACTTCAGGTGAAACAGCAGCTGGTCCGTCAGGGGGGCCTCGAAGGACGGGCCCTTCAAAGCTTCGTTGACGCCCATGCGCATGAAGCCCCAGACGCCGATCAAAACCACGGCCTCGAACAAAATGAACAGGTAGTAGTACAGGGCCTCCGGAAATCGCGGGGCGGGCTCGTTGGGGTCGCGCCTGGGCTTCTTGCCGGGCTTGCGGCCTTCAGCCTTGGCGAGCATGGCGACCAGTTCGTCGTCGCTGGGCAGATGTTTGTTGTCAGCGGGTTCGGTCAAAGGGCACCTGTAGTCCAGTCTCGAGGCGCAATTCGGCGCGCTGAAACGTATGTTAATGGTATGGGCGACGAGAACACAGGGGGTTCTGAGACAAGTACCCGCCACGATCCGCTGGTGGGTCGCCGCCTTGCCAGCTACGAGGTGATGGCGCGCGTTGCCCGGGGCGGCATGGGCGTGGTTTATCGCGCCCGCCACGTCTACATCGACAAGATCGTGGCCCTGAAAGTACTGGACCCGGCGCTGTCCCAGCGCGAGGACCTGATCGAGCGCTTTCGCACGGAAGCACAGTCGCTTGCCCGCGTCGAGCACGACAACGTCGTCAAGGTAATCGACATCCTTGAAGACAAGGGTGTCCACTTCATCGTGATGGACTTCGCCGAGGGCGTGAACCTGCGCAACCTGGTGAAGGACAAAGGCCCCATGACCGGCGACCAGTTGCTGTCGGTCGCCAGGCAGACCGCCGAGGCGCTGTACGCGGCCCATCGCGAGGGAATTCTGCACCGCGACATCAAGCCGGAAAACCTGATCATGAACTCGCGCGGGCGCTGCAAGCTGGCCGACTTCGGGCTGGCGGGCGACCTGCGACTGATCAGCGAAGGGCACGAAGGGCCGCTGAACTTCGGCACGCCGGCGTACTCTGCGCCGGAAGTGCTGCGCCGCATGGTGCCGGACAAGCGCAGCGACGTGTTCAGTTTCGGCGCGACGCTGTACTTCCTGGCCACCGGCGAGCCGCCTTTCGGCCAGACCGGGGCACAGGCCATCATGCTGCGACAGCAGCAGGGAGCGGAGTTGCTGGAATCGCGCCGCCCGGACCTGCCGCCGAAATTCAGTCAGCTTGTCATGGACTGTCTGCAGTATCACCCCAAGCATCGTCCCTCGAACTTTGTGGAACTCATGGAGCGCCTGCCGCGCCGCATGGTCACGCGCGCCATTCCCGGCACGCCCACGTCGCCCACCGAGCCCACGGACGCCGGGCAACTCGACAGCGGCACCCACGAATCGCCGGAGCCCATCGGCAGCAAGGCGCTGTGGATCGGGCTGATGGTGTTCGCCGCCATGGCCCTTGCGGTCGTGCTGGTGCTGTGGGTCGGGCCGCTGGTAATGGATTCGTCGCCGCCCGTGAATCAAGACGCGCGGCAGCCCGCCGCCAACGTGCCGGTAAACCGCCCGCCGGGCAACACCGGCGCCAGTTTTGCGAACAGCGAGCCGGAGCATCCGCTGCCGGCCTTCCGCCCCGAAGACGAGAGCTTCAGCGACGCCGAGCTTAACAGCCGCTCGGCCCTCATGAACACCGACTACAAGGGCGCATGGGATGCGTGGGGCACGTTCATCAGGCGCTATCCGGACTCGGAGTACGTCAGCCAGGCCCGCCAGCGTCAGGGCGAAGTGCTGACGCGGGTTGTGGAGCTGCGTGGACAGGAATACGACAAGGCGAAACAGGCCAGCGACGAAGCCCTGCGCGAAAAACGCACCGGCGAAGCGATTGCCGCGCTTGATCGCTTCCCGGCAGGGTTGCTGGTCGCAATCGGCGACAAAGATGACGTAGATGTACAGCGTAAGCTTGATACGCAGCGCCAGATTGTGATCGCGGTAGAGGCGAGCGACCTTGCCCGGCTGCTGGAGAGCGCGGAGGCCTTGCGCGCGGACTGGCAGCAAGACCGTGACAACGCAGCGGCGCTCACCGAGATCCGGCGCCTGCGCAGCGCGGGCAATCTGTTGAAAGAGCGCGACCTGCTGGAGACATTCCTGCCTGGGCGCACAACAGACACTCAGGAGAAAGTCGAGAAGCGACTGACAGCGCTGCGCAAGATCATCGAGGGTATGCACCAGTCGGCACAGGACATTGCTGACGCCTGGCGGCGCTTCCACGACGAGACGCTTGGCGTCTGGGCCGACCGCGTCCTGGAGGTTATCGAGGGACAGACTGCTGCACTTGAGCGCCGCGATCTGACGGGTCCCCTGCGCGAGATCGAAGACTTGGAGCAGGAATTGAAGGGGTTGCAGGCTCTCGTGCGGGGTAGCGCCGCTCACCCGGCGCTGGCCGAGCATATTGGCGAGAACGACTTCGTGCTGCGCCACCTGAAGCAGTATCATGACGACCTGCTGCTGGCGCACCGTCTGTTCATCGGGCTTGAAAACAACCTGCGCGGCATACGCAAGTCGAACGCCGAACGCGAGTACCTGGTTCACAGTGAAATGGACGCCGACGGCAACCGTAGCGCGCGCATCGACAGATACACGGGGCGGGTGGTGTCAGTCGGGCAGAGCGACTTCGTCGTGGATGACGACGGCGAGCGGGTGACGCTGAAGTACGACATGCTGACCGTGGGCAGCATCCGGCGCGTGATTGCCACGGGCGACAGCTTCGATGAACAATTGACCCTGGTGGCATGGCTGGTCGCGGTGGGGCGCATGGATGACGCGGACAGCGAGTACGCCCGTCTGGGGCGCATGAACAACGTGCCAGCCGACGTCACGGCGCGCGCGGAGGCGATCTACACGAGCGGCGCCCTGGCGCCTGAGGCGCGCCTGCGCCTGACGTTTCTCGCCATGCGCGCGGGGCGGCGCCCCTGGCAAACGATCTTCCCGGCCGAGGGGCTGCTGGGGCGCCTGGCGGACGCGCAGCGCAGGCTGGACTCGGGCGCCCGGGACGGCTTCGCGTACGTCGCCGCGGGCAGCGACGCGGACCCGGAGCTGATCAGCCTTGCGCATTTCGCGAAGGCGGTGCAATCAACCGACGTCGCGGAGATTACCCTGCGCATCTGGGTGAACGTGCTGGAGCCCCTGAACGCCAACGCGCACGTCGCGCTGGCAAAGGCGCTGCTGGAGGCGGGCCAGCGTTCCGAGGCGCGAGCCTACGCCGGCAAAGCCCTGCTGCTCGATGGCAGCAACGACGCTGCCTGGCGTATCTGGTTGGGCTGACCGGTTGCGATGGCCGTGCTACCAACTACTAACTACCAACTACCAACCAGCTTTCCCTCACATAGACTGTGCGCGTGAACGGATTCTCCTGGGTAATCGAAAACGAAATCGGCGGCATGGCCCGTCCGGATCGGCGTGACGAAGCGATCTGGGGCTGGCTCGCCGAGCGAAACGTCGGGCTGGTCGTCAGCCTGACGGGCACCGCGCCCGACGCCGGCACGCTGGCACGCTTCGGGCTGGACCTGCTGCACCTGCCGATACCGGATTTCAATCCGCCCGGCGCGGATGCGATTGACGAGTTTCTGGCAAAGGCGCGCTTTTACCGGCACGAAGGCAAAGCGATTGTTGTGCACTGCGGCGCGGGAGTCGGCCGCACGGGGACCATGGTTGCCTGCTATCTGGTAGACAAGGGTTTTGGCGCCGACGAAGCCGTCAGACTTGTTCGGGACGCGCGCCCCGGCAGCATTGAAACGCAGGAGCAAGAGCAGGCGATTATCGACCTGGCGAATCGCCTTCGCGGGTAGATGATCCAGACTCTGGACGAATGACGCCGGACTCCGGACTATCCGCTCATGCACATCGCACTCATTCGCACCGAATTCAAAAAGTCGCGCGGCGGGGCTGAGGCCTACGCCGTGCAGCTTGCCCGCTACTGGCTGGGCCAGGGGCACCGCATCACCGTGGTATGCACCGGGCATGACCCGGCTGATTCGGAGGGGATGGAAGTCGTCACGGTCTCGCGCCCGAAAGTGCTGGGGCCCTTCAAGCACAACTGGTTCGCGAAGCGCGCCGGAATCGCGGCCGACGAGTGCGGGGCCGACGCCGTGCTTGCCCTGGCGCGAGCGTACCCGGGCGATGTGCTGCGACTGGGCGACGGGCTGCACGCCATGCTGCTGGAGGCGCGCTACGGGCGCCAGGGCGCGCGGCTGCGCGCGAAATTCAATCCCCGTCATCTGGAACTTCTGAAGCTTGAGCGCACGCTGCTGAAGGACGGGCACTTCAAACTCTTCATTGCAAACAGCGAAATGATCCGCGACGTGTGCGTTGCGTGGTTCGATGTGCCCCCCGAACAGATCGAGGTGATTCCCAACGGGGTGGACTGGTCGCGCTTTAACACGGAAGTCCGCCTTGGCCGCGAGGTGTTTCGCGAACAGGTCGGCATCCCGAAAGACGCAAAGCTGGTGCTTTTTTCCGGCATGGACTTTCGCCGCAAGGGTCTCACTGAGGCCGTCCGCGGGTTCATCGAGTTCGCCCGGTCGGCCCCTCAGGCGTATTTCGCGTGTGTCGGGCCGGGCTACACGCTCGGCGCCGAAGACGAACTGGCGAAGGCGGGGTTGTCGGCACGCGCAAAGTTTGTGGGGCGGACCGACGACATCGCCCGCTGGTACGGGGCGGCGGATGTCTTCCTGCTGCCGACGCTGCACGATCCGAGCGCGAACGCGGTCACGGAAGCGCTTGCCTGCGGCACGCCGGTGATTACCAGCGCGGCCAATGGCGCGAAGCAGCACATTCGCGACGGCGTGAACGGCTGGGTGCTTGCGGATCGCACGGATTCATCGGAGATCGCGGGGCGCATCGGGCAGCTTATCCAGTCCCCGCCGGTTCCCGACGCGGTCGTGGACGCTTCCAGTCTGCTGAGTCGCGAAGTCAACGCGGACCGTATGCTTGACGCGCTGCGGCGTGCCTCTCAAGCATGACGGTTCACGGGCGCCCTCCGGGAAACTAACCTCTCCGTGCTGTCCACTACTTCGATTCGATTATGGAAACCGGCGAAAATCTGCCTTCGCTGCTGAAGCCGCTGCGTGGCGAATGCTCGCCTGTTGTGAGCCACAGCGGCGCCGAAGCTGCCCTGGCGACCATTCGCGAGGCCGTGGGGCGGGATGACGGGTACCGGACGCTGCGGATTCGTCCCGGACGCGCGATCTATGAGTTCAAGACGCGTGAGGGGGATTTTGTGGTTAAGGCGTTCGAAACGAAGTTCATGAATCGCATGTCGCCCCTGCGCTTCTGCCCGTCCGGGCGCGAATGGAAATCCATCGAGCACGCGCACGCCAAGGGTATCCCGACTTCGCGTGCGCTGGGGCTGTTCAGCGCGAAGGGCAAGCCGGGCGCGAACTACCTGGTGCTGGAGCGCATTGCCGGTGCGGTCGATTTTGAGACCTACCTTGATCGCGAACGCGAGCGCCTGCTGGGTGACGTCAAGCTGCTGCGCGTGCTCATTCGCGAGTTCGCGTCATTCATCGCTGTGCTGCATCGGGGCGGTCTGATTCATCACGACCTGCATCTGCGCAACATTCTGGTTCGCCCGCCGCGCGCGGGGCGCGCGCCGGAGTTCTTTGTGATCGACCTTGCGGATGAGGACTTGCAGGCCGGAGAACCTCCTGAGCACATGCGTCGGCAGAATCTCGCGTACCTCTCATTGTGTTTTCTGGACGCATCCAGGTCCGTGCGCCGGCGCTTTCTGCGTGAGTACCGCGGATTCATGGGCGATGATGACCGCGGCGAAGCACATGCGCTCCGCAGGTCATCTTCGACTTTGCCGAGCGTCGAGCGCGACGTCGCCCACGACGTGGAGATGCAGGCGGCGCAGAAGCAGTTTGATCTCAACACGGTGCGGATCGCCACGTGCAGCGAAGCCAGCTCCGCGATTGCCCGGGTGCAGCGCCCCGACACACTGCTGCTGATCTATCGAAAGGCCGGCAGCGCCGATCTGGAACAACTGGAAAAGCCGCTCGCCAAGGCAACCCCCGATACCTGGGGCCATCTGCTGCACGCGCATTTTGAGCTGCGCTTTGGCGAGGGGCACGTCTGGAAGCTGAAGAGCCCGATCGATAGCACGGATGAAGGCGCAACGCGGCGCAAGCTGGAGGCACTGTGGGGGAGGCTGCTGGAGCTGAACGCGATTCACGCGCCGGCCCCCTCGCCGCTGGCCTGCCTGCTGAAGCCACCAATGATGAACCTGTTTGCACGGGTGCCGGGCAGCCTGTCGCCGCTGGTGGAGCGCACGGATCACGACTCGCTGGGGCTATTCGAGCAACTGGGGCGAGAACTTGTGCGCCTGCATCGCTTCGGTTGTTTCTTTTTGCCGCTGGAGCCGGAAACGCTTGTTGAAGGCCTCAGTGTCGCCGGCAAGCGCCGCGGCGGGCTGGAGCTGGTGCTGACCGCGCCGGACCACATTTTTCGCGGCTCGCCCACAACGCTGGGCCCGCAGGCTGTGGCCAGTCTCGGGCGCGTCGGGCGCACGCTGATGCGGTTCGCCGGTGAGCGCCAGATGAAAGAGCTGGTCTGGAGTTACGCGCGCGTGCTGGGGCTGAACCTGTTTGACACCAGTGCCCTGCTGGACGAAGCACGCCGTGTACCGACAGGAAACACGCTGGTGATGACGCGCGGCATTGAGCGCAGCCGCATCGATCAGGGCGGAAAGTAATTTTGGGTTGGCCGGTAACCCGCGCGCGACGCCAGCGCATGTTCGTGGTTGGACCGCACACAGACATGAAAAGCAATCTCGCACAGAGCCCGCAGAGAAAAGCAGGCGGGTGGTTTTCGCAACGCAAGCTCAAGGGTGCCTTGGTGAAATCCGTGGCTGAAGTATCCGTCGCGTGCGGCGGCTGCCGTTCGCATTCATCAAGAAACCGACGTCTGACCGCTTAGGCCTACCAATCCGAAATCCACAATCCAGAATCCCCAATTGATGGATCTTTCCGGTCAACGTCTGCTTCTGATCAAACCGTCTTCGCTGGGCGACGTGGTACATGCCGTGCCCACGGCCTGGGCGCTCAAGGAACGCTGGCCGACGCTGCATCTTACCTGGCTGGTGAACCGGGGTTTTGAGACGCTGATCAAGCCAATTTCCGCGATTGATGAAACGCTGCCCTTCGATCGTGGCCGCTTCAAAGGGGTGTTTGGCCCGTTGTCCGAGCGCGGTGAGTTCCGCAGCTTCACGCGCCGGTTGCGCGATGGCCGGTTTGATGTCGTGCTGGACATGCAGGGGCTGTTTCGCAGCGGGCTGTTTTCGCGCCTGACAGGTGCACCCACTCGGGTGGGCGAGCGTGGCGCGCGGGAGTGCGCCTGGCTGTTCTACACGGACAGGGTGGAGACGCCCGAGCAGCCGGTTCACGCCCGCGAACGGTACGAGGCCTTGGCTTCGGTACTCGGCGCGACGCCGTCACGTCAGGATCTTGACGTTCGTGATAGCGAGCGCGCCTCGGCTCGTGTGGTACTGGGCGGCGCCGGGTTCACGGGTGATACGCTCGTGGCCGTCTGTCCCGGCGCCCGCTGGGAGACAAAAATCTATCCGCCCGAGAAGTTCGCGATGGCGCTTGATGCGCTGGCCGCGCAGGGCGGCATTGGCCGGCCCGTACTGGTGGGGGGCGAGGATCTGGCGGAGATCGGAAACCGGATCATCGAAAACTGCAATCATGCGAAGCCGGTAAACCTGATTGGCAAGACCGGGCTGCGTGAGCTGGCCGCCGTGCTGGACATCGCGGACCTGATGATCACCTGTGACAGCGGCCCGATGCACATTGCCGCGGCGCAGGGCACACCGACGGTTGCGGTGTTCGGCTCGACGGATCCCGTCCGCACGGGCCCGTTCGGACAGCTTGAAAATGTGGTGACAGGCGATTGCGACCTGATGCCCTGCCTGAAACGGCATTGCCCCGGCATGGGACACGTCTGCATGCGCGAGCTTGCGCCGGCATGGATTGCCGAAAAGGCGCTGGCGTTGCTGGCCCAAACGGCCGATAAGCAAAGGACATATGGCTAGGGCCAAAGGCAAATTCGACTGGCTGAACCTGCGCACGGCGCTGATGTACTTCAGGCGCTTGTGGCCGTTTCTGAAGCCGCAGTGGCCGCAGTTGAGCCTCGCGCTGGTCGGCACGGTGATGTACTCAGGCGGCTACGCGATGCGTTTGCTGGCAGTGCGTCCGTTTCTGAAGTTGATGGGCGACTTGCAGGCCAAGCAGGCGGGCATTGAGAACCTGGCCGTTGAGGCGCTGAAGGACTCACTGCCATACGCCGGGATACTGTTCGGCGGGGCGCTGCTGATGTCCGTGGGAACGTACCTGCGCCAGTACTACATGGGCTATGTGCAGTCGTACACCGTGATCAACCTGCAACGCAAAATGGTTGACCACGTGCTTACGCAGCCCATGGCGTTCTTCAACACCGAACGCAAGGGCGCGTTGATGTCGCGCATGACATCCAATACCAGCGCGGCCAGCAAGCTCGTCAAAATCGTGATTGAGGGCGTGCTGTCACACCCGGTGACCATGGTGGCGGTGCTTGGCGTGCTGCTTTACACCAGCCCGATTCTGTCACTGGCGACGTTCGTGGTGTTCCCGGTGGTGCTGGTGCCGGTCATGCTGTTTGCGGGAAAAATTCGCCACGCCACGCGCTCGAAGTACAAGAAAACCGAGGCCGCGAGCAACTTCTTTCACCAGATGCTCGACGGGATCAGGGTGGTCAAGTCCTACCGACTGGAGGGCGAGCAACGCGAGGAATTTGAGCGCGTGAGTGAAGAAGTGTTCCGGCGTGCCCGCAAAGTCGCCCGCTACAAGGGCAGCTCGCGGTTCGCCGTCGAATTCACCTACAACACGCTGATGGCGCTGGGGCTGCTGCTGGTTGGGTTCTTCGTCACGACAACGTGGTTTTCCGAATCCGGCGGCATGGCGACCTTTGCGCAGTTCTTTCTGGGGCTGGTGTTTCTGTATGACCCCGCGCGCAAACTGGGGCATTCGATCAACGACGTGCAGGAGTCCACGGCGGCCCTCGACCGGGCCTTTGAACTGCTGGATCGCAAGCCCGAAATCGTTGACCGCGCCGGTGCGAAGGAAGCGCCTGCGGCGTTTGAAGAAATCGAGTTCCGCAACGTCGAGTTCCACTACAACCAAGGCCAGCCGGTCCTGCGCGACGTCAGCTTCAATGTCAAGCGCGGCAAAATGGTCGCCTTTGTCGGCCAGAGCGGCATGGGCAAATCCACGCTGATGGATCTGATCCCGCGCTTCTACGACCCCACGGGCGGTGGCATCTACGTTGACGGGCAGGACCTGCGCGACCTCCAGAACGAAAGCTGGCTGCGCAACATCGCCATCGTCAGCCAGGACACGTTCCTGTTTAACACGACCATCCGGCGCAATATCCTGACCGGCAAGCCCGACGCCACGGAAGCCGAACTCATTGAGGCCGCGAAGGCCGCGCATATCTGGCACGATATCGAGAAAATGCCCAAAGGGCTGGACACGCCACTGGGCGACCGCGGCGTGACGCTTTCGGGCGGGCAGCGACAGCGCGTGGCCATTGCCCGCGCGTTCCTGCGCAAGGCGCCGATCCTGCTGCTTGACGAAGCGACCAGCAGCCTTGATTCGGGCTCCGAGCGCGAGGTGCAGAAGGCGCTCGATGAGTTGATCGAGGGCTGCACCGTGTTCGCCGTGGCCCACCGCCTCAGCACCATTCGCGGCGCTGATACCATTCTGGTGCTCAACGAGGGGCGCATCATTGAGCGCGGCAGCCACGACGACCTGATGAAGCTTAACGGCGCGTACGCCGGTGCCTATCGCTTGCAGCAAGGCGAAGAGGCAGACGCCGAGGCCGCTTGATAGACTGCTGACACATGTCCGATCGCACCAGACAGCAGGATGAAACCGGGCGCGCCCAGAACGTGCGCCGCGACACCTCGCGCATTCACAGCCGCGAGGTGCGCCGCGAAACCGGGCGCATCCTGCCCGTCAATGCCGGTCCGTTTCGCGTGGTGGTTTTCGCGCCGCGGCTTATGCTCAACGGCATTACTCTGTACACGCGCTCTTTGCTGCGGACCCTGCGCGAAAACGGCGATACCGTCATGCTGGTCTCGCCGCCCGGCCCGCTGGGCGAGACACTTAACGGCTCCTACGACCAGTGGTTTGAGCTGCCTGAAAATCAGCGCACCGGCTTCTTCGCCTGGCGCCGCCTGAAGGACGCCCTGGCCGAGTTCGAGCCCGACATCATGCATGTCGCCACGCCGGACCCGTCTCTGCCGGCTGTGCGCGGGGCTGATTTTCTGCGCTGTCCGCTCGCCGTCAGCGTACACGGCGTCAAGCCCGACGAGTTGCCCCCGCCCGGCGACAAACAGTACGAGGCTTACATTGCCAGCGACCAGTCCGTGCGCCAGCGCCTGCTGAACGACTGCCGCCTCGAGCGCGACCGCACCACGCTTATTTCCGATTGCGCCTTTCCCGAATCCAGGCCTGACGAGTCGTTCATCCTGTCCACCCAGCGCCGCCAGGTCGTGGGCTGGGTGGGGCCCCTGACGCATGGTTGCGGCTATCACTGTTTCATTGAGGCCGCCATCAAGGTCCAGGCCCGCGGCATCGACGCCATGTTCTCGATTCTTGGCAACGGGCCCGTGGCGCCTGAGGTCCGCGATGAAGTGGAATCGCGCGGAATGCTGACCCGCATCGTTGTCGTGGAGGCTCTGTTTGATTACGGGCGCGTCTGGGACCCGTTCGATATCGCCGTCATTGACACCCGCCAGCGCGCGTCGGCCCTCATGGTGCTGAACGCCATGGCCAACGGGCGTCCTGTCATCGCCACGGAAGGCGGCGCCGTGTTTGACCTGATTCAGGACGGCGTGGACGGCATGATCGTGCCGCGCGACAACGCCGACGCCCTGGCCGAGCGCATTCTGATGCTCGTGCAGAATCCCGCGGAGCGCCTGCGCATGGCCAAGGCCGCGTTCCAGAAAGTGGAAGACGAATACCGCCCGGTTGACATGGCCTCGGCCCTGCACGGCGTTTACGCCGCGATGCTCGCCGCTGAGCCCCTGCCCAAATCCTTCGACACCGCACGGAAGTAGTAAGGCAATGAAGTTATGCAAAACAGGGCAATGAAGTAAGGCAATGATGAATAGCGAATTGGGGTGGGTGTTGAGGTCCAGATGCGGGGCCTGCGGAATCGCTGAAACAGGGTTGCCGACCTCGTGCCTCCCTGCTCGTCTACTACTCTGCAGGCCAACCATGAACATGCTTTAGCGATTGACCATTCACCATTACCCGTTGGAGCGCAGCAACCAAATGCCGATCAGCCAGTACGACCGTCTGTTTGCTCATATCGGCTCGATTACCGGGCTGCTTTCCGCCAAACAGGTGGAAGCACTTTTCTCGACCGTAGAAACCGGCGAGGCCCGCGACATGGCCACGGCTGCCTCGCGTCGCGGCTTCCTGCCGGCGGACGTGGCGGCGGCGGTCGCCATTCTGGCGTCTGAGCTTGCGGCCCGCCGGATCGCTGAAAACATTGAGCCCGACACGATTGTATCCAGCGGCAAGTCAGGCGAAGCATCCAAGCCTGACACCCAGATCTACCCCAGCGCCCTGGGTCGCTATCACAAGCTGCGGCAGATCGCCCGCGGCGCCATGGGCATTATTTTTCGCGGCGAAAAGCGCGACGATGGCCAGGTCGTGGCGCTCAAGGTTCTGCCCCTGCAAAGCGTCAGCGACCCCCAGGATATCGAGCGCTTCAAACGCGAAATTGAAACCATCACCAGTCTCGTACACCCCAACATCGTGCGCGTCTTCGATTTCGGCCAGGAAGAAGACTTCTACTACTATGTCATGGAGTTTCTCGACGGGCGCAGTCTGCGCGAGCTGATATACGACCGCGGGCACCTTAGTCCCTTCCACGCCGCTGAGATCATTCGCGATGCGGCGCGCGGGGTGGCTTTCGCACACCAGCACGGCGTGATCCACCGCGACCTCAAGCCCAGCAACATCATGATCGTCAAGCAGGGGCTGGTCAAAATCGTTGACTTCGGGCTGGCGTTCCACAAGACAAGCCAGATTCTCACAGCCACCGGCATCAGCCTTGGCACCCCGGCCTACATGAGCCCGGAGCAGATCGAGGGCGACCGCGCCGACGTAAACGAACGCAGTGACATCTACAGCCTTGGGGTGAGTCTGTATGAGGGGGCGACGGGGCAGCGCCCCTTTGAGGGCGAGAACCAGTACGATGTCATGAAGCGTGTGCTGTTTGACCAGCCGCGCCCCGCGCACGCCGTAAACCCCAGCGTGCCCGAAGACCTGGGGCGTATCATCGCCCGGGCCATGGCCCGCAACCCCGGCGACCGCTACGCCCGGGCGGGCGACATGATCACCGACCTCGACGCGTTCATTGAAGGCACGGGCAGTTCTACTTGATCACTTTGAAAATGTTCGAGTAGTCATCGGTCCATGGCCTGAAGTCCGGCTGCTTTTCCATATCCAGCGGCATCCCGAAGTTCTTGGGCCAGTGCCCGTCATCGCCTTCCGCTTCACGGGGGAACTCCTGGCGATTCTGCTCCAGTACTTCGGCAAAGGCGTTCATGAAGTTCGTATTGCGCGTCGCAATGACCCATTGCGCCGCCTGGGTCAGGCCGCCATGCGTTCGGGCGGAAATCCACCCGGCATAGAAGAAGCCGAGCGATTCAGCGGATGTCCGAATGACTGGTGACAAGTCCAGATATCGGTTCGATATGTTGACCGCGATAACGCCGTCCGGCTTCAGGTGGCGATGATACACGGCGAAGGCCTCCGTGGTTATCAGATGAACGGGAATCGAATCGCTGGAAAACACGTCAACCACCAGGATGTCGAACTGCTGGGGGTCTTCTCGTTCCAGCACGAGGCGGGCATCGCCGAGTACAACTTCGACATCGGCCTGGCAGTTTTCGAGGTAGAAGAAATACTCTTTGGCATACTCCACACTCACCGGGTTGATCTCATAGAATCTGATCGTGTCGCCGGCCTCGGCGTACGCTGCAATGGTACCGACACCTAGTCCCAGAACCGCTATGCGGCGGGGGCGGCGTGGAAACGTCTTCAGCGTCAGCCCGACGCCGGAGTGTTCTCCGAAGTACGAAGTCGGAAATCCCTGAAGCCCGGGTTCCATGACTTGTTGACCGTGAAGGGTCGTCCCGGACACAAGAGCGCGGCTCCACAGCAGATCCGAATCTTCGGGCGCTTCCTTCACTAGAAAGACTCCGTAGAAATTCCGCTTGGTAGCGATGACCTGATCTGTCGTACTGTAGAGGCTGTATCCGAACATGCCGGTAACGCACAGTGTAAGGAACAGCAGAGAGGCCCATACCCAGCGAGGTTTGCCGTCAAACAGAGGACTTCGTGCGTCTTTGGCGTGTGCTGCCAGTACGCATGCTATCGTCAGCAGGACTGCAAACGGATACTCAAGGTGCAGCGGGAAGACCAGCGGCGCGACAATGGCGACGGAGATGCCTCCCAGCGCGCCTCCCAGCGATACGCAAAGGTAAAACGACGTCAGCTTCGCGGGGTCGGGACGATGCCTGTACACCTCGCCGTGGCAAATCATACACAACAGGAACAGCGCCGCGCTGAGAACCGAGATCGTGACATAGACGCTCAGATCAGCATGGAAGATGTCGAAAGCGGCGGCACCTGCCGCACCCAGCATCCCCAACACCAGAAACAGGCGGCGCGGGTACCAGCGGTCCCCCGCGAACGTGATGATGAACGTCAGCAGGTAGATGCTCAGAGGCAGCACCCATAACAGCGGTACGCTTGCCACATCAACGGTCAGGTGGTTCGTAAAGGACAACAACAGCGCCGTGGCGCACGCCGGCAGCAGCACCCACAACAGCGGGCGCCGTGTCGTACCGCCTGCCTGCTCGGTTTTCGAGGCTTCGGGTTGGTCTGGGGACGGTGCAGCATCCGTGGGGCGGGCGTCTGTCTCTTTCTGACGGGAGGCCAGGAAGCCCATCACGGCCACGCCCGCACACCCGACTCCGAATACGCCGAAACCCCACGACCAGTTGACCGCCTGCTCGGTGCGTCCCCACATGGACTCAAACAGAAACGGGTAGCTCAGCAGCGCCAGTAGCGATCCAACGTTGCTCAGCGCGTAGAGCGCGTAAGGCGAGCGCCCGCGATAGCGCCGCGCGAACCAGGCCTGCAGCAACGGCCCCGTTGACGAGAGCGCGAAGTAGGGGAGTCCGACCGTGACGCCGAGTAACAGCAGGATTTGCAGTGTGGGGTCATCCGCCCCATCCGGTTTCATGCCTTCCGGAGGAATGATCGGTAGCAGCGCGCCGGCAAGCGCGAGAATCGCCAGGTGTACGATAAGTTGTGTCAGCGGCCTGAAGCGGGTGTGCAGTACGTGCGCGTAAGCGTAGCCGGCCAGCAGCACGGTTTGAAAAAACACCAGCGTTACGGACCACACGCCCGGGGTGCCGCCGAACCACGGCAGGATGTAGCGGGCGATGAGGGGCTGCACCTGGAACAGCAGAAACGCGCTCAGGAATATGGTGGCTGCGAACAGGTACATGGAAGCCCTTCAGAGGGTTCGGGATACTACCGGCCCGGTATGGGCGTATCCAGACGGTAGCCCCGGGACGCACGGAAACCCAGCGAGGTACGTACAATAAAAATGCCGGGTATTCTACTGGACATGTAATGTTTGCGGTGATACTCTCGTGACATAACGAAGGGAAAAGGGTGAATGTAGGGACATCAGGCTGTGGAATTCTTCCGTTTTGTCCTTTACACGCACTGCACTTGACCCTTCA
Organism: Planctomycetota bacterium; assembly: GCA_019912315.1. Taxonomy (GTDB): domain Bacteria; phylum Planctomycetota; class UBA8742; order UBA2392; family UBA2392; genus JACKID01. Next base: position 112,502 of record JAIOJA010000023.1, read on the forward strand.
ATGTTCGTCCTCTACCGTTTGGTCCCGCCTTCTATAAGGCAAGTTCAGGAGAAAACTTATGCAACACACGAAGAAGAAGGGTTTCACCCTGATCGAGCTGCTGATCGTGGTGGTTATCGTGGGCATCCTTGCTCTCGCGGCCATTCCGCTCATCACCTCGAACACCCGCGACGCGCGCCGCGCCGAGGGCGAGCAGTTGCTGGGCTCCCAGCGTGACTGGGCGCGCGTTGAATACAGCCGTACCGGTAACGACACAGGCATTGTTGCCAAGCACGGCACGTTGATTGCGTCCCAGTGGACCGGCAAGTATTTCACTGCCCAGGCGCTGGTTGTAGGTGCGAATCCGAAAGCCACCGTGAAATACAACGGCACAGCAACAACGGACGGCACTGGCGAAATGACCTTCGCCTGGCAGAGCGGACTCGGTGCCATCACCTGGAATCCGGTTTAATCGCGACCACGTAAGTACAGCAATTGGAGGAGGGGAGCCTTTTACAGGCTCCCTTTTTCGTTGTTCACAGAGCCAGCCGGCCGATGGTGTGTGCGGTTCAAGTTGCAAGATTATGTTTGATTTGGTCAAACGACGGTGTATAGTTCGTGTAAGAAATCTTTCACGGGGTGTGAATCATGTTGAATCCCAACGCCAGGCGTTTAGTTCCGCGTAATCGCTCACGAGGCGGTTTTTCACTGGTCGAAGTGGCCGTGGCCATGTTCGTCATCACAGTGGTCTCCCTGACCGGCTTCGCCTACTACGGCACCGCCCGCATGGGTGAAATCAACGAATGGCACGACCAGAACTCCCTGTTTCTGGCCGAGCGCGAGATTGAGGCCTGGCACGGCAACGGCTATACCGGCTTGCAGGGTTTCAGCCTCGCGCAATCCGCGCCGAACTTCCTGCCCTACGGCTACCGTTTCGGCAGCCCCGACGCCGCCTGGGACCAGGCGAATCGCCGCAAGGTGGTGGTACTGGACGGGTTTACCTATCACATTCGTGCCCGAAACCACTTCACGAACAACTCGGGCAACAACTACTACGTGTATGAGGACTGGGGCGGCGTGCCGGTGTTTTACCGTCGCGTGGAAGTGCGTGTGGAGTGGGGCTTCGTTGGAGGCACCCCCTTGTCGAACATGAGCCAGGAAACACGTATGGCGCAGTAGGCGCCGGCAGCGGTAGTTAGCCTTGTCAGCAGGAACGCAGACCTGGAGATGCAGTCATGCGCAGACCTAAAAATGCCCGAAACACCCGCCGCGGCGTGACCTTGGTGGAACTGCTTGTCGCCCTGGTGATCTCAACCATTATTCTGATGGGCATGGGCATGGTGCTGGTCACCCTGTTCACCGGTATGCGGGAATCGCGCGACTTCTTCGAAGCCACCTCCCGCGTTGACCTGATTCGCCAGCTATCCTTTGACGCCCGTACCGGCAACGCCATTCGTTTCCCGACTGTGGATGGCGCGCCCGGCAACTACGCCGCGGGCGGCTTTGTCGGCGACCAGATCCAGTTCGACAGTCTGCGTTTTACTCCACCGAATACGACCGACACGGTCACGATCACCTGGGAGTCGCGACGTCCGACGGCCGCGCCGATTACGGACCCTTACACTGTGTTCCGCTTCACGGACGACACGCCGGAATACCCGAACAACATCCCGGGCGACGACCTGTTTACCTTCGCCCAGGAGAACATCACGTTCTTTGATGTGGTGCGACAGAGCGCGGACTCGTTCACCGTGTCACTGGAAGCCGCCCATGGCGGCGAAAGCGTGCAGGTGGACCTGGCGGTGACCTTGCGCAACGTGATTCAGTAAGGCGAGTTTGGTGTTTGGTGTTTCGAGTTCGGCTTGAGGGCCTGTAGCTGCTCCCGACTCCCCAACCCCAAAAACATCAACCACGCACAGAGGTCCCAATCAGGGGGCCTCTTTTTGTATCTGCTTGCCAGTAAGGGTGTTGACGACTTCTGGACACCCGACTATCGTCCTTCCACGTAGACCACTCTGCATAATCTCTCTGTTACGGAAGAGCCCATGGCAACCTTAGCCGTCGGTATCGATGTTGGGACTTCCTCGGTGAAGGCGGTCGCTCTCAAGCGCACTGGCTCAGGCTTCGCCCTCAAAAGCGTCAGCCAGGCCGACATCCGCCGCGCCGAGTTTCATCCCGAGGAATCGCCGCAGTCCATCGCGGAGGCCCCCCTGCGGGCCCTTGAGCGCGTCTCGCAGGACGCGTCCTTCGCCCGCAAGGCGTGCGCTTTCGCCGTTTCCGGGCCGCGCGTCGCGCCCCGTCTGTTCAAGTTTCCGTCCATTCCAAAGGGCGAAGTGGAACAGGCCATCCGCTTCGAGGCCGAACAGATTATCCCGTTCGACCTCGCGCAGGCGGCGCTTGATTTCGTGCTGTTCGACGAAGCCATGGAGGAAGGCAAGCCGGTCATGGAAGGGCTGGTGGTGGCCGTCCACAAGGAAGAAGTGGACAAGCGCTTTGTGCTGCTCAAGAGCGCCGGCTTCGACCCGGTGATTCTTGACATCGACACGCTGGCCCTTGCGAACGCCTTCAGCGAAACGGAAGGACTCAATGAGCGCGAAACTGTCGCCCTGATTAACATTGGCGCGCGCTTCACGAACCTTTCCATCCTGCACGGCACGCGCCGCGTGTTTGTGCGCGACATCGCCACTGGCGGCGACATGCTGAGTCGCGCCATCAGTGAAATTTACGGGCTTGACCTGCCCCAGGCTGAGAAGCGCAAGCGCGAGGCTTCGTATACGCCGCTGGATGACCTCGAAGGCGGCGGGGGCGGCTTCGCGGATGATTTCGGCGGCGGCGAAACCGAAGGCTTTGGCGAAACGGAAGGTTTTGGCGACACCGAAGGTTTTGATCCCGTGGACGACGGAAACGAAGAGTACGTGCTGCTTGACAGTGACCAGACCGGCTTTGAAAGCGGCGACACCATGACGGACGACGCGTTCGCCGCCAGCGGCGAGACACAAAGCGGCATCAACGCCGCCCAGCGCATCAGCGCCAACCGCGCCGTGCTGGCCGACGCTATGGGTGATCTGATCAGCGAAATCCAGGACACGTTCAAGTACTACATTAACCGGCGGATTATTCCGCGGGTTGACAAAGTGCGCCTGTGCGGCGGCACGGCGAAGTTCCCCGATATCGAGGAGTTTTTCGCGGGGCAACTGGGCGTGCCGACGGAGCTGTGGAATCCATTCGCGCGCATCGAAATGGGCGGCGCCGCGGGCAAGTACCCGCCGAACTTTCTGGATGAGCTGGGGCCCATGATGGCCGTTGCAACCGGGTTGGCGATGAGGGCGCTGTAGGGCACGGCATGGCTGCATGAAGGTTGAGCGTGCCGGGGGCGCGCCACAACGGGGGAACCATGTTTGAACTGAACCTGATCAAGGACAAAGCCAAGGCGCGCCAGCGGCGGCGGGTTATCTTTTTGTCCGTCGTCAGCATTGTGTTTCTTGCGGGCTTGCTCGGGATTTTCGTCGGCAGCCTGTTCTGGCGCGAAACTATCAGGCTGAAGTCTGTGAACGAAGATATCGCCCGCAAGCAGGGCGAAATTGACAAGCTGAACGCCGAGCTCGAAATTCGCGAGCCCGCGGCGCGTAAACGGCGCAACGGGCTGATCGAAGCCTGGGAAGAAGACGCCAGCGTGCGCCAGGACCGTCCCTTCTTCAACCCCATTCTGTCGGACATGGCCGAGCACCACCCGGCCAGCGCGGAGTTCTGGTACAACGACATCACGATTTCCACCAGCGGCTCGCGCGGCCCGGCGAACACCGAAGATCCGTATGCGCCGGCGAAGGACCTGATGGGTTCGCGGGGTCTGGAGGCCAGCGGCTACATTGAAATCGAGGCGTCGGACATCGTGACCGAGAGCGAACTGAACCAGGTGGCCAAGCAGATGGACGGCATGTTGCGCCTGGTAGGTGAGCCGAAGTTCAACCTGGAAATAAGCGGGGAAGCGCCCCAGAGCGGCGACACGGAAGCGTCGCGCTACGTACCTTTCAATATGCGCGCGGCGCAGACCACATTCCGTCCTGACCAGCAGGCCCCGTAGGAGCGAGCAAATGGCAGAAAAGGGATTGGGATCCTCCGGCAGTGAATGGACCGCGGGCATTATCGCGATCGTTGCCGCGTTGCTGCTTGGCGGCGCCGTGCCGGTAGGCGTGTATGCGGGGCTGTACAAGCCCAAAGAAAAAGAACGCGTAGCTGCTGAGCAGAAGCTGACCAGCCTGGACTCGGAATGGGAGCTGGTGATCCAGCGCCAGGACCGCGTCCGCGGGCTTGAGGACGACGCCGAGAAAATGGCCGAGCGCCTGACGGCGATTGAGGCGCCGTTTGCGCTCGCCGATGTCGAACGCATGGACGTGACGGAAGTGCGCACGCGTCTGCTGACGCTTGCCGACAAGCACCACCTGGAACTGCTGCCGGAGCGGCAGCAGCAGTTGGGCTCAGAGCGGGTGTACATAGGCAACCAGCGCATCAGCTTTCCGAAGGGGTTGCACGCGACGAAGCTGATTATTGAAGCGCGGGCCTACTACCATGATTTCGGGCGTTTCGTGACGGAGCTTGAAACCCTGCGCGACCCGGCCGACGAAACGAAAATCATGAACGTGATCATACCGGAAAAGCTGATCTGCAAGGGTGACCCGAACGGGGGCAGCAGGCACGTGTTTATTCTGCATGTGTTCGTGGTCGAAAAACGGGACATCAACAGCATCGGGCGCTAAGGCGATGGCCTGGTTGGGGTGGATTCATGGATAAAAAGACAAAGCAACTGGTCATCCTGGTGGTGCTGATCGTGGTCGCCGGCGGTGTGGCAGTGTGGCGACTTGGGTTGTTCGGCGGTGACGACGCGCCGCCACCCGCGCCCGCACCGGCTCCCGTTGCGGACGCCGGGACTCCTACGCCCGTGCCGACCAACCCGACGGGGGAGCCTACGCCGGCCCAGCCCGGCGGTGCACCTGGCCAGACGCCGCTGACCCAGAACCAGGACCTGGATATCCCCGCCGAGGTGACCATTTCGCCGGCGCGCTACCAGTGGCCTATCAAGCGCGGTGGCGCGACGGATCTGCCGGATCGCAACTTCCCGGTGTTTGACCCGCTGCACGTGCAGAACATCGACGTGGTGGACCCGGACCGCAAGAAGTACATCGAGCAACTGCGCGCCGAGTGGATTCTCGACGGGATCACCGTGACCACCCAGCAGCGCCTGAAGATCGACGCCACAGGCAAGCCCATGCTGGGCGAATCCATCATGGAGCCCAAGCCGCAATATGTACTGGTGCCGCAACTCGACGAGAACAAGCAGCCGGTGTACGGCGCGGACGGGCAGATCGTAATGGTGAAGCAGCCCGTCTATGAAATGAAGGACGGCAAGGTTGTCATGATGGACGACCTTGATGATGAAGGAAACCCACGACGCGACGAAAGCGGCAAGGTTATCCAGGTGCCCAAGCCCGAGTACGTGCAGGCCGTGGATAAGAATGGCAATCCGAAGTACGACAACAACGGCGAGCCTGTCTGGGAGATGCAGGAAAAGTACCGCGACGGGCGGCGTGTGGTAAAGATGGTGCCGCTGATTCTGCCGCGCCAGGTGATTGTAGACGGGCAGCCGCAATTTGATGACAACGGCAAGCCGGTGCTGGAGACTGAACAGGTGTACGAGCCGATGCTGGACCGCAACGGCAAGCCCGTGTTTGAGAACGGGGAGCCGGTCTACATAAAGGTTCAGAAGAAAGACGAGGACGGCAAACCGGTCGTGGATGAAAACGGCAAGCCTGTGATGGTGCCGAAGAAGAAGATGGTACCGGACAAAACTCCGCAGACCGAAGTGGTGGAGGTTATTGAGGCATGGTTTACCGGCAAGCCGCGCCCGTTCCGGGAGTTGGACCGCCTGACGAACACGCGCTTCACCATTGAGAAGATCTTCACCGAGCGGGTTTACCAGCAAGAAGGCTCGGGCGACAAACGTGTGCGCTCGGGTGTTGATTTGCTGGGTGACACCGGCGCCAGGATTACTCTGTTTCTCGCGGATGACAGCCGCCACGACTAGGGCGGCTTGTCTGGGTTAATGATTGCGCTCGCTCGGAAAGCGGGCAGTCGCCTTGGGCGACGAAAGCTCGGCAGCGCGGCGCTGCCGTAAAAGGGGGGGCAATGAGCAAGTTTATGCGTTTTGGTGTGATGCCGCTGGTTATGTTGCTGGCGCTGGGCCTATGCGCGCCGGTGCTTTCCGCGCAGGACGAAAACGGCGGGGAAGGGGCGTTTGAGCCCAACCCCAAGGATCCGATTACCGTGGATTTCGTCCGCAAGGACATTCACACCGTAATGCATTACATCGCGCTACGCTCCGGCCTGCAGATTATTGTGCAGGGCGAGATCGACGTGCAGCTTACGGTGATGTTCCGCAGGGTCGATCCCAAGGAAGCCATCAAGTCGATCTGCAAGGCCAACAAGCTCGACTACGTCGAAGACGGCCTGATGATCATCATCAAGCAGCGCCCGCAGGACATTCTGCAGGCCAACGTGGTGAAGGGGCTCGTTGACCCGGACAACCGCTACAACGTCAACTTCGAATCCCATGAACTCGTGGCCGCCATCATGGAAGTCGCGCGCATTACCGGCATCCAGGTGTTCATGCCGTCGGTTCCGCCGGCGGAGGGCAACCAGCCTCGCGACCCGGACCAGGAAGGCGAAGACGTCAACCGGGTGCGCGATATCCAGGAACGCAAGATCAGCATGCACATGCGCGAAGCACTACCCGAGCAGATTCTGCGCCGCCTCGCGGACCTGGGTGATCTTGATATGGTCGAGCAGCCGCTCGACAGTTCGGTTCCGGGCTCCGATACCGGCTGGCGCTTCAAGTACAAGCCGGTCAAGCGCATCGATGGGCAGGGGCCGGTGGGCCCGCTGGCCAACGACGACATCGTGATGGAAACCAAAAGCTGGATTGTGCCGGGCACAGCGACCAGCACCCTGAAGTCGAACCTTACCGATATGCTAAGCCCGTTCGGCAAGGTGATTCACGACGACGACACCGACTACATCATGATCTATGAAGAGAAAGAGCGTATGACGCTGCTTTCCTCGTTCATGGACGCACTGGTGCAGCGCAACCTTGAACTGAAGGCCGAAGCGATTGCCAATGCGGACGACCTGGTCGTGCGCGAGTACCGGCTGGTCCGGGATGCGTCGCCTGCCGAGTTTGTGACGTCCATTCAGGGGATTCTGTCGGAAAACGGTCGCGTGATTCCAAACCCCGACCGCAACAGCCTTGTTGTCTATGAGCTCGAATCACGCATGGACCGCATCGACGACATCATGGCCGCCATGGACACAGCCCCCGAACAAGTCTTGATCACGGCCAAGTTGATCGAGGTGACGCTCGACGAGTACATGGGCTACGGGCTGGAGATTTTCACCAGCCACTCGGCCGACAACCTCAACGACGGGCGCTTCACCGGCAACAGCTTTGACAGCGCGCAGGGCACAGCGGGCGGACTGTTCGGTCAGCCGACCGGCTTTGACCCGTTCTTCGCCACATTCACCAACCCGAGGATTGACGTGCGCCTTGAGTTGCTGGCCAACGAAGGGCGCGTCAAGACACTAAGCCAGCCGACACAGATGGTCAGCAACCGCCAGACCGCCAATATCACCGTCGGCCAGGAAATACCGTACTTGGAATCGTCATCGACGGCTGGCGCTGGTGCAACAACCGCGTCCGTGTCGTTCAAGGATGTTTCGATCACCATGGACGTCACCCCGACAGTGCTGGAAAGCGGACTGGTGCGCCTGGAAGTGTCATTCCGGGTTGCCGAAGTGATTGGCAACATCGCCATTGAGGGCAACAATACACCTGTCCTCAGCACACGCGAAAGCACCACGGATGTGTTTATCCGTGACGGCGAAACTCTCGTCATGGGCGGTCTGATGCGCGAGCGCGACCGCATGGACGAGAACGGGCTGCCGTTCCTGAAGGACATTCCCTTCTTGGGCTACCTGTTCAAGAGCGCGAACCGGACGACCAGCAAGACCGATCTGCTGTTCTTCCTGCGCCCGCAAATCGTGAACGCGAACGGCCCGCGCCTTGAAATGGTGGGAGCGGACATTGAGCGCGATCTTCGTCCGATCATCTATGAGGACGGCGACGACAAGAATGCCGACATCCGCGGCAACCGCTCACGCAGGATTGCGGTCGCGCCAAAGCCCGCGCACTACAACGAAAAGACGCGCCCCAAGACCGCGAAGGACGTCAAGCCCGGGGCATAAGTAGTCGTGACGACTGACAGCAAACAGAACTTCGAGCGTCTGCTCAACCGAATGCAGCCTTTGGTTGAGCAGGCGCTCAAGTTGTATGCTTGGCCTCGCAGTGGACGGGGCCCCGCCCGCGGCGGCGCGCCTATGCGCCTCGTTGACGCGATGAACTATTCACTGCAGGCGGGCGGCAAGCGACTGCGCCCGATGCTGGTGCTTGCCGCCTGTGAGTCTGTCGGCGGCAGTATCGAGCAAGCCTTGCCCGTGGCCGCCGCCTTTGAAATGATTCACACCTACAGCCTCATTCATGACGATCTGCCCGCCATGGACGACGATGACTTGCGCCGCGGGCAGCCGACCTGCCACAAGGCTTTTGATGAAGCCACGGCTATTCTGGCCGGCGATGCGATGGCGACCTATGCGTTTCAGGCCATTCTGTCCGGCATCTCCGACCCCGCCAAGGCCGTTGCGGCGGCACTTGAGCTGGCGATTGCGGCCGGGCTGGACGGTATGGTCGGTGGCCAGATGGCGGACCTGGAGGGCGAAGGTCGGCAGCCAAGCCCCGAGGAGTTGCGCTACATTCATGAGCACAAAACGGGCGCACTGATAACGGGTGCGGTGGTGTGTGGGGGCATCGTGGGTGGCGCCGACCAGAAGACGCTTGGGCAGTTGCGCGGCTACGGCAAGTCCATCGGGCTGGCATTCCAGGTAATCGACGACATTCTTGACGAGACCGCCACAGCCGCTGAGCTGGGCAAGTCACCCGGCAAGGACAGCGCCAGTGACAAAATGACATACCCCCGGCTGTATGGGCTTGATGGCGCCCGCAAGTACGCCGACGAGCTGATTGCAGCCGCCCGCCGCGAGTTGGATGCGCTGGACAACGCCGATTCCCTTCGAACGATTGCCGAATACTTTGTGGCTCGCACGCACTAGCCCCTGTGCCCTCCGCCCGCTAACATCAACTATTTGCCGTGATGGCGCGCCTGACCGAGGGACGGATGTACGAGTTGCTGGAAAAGGCCAATACCCCCGACGAGCTCAAGAAGCTCGCGGCATCTGATCTGCCCAAGCTGGCGGAGCAGATGCGGCAGTTCATTATCGATTCGGTGGCGGGGCGTACCGGCGGGCACCTGGGCTCCGGGCTTGGTGCCGTCGAGTTGACGATCGCCCTGCACTACTGTTTCGACGTCCTGAACAAGGACAGCGTCGTTTTTGACGTGGGGCACCAGTGCTACCCGCACAAGCTGCTGACCGGGCGGCGCGAACAGTTTGGCACGTTGCGCCAGTACAAGGGTATCTCCGGCTTTCCAGACCCCAAGGAAAGCCCCTTTGATCGCGTAAAGACAGGCCACGGCGGCACTTCACTCAGTACCGCGCTGGGCATCGCCATGGCAAACAAGCAGCAGGGGTTCAAGGACCGCACCAGCATCGCTGTGATCGGCGATGGCGCCCTGCAGGAGGGTCAGGCGCTTGAGGCCCTGAACCACGGCGGCGACATGCGCGACATGAAGTACGTCATCGTGCTCAACGACAACGAACACGGTATCGGCCCCGCCACGGGGGCATTGGCCAACTACTTCAGCAAGTTCCGCACAAGCCAGGCTTACACCAGCGCGAAGAAGGACATCAAGAAAATGCTCAGAATGCTCGATGAGCAGACGGGCAGTTTCGGCAAGGCCGTTCACGACGTGCTTGACCACGTAAAGGCCGGGTTGCACGGGCTGATGCCCGCCACGCATCCGGGCGTACTGTTTGAGGAGTTGGGCTACTTCTATTACGGACCCATCGACGGACACGACATTCCGACTCTGCTTGACGCGTTTGAGAACATCCAGCGTGTGCCCAAGCCGGTCGTGCTGCATGTGATGACGAAGAAGGGCAAGGGCTTCAACAACGACGAGCCCGACCATTACGCCTACCACGCCGCCAAGACCAGTAGCAAGCTGACCGCCCACCTGCCCAAGGAATTCAAGCTGTCCGGCGGGCCGGCATACACGGACGTGTTTATCGACAAGACGTTCGAGATGATGGAGAAGGACGACAAGGTTGTCGCCATCACGGCTGCCATGTTGCAGGGCACGGGGCTGGAGAGGGTACAGCAGAAGTACCCGGAGCGCGTGTTTGACGTCGGCATGGCCGAGCAGCACGCGGTGGGTTTCGCCCAGGGTTTGAAACTTGGCGGCATGAAGCCGATCTGCGCGATCTACTCGACCTTCCTGCAACGTAGCGTAGATCAGTTGTTCCAGGAACTCGCATTGATCAAGACCCCGGTTCTGCTGGCCCTGGACCGCGCCGGTCTGGTTGGCCCGGACGGCGCGACCCACAACGGCGTCTTCGACATTGCGTACCTGAGCATGCTTCCGAATGTCGTCCTGATGGCTCCGCGCGACGCGACGGAGCTCAAGAGCATGATGGATTTTGGGCTTGGGCTGAAAGTCCCGTCGGCCGTGCGTTTTCCGCGCACCAAGGCGCCGTCGGCGCGCAACGAGTTGCCTGAAGGCCCGCCACTGGAAGTCGGTAAGGCCGAAGTGCTTACGGAGGGCGATGACGGTGTGGTAATCGCGTACGGCTCCATGGTGTATCACGCGCTGGAAGCGACTGAGATCATACACGAGCGCCACGGCAAGAAGCTTACCGTTGTGAACGCTCGTTTCGCCAAGCCCTTCGACGAATCACTGTTCGCGAAGCTGATCGAAAAGCACGAGTTCGTTTTCACGGTTGAAGAGCACATGCGCCGCGGCGGCTTTGGCAGCAGCGTGCTTGAGTTCGTCAACAAGGCGAGGCTTGAGGCGAACAAGCTCGAAATTCTCGCCATTGATGACTGCTTCGTCGACCACGGCGCGCGCGTGGAAGTACTTGAGGAAGTCGGGCTCGACCCGGCGGGCATCGCCGCAAGCATCGAGCGCCGTATGGGACTGGCCGGCAAGAATCGCGAAAGCGGCAGTACTCGCAACGTAGCCACAGGCAGCAGCGTAAGCGGATGATCGTACTGGTTGGCGACAGCGGCAGGCCCGACGTCGTGCATGCCATCGCGCAGGTCGAGCCCCTGATTCGCGAGCTTGCGGGCGAAGTGCTTGTCGATCTTGACCAGCGCATTGACCTTGCGGACGTATCTCCTGACCTTGTGATCAACTTCGGCGGCGACGGCAGCATTCTGCGCGCCGCCGGACGTCTGGGCGAGCGGCAGGTGCGTTTGCTTGGGGTTAACTTCGGCAAGTTCGGCTTTCTGGCGGAGTACGAGCTGCCGGAGTTGCTGGTGAACCTCGAAAAAGCCGTGAAGGGCGACTTGCCCACGCGCCAGTCGCTGCTGCTCAAGGTCGCCATTGAGCAGGATGGCCGGCGCGTTGAGCGTGTTGTCGTCAACGATGTCGTGTTGCAGCGCGCGCCCGACAACCGCATGGCGCACGTCTACGCCTACTACGACGACGCCCTGATCGCGGACTATTTTGGCGATGGGTTGATCCTTGCCACGCCGCTGGGATCCACGGCTTACAACCTGGCGGCAGGCGGCGCGCTGCTGCACCCCGAGTTGCAGGCGGTCATCCTGACGCCGCTGTGCCCGCACACGTTGAGCCTGCGCCCACTGGTCGTGCTGGTTGCCGGCGTGCTTGAGTTGAAGCTCGAGGGCGAGGACAGCCTGAGTATCACCATGGATGGTGAGGGCACCATGCAGCTCAAGGGTGGTGACAAGGTGGAAGTTCGCCACGCCGCCATGCCCATGACTCTGGTGGCCCACCCGACGCGCACCTACTTTGACACACTGCGCCTGAAGTTCGACTGGAGCAAACGTACCACCGTGTCGCGGCAGTAGCTGCTATACTTCGACTCATGCGCGCAGCCACCAGCAGACTCAGTAAGCGCATCCCCGTCACGGCCGCGAAGCAGCCGCTTACCTTTATTGTCTACAGCGAAGATGAAGTCTTCCGCGCCGCGGTGATGTCGGCGCTGAGCAACTCGCCAAGATTCAGCCGCGACCGCGACCAGATCATCGAGGTAAGCGCGCCAGGGCAGCGCGGCACTTTCAGCCTGCGCAACGGTGCGGTCCTTCTGTTACATTCAGGCTCAACACCGCTGGAGCAGACGCTGCTGGAGGATCGCGCGCCGTCAACCGTGCTGACCACATTCGGCGATGAGGCGATCGACGACCCGCAGTTTGATGATCACTTCGTCTTGCCGCTGAAGCAGCCAGGCATCGACCGGTTCATTCCGCGTGCCCGCGAACTGGCATGGCTGCGTTCAAGGGCTTTCAGCGAGGGCTCCAGCGCCGCTTCGCGCGATAAACTCGCGCGCCTCAACCGGATCGGCACGGCCTTGTCGGACATTCGTGTGTTGAAAGACCTGCTGCAGGTCGTGTTGACAGAAGCCCGCAACATCATGGATGCGGACGCAGGCAGCATCTACATCATCGAAAGCGGGCGAGGCACAGGATTCAGCGGGCGTAAGGTACTCGGGCGCGCGGAGCGCCGCACCCGCGCCGTCGCGGTCAAGCGTGCGAATCTGACCACTCAGGTTTTCAGCCTGCGATTTGCGGCGGCACAGAACGACTCGTGCACGATTCCCTTTGAGGAATTTGTCTTCCCGGCAAACCTCGAAAGCATTGCAGGCTATGCGGCCATCACCGGCGAAATCGTGGCGCTTGAAGACGTCTACAGCCTCCCGGCCGACACGCCCTACAAGTTCAATAACATCATCGACAAGAAGTACGGCTATCGCACTTGCAGCATGTTGACCTTGCCCTTGAAGAACACCAGCGACGAAGTCGTCGGTGTGGTCCAGCTGATCAACAAGAAGAAGAACCCGCTTAACCGGCTTGATCTTGTCGGCGACCCGACCGGTGACATCGTGCCCTTCAGCGACGAGGACGTTGAGCTTGCGGCCAGCCTCGGCAGCCAGGCCGGCGTGGCGATCGAGAATGTCCGCTTGATGGACGCAATCACCAGCCTGTTCGAGCGTTTCGTGATCGCGTGCGTGCAGGCCGTGGAACAGCGCGACCCGGCCACTGCGGGCCATTCCGGGCGCGTTGACCGCATTACGATGGCGCTGGCGGATGAGGTCAACAAGGCCAAACAGGGCCCATACGCCGACATGCTGTTCAGCGACGCCGAAATGGTCGAGTTGCACTACGCGTCCCTGCTGCATGATTTTGGCAAGATCGGCGTGCGCGAGCACGTCCTGACCAAAGCGGAGAAGCTGTACCCGGCCCAAGCTCAGGCAATCGCATTCCGCGCAAAGATCATTGGACTTGAGTTGAAACTGGACGGGCTGACACGTGAGGCTGACCAGTTTGTACAGGGCAAACCCGGCGCGGATGAATTGCAGGCTATCCGCGACGACGTGCATCAGAAACTGGACAAGCTGAAGAATGATTACGAGTTTGTCGCGAAACACATCAAGCCGATCTTCGTTACCGACGAGGCGGAAGCGCATCTCAAGCAGATCCACGAGAATCCGTGGAAGATCGGCGACGACAGGCTCGTTCTGATCAATGACGAGGAGTACCACAGCCTCTGCACCAGGCGCGGCACGCTGAATCCGGAAGAGCGCAAGGAGATTGAAAACCACGTCGCGGACTCCTGGAAATTCCTGAAGCGTATTCCCTGGACCGATGACCTGGTGCGCGTGCCGGAAATCGCCGGTCAGCACCACGAGAAGATGAGGGGTGGGGGATACCCGAATGGGGTACCCGCGGCGGAGACACCGCTGGGCTCGCGCCTGATGGCCGTGGCGGACGTGTTCGACAGTCTTACAGCAAGCGACAGGCCGTACAAACCGGCGATCCCGCTGGAGCGCGCGATCAAGATCCTGCAGTCGATGGCGGACGAGGGCGACTTGGATCCGGAGGTCGTGAAGCTGTTCATCGACACGGAGATCTGGGTCAAACTGAAGCTCAAACTCGTGCGCCTGGCCGATGCGACGAACGAGCAAAAGGCCGCCCGGTAATTTTGGATTTACGATTTTGGATTTTGGATTGACGCTGCCGCGAGAAGCCTGCATCAAGGGCGTTCGCGGCACAACTATTTCTGGAGCAGAGAATGAGTTCACAGCAGCACGACAAATCCAAAATGGAAATCACGGTAGCGCACAGCCCCGACGCTGACGACGCGTTCATGTTTCATGCACTTGCGAACAACAAGGTGGACACCGGCTGGCTGACCATCAAGCACGAGCTGTGCGACATCGAGACGCTAAACCAGCGCGCGAAGAAGAACGAACTGGAGGTGACGGCCGTCAGCTTCCACGCCTATCCGTACATTGCCGACAAGTATGTAATCACTCGCGCCGGTGCATCTATGGGTGACCGTTACGGCCCCGTGCTGGTCAGCAAGGAACCGATAAATCCGGCCGAGTTGAAAGGCAAAAGGGTCGGTGTGCCCGGGCCGCTTACCAGCGCGACCCTGGCCATGCGTCTTTACAACGACGACGTTGAGCTGGTGCAACTGGGTTTCGACAAGGTGCAGCACGCGGTGCTTGATGGGACAATCGACGCCGGCGTGATCATCCATGAAGGTCAAGTTACCTATAACGACTTGAAGCTCTTCAAGGTCGTCGACCTTGGCGAGTGGTGGTACACGAAGTATGAGCTTCCATTGCCGCTCGGGTGCAATGTCGCCCGACGTGACCTCGGCAATGACGTTATTGCCCAGTTCAGCAAGTGCTTCAGCGCCAGCATCAAGTACGCGCTGGAGAATCGCGAAGAGGCACTGGACTACGCGCTGACCTACGGGCGCGGGCTGGATCGCGGGCGTGCGGACAAGTTCGTCGGCATGTATGTCAACGACTACACCATCGATATTGGCGACCGCGGCATGAAGTCGGCAAAGCTGTTTTTGCAGCTAGGTCGCGAACGCGGCTTTGTGACATCCAACGCCGAGCCCGAATGGATCTGACCCTCCCGGGAGTGCCCAATCTAGGCTAACCTGCGCCCATGAGCGACAAGGACAAGCCCGATCAGCCCGAGAAGCGAGAAGCTCTGCGACGCTTTGCGGGCGACGCCGCGAAGTTCGCCACCCAGTGGGTACCGGGCTCGCGTCTCGTCAGTAACTGGAACCCCGACCTGTTCAAGAAGTTGTACGAATCCGGCGTCACCGAGCACGCGGCGGTCCCACGAGACTTCACCGACATGCACGGCCGCAAGTTCTTCCGCCCGCCGGGTGCTCTGCACGAAACCGAGTTTCTCGACAAATGCAGCAAGTGCCTCAAATGCGTCGAAGCCTGCCCCGAAGACGTGATCATCGAGGCCAAGGAAAACGACGGCGCCCCGGTCGGCACTCCCATGCTGCGCCCGAATCACGGCGCCTGCACGCTCTGCGGTGACTGCATGGAAGCCTGCCCGACCGGCGCGCTGAAAAAAACACCCGTGGGGGAGATCCGTATCGGCATCGCAGTCGTCGAGCCCGACACATGCCTTGGCTACCTGGGCAGGACCTGCCGCGCCTGCCATGACGCCTGCCCGCTGGAGCCCAACGCCATTGACTTTGACGCGACCGTGCCGAAAGTCGACAGCCGCATCTGCACAGGCTGCGGGCTGTGCGTGCACGCGTGCCCGACGAAACCGCCGAGCATCGTGGTGCTGCCCCGCCCGGCCCGAGGAACGAAAGACACCAAGTGAGCCTCAAGGAATACGTCTACTGCGATTACGCCGCCGGCTCGCCCTGCCGCCCGGAAGTGCTTGATGTCTTCAACGAATACGCGACCCGGCAGTACAGCAACCCTGGCGCGCACCACCCGCTCGCCTATGTCGCCAAGAAGCACCTGTGGGAGTTGCACGAGCGCATGGGGCGCGTGATCGGGGCCGACCCGCGCGAGATCATCTTCACCAGCGGCGGCACGGAAAGCGACATTCTCGCCCTGCGCGGCGTGATGAGCAACGCGGAAGCTCCGCGCAATGAGCTGGTCATTAGCGCCATTGAGCATCATGCCGTGCTGCTCGAAGCCCAGCGCATGGAGCAGGCCGGCACGAAGGTCTACTACGTGCCGGTGAGCGCCGACGGCGTGATCGACCGGGGTGCGCTGCGCAAAGTCGTCAGCGAACGCACAACCCTGGTCAGTGTCATGTACGCCAATAACGAAACCGGCGTGATCCAGCCGGTGAAGGAAGTCGGCGAAATCGCGCACGCGGCAGGCGCGAAATTTCATTGTGATGCCGTGCAGGCGTTCTGGAAGTTGCCTCTGAAGCCGAAGGAATTCGGCGCCGATCTCATGAGCCTGGCGGGCGCCAAGTTCGGCGGGCCGAAGGGTACCGGGCTGCTGTACAACGAGATGACGAATCGCATCAGCCCTGTGATCGTCGGCGGGCCGCAGGAGTGGGGCTACCGGGCAGGCACGGAAGATTTGAGCGGCATGGCGGCGCTGGCAACGGCGATGGAGCTGGCCGAGGCTGAGCGCGAGAAAATCTGGCCGCGCGTTGCCGCGATTCGCGACGGCATGGAGAAGCGCATCGTCGCCGGGCTTGGCGAGCACGTTCGAATCAACGGCGGAAACGCGCCGCGGCTGCCGAACATCAGCAACATGAGTTTTCTCGAAATCGAGGGCCAGGCACTCGCCATTGAACTGGGCGAGCAGGGCTACTGCGTCGGACTCGGCAGCGCCTGCGCGCCCGGCGAGACCGATCCCAGCCACGTGCTGGCGGCCATGGGTCTTAGCTGGGAAGACGCCATCGGTTGCATTCGCATTTCGTTCGGCCCGGACATCACCGAGCAGCAGGCCGAACGCCTGGCTGACCTGTGTGTTGCGAACTATAAGGCCCTCAAGGGCTTGGGGTAGCGGTTTATGGCCAGCCGCAAACTTACGCCTATCACGAAGCCATTTGACGTTCGCCTGAAATTGCCGGGTTCGAAGTCGTTCGCGAACCGGGCGATTGTGTGCGCCGCGTTGTCCGGTGCTCCGTGCTCGATTGCAAATCTATCACCGGGTGACGATACGGCCTTGATGCTGAACGTACTGGCTGACCTCGGCTGGGGCGTGGAACGCGCGAACCCGATGTCCCGTGATGTCGTGTTGACGCCGCCGAGCAAACCGCCTGCGCATCCAGTGAAGGCCTTCACCGGTCCGGCCGGCACGGTCACGCGCTTTGCGACGGCCCTGCTGTGCGTCACGCCGGGGCAGTTCACGCTTGATGGCAACGACCGTATGCGCGAGCGCCCGATGGGGGAGTTGATTGCGGCGTTACGGCAGCTAGGCGCGAAGATTGCCGAGAAGGGCGAACCCGGCTGTGTGCCACTGGAGATCGAGGGCGCGTCTTTGCGCGGCGGCAAGTGTCGCATGA
This sequence comes from Planctomycetota bacterium, assembly GCA_019912315.1. Taxonomy (GTDB): domain Bacteria; phylum Planctomycetota; class UBA8742; order UBA2392; family UBA2392; genus JACKID01. The sequence goes on from JAIOJA010000023.1 coordinate 130,026, forward strand.
GGGGCGACGTCAGCAGCCAGTTTGTTTCGGCGCTGCTGATGGTCGGGGCGACACGAGGCGGCGGCATAGAGATCGAGATTGAAGGCGACCTGGTCAGCAAGCCCTACGTGGACATCACGATTGAGGTCATGCGGGCGTTTGGATTTGCGGTAGAGCGCGATGGGTATCGATGGTTTCGTGCGTTGGAGACATCCGGCCACGGGCAGACTTACACCTGCCCGCCGGACGGTACAGCGGCCAGCTACTTCTGGGGCGCAGCTGCGGTCGCGGGTAGTAAGTGCGTGATCGATGGGTTGACGCGTCAAGATGTGCAGGGGGATGTGAAGTTCGTCGGCATTCTGGAACGCATGGGCTGCGAGATTCTGGAGTTCCCAAACGGGCTGGGTGTGGATGCATCTATGGTGGGGGAGTTTAAACCAGTCGAAGCTGATCTCTCCGCATTGCCCGATTGCGCGCAAACACTGGCCGTCGTATGTGCCTTCGCAAACGGTACCTCACGCCTGACTGGGCTGGGGACATTGCGCGTCAAGGAGACGGATCGCATTGCTGCCTTGCAGGCAGAGTTGAAGAAGCTGGGTGTGATGACCCGTGCGGGTGACGATTGGCTTGAGGTCGACGGAATCGCAAACAAGAGCCCGGAGCAGTTTGCGCAGCAAACGAACCGCAGGGATCGCGAAGCGATGCCGAGGAAGCGACGGGTTAGCGTGCGGACCTACGACGATCACAGAATGGCCATGAGTTTTGCGATTGCGGGGTTGCGCCTGCCGCTGGAGATTGAGGACTCTGAGTGCGTGTCGAAAAGCTTCCCGACGTTCTGGGAATACTGGGCGAAGCTGTAGGGGCCGCCCCTACGTCGTCAGCCACAGAATCAGGAATGTGATGGCTGCGATCACTGCGCCAGCGGCGACTCCCCATGCTACTTTCGCCGCGGCCGCGGCTTCTTCGGCGCGGGCCTCCGAGTTCTTGACCTTCTCAGCCAGTTCGCCGTGGCGGCTCTTCTCAATGTTCAATGCTCGCATGATGCTGCTCTTGCCGATTTCGAACTTGCTGGGCGCCTTGGGCTTGTGCGCGTCGCGCAGGGACTCCAGGTCCGCGAACAGGTTGTTGATGTTCGCGTAGCGTTTGTTCGGGTCTTTCTCGAGCATACGTTGCAGCACGGATACCACGTCGTCGCTGAGGCTCGGGCGATATGTGCGTGGGTCCGGCATCGGCGTGCGCGTGTGGGCGAGCATCACTTTGCTCGGTGTCCCGTCGTACATGGGCCGGCCTGTCACCATGTGATAGAACGTCGCCCCAAGGCTGTAGATGTCGGCCCGGTAGTCCACGTCTTCCTTACCCATGGCCTGCTCAGGCGCGATGTAGTCAGGCGTTCCCAGAACCATGCCTTCGTAGCCGAGTTCTTTGTCGAGCTTGGATTTCACAAAGCCGAAGTCGCCGACTTTCACCAGCCCCGAGCGCGTGATCATGATGTTGCTCGGCTTGATGTCGCGGTGAACAATGTCGAAGTCTTTGTAATAGTTGATGGCGCGCAGGGTCTGGATGATGATGTCCACGGCGCGCGCGACTTCCATCTGGCGGCGCGGTGCTTCGCGGATCAGGTCTTCGACCGTGCGCCCGTCCACGAACTCCATGCTGAAGTAGTAGTAGTCGCCCTCGCGCCCGACGTCGTAAACCTGGATCAGATTCTGGTGGCTGAGCTTGCCGACGATGCGGGCTTCAAGCACGAAGCGCTTGCGAAACTCGTCGTCGCTGATCCACTGATTGTGCAGGACTTTGAACGCAACCAGGCGGTTCATGCTGACCTGGCGCGACTTGAACACGCTGCCCAGTCCGCCCTCGCCCAGCGTGCTGATGATCTCGTAGCCCTTGAACTTGAGGTCCTGCTTGCGCTCTCGGTCTTGTGTGAGCTGCGCCTGCGCGCGCTCCACGCGCATGACCTCTTCCTCAGTCATGAGGCGCGAGGCAAGCACGATTTCCTTGAGTGTCTTGTTGTCGCCCAGGTTGGCGCTGGCGGCCTGTCGGGCGCGACATTCATCAAGCTGCTCGGGCGTGAGCAACCCGTTGCGTACGGCGAGTACGCCGAAATCAAGGGCGCCACGACCTTCCCGGAATTCGAGATGGTCGGTTGCAGTGCCCGTGGCGTCCGACATTACTGCTCCTGCCTGTGGTGAGCGACCTGTCAGGCGTCGATGGAAAGCCCTATTTCCGCCAGCTTCTGGCGCACTTCGTTCAGCGATGTCTGGCCGAAGTTCGGCGCCGCCAGCAACTCGGCTTCCGACTTGTCGGCAAGATCGCCGATTGTCTTGATGCCAAGTCGTTCCATGCATCGGCGCGAGCGGACGGAAAGTTCCAGCGCATCGATGGACTGGTCAAGCGTGTCGTCAACCGTCGGCGGCGGCGTAGAGCCGTCTTCCGGCGGCGCGTATGACAATGCGTCTTCGGTGCGCATACCCAGTCGCAGCATTTTGGACGCGAGGATCGACTTGATTTCCTGCAGGCTGGTCTCGCCGAAATTCTTGTAGCTCAGGAGCTCCGACTCCGTCTTCAGAATCAGGTCGCCCAAGGTGTCGATCTTCATCTTCTGCAGGCAGTTGCGCGAGCGCACGGACAACTCAAAGTCCGTAACCGGCGTGCGCAGGATCTGCAGGCGCTTGTCTTCCTTGCGCTCGCGATCCTCGTCGTAGAACATGTTCTTGCTGGATTCCGCATCGCGCTTGTACAGCCGCGCGCGGGTGTGCGTCGGGTAGGCCGACAGCACGGTCTCATAGCACTTGATGGCCAGATCCCACTGTCCCTCATCCTCATACAGCGTGCCCAGGTTGATCAGCACGTCCACGGGGACCGGCGGGTTCTGCACGATCTGCTCATAGGCGCGGCGCGCGGCCTCGTCGTCGCCGGCGGCCTGGGCGATCTGCCCGTAGACGAAGGCGACGTTGCGGTCGATCGGGTGGTTGCCGTACAGGGCGACGATTTCGTCCATGGCGGTTTCGAGGTCGCCCTGACGAAATTTCAACTCGATCAGGCAGGCCTGGATACTGGGATGGTCGCCCTTGTATGCCTTCAGGTTCTTTTCTGCTTCGGCGAACTTGGACTGCGCCACCTGGGCGCGAAACAGCGGCAGCAGTACTTCCAGGCCCTTGCTGCTCTTCAACTCACCGGTCAGCAGTTCCTCGCCCTTGGCGTAGAAGCCTGTGTCCACCAGCGTGCGCGCCAGGAAGTGCTTGCCCCATGCGCTGCCGGCTTCGGTTTCCAGAATGGCCAGCGCGCGGTCAAGGCGCCCCAGCAGGTATAGAAGCACGCCCTGGCGCTCGCGCGAGGCGGTCCAGCTATTGAGAGCCTCATCGGCCAGTTTGCGCAGCCCCGGCTCCGCGAGAAGCTGCTCGCGCAGCTCCAGCAGGTGCGTTACGTCGGGGTTCTTGGATTCAATGACTTCAGTCAGGAGATCGGCGGCAACCGCGGTGGACATTCATGGCTCCAATAAACTACGCCCCGCCACAATTTGTGACGAGGCAGCGAATTCCTCAAGGGCAAAAAAGATAGGGATTTGCGTGCCCGTGTCAATGGGAGGACAGGCGTCAGAATGCGCCATTGGCAGTTCCCTGACCCCTGAAACCTATCTTATGGCAACTCGTAGTCGTTCACGTTTGTCCAGGTTGTCACCACGCCGCCCCCCTGGGGCTGCGCAACCCAGCTTACAATCAGTTCGTTGTCGTCCAGGGCCAGTACCGGGCGCTGGTTCGTTGACGGCTGGCTGTTGCCCTGGCTGATGTTTACCGGGTCGCCCGGCCAGTTCGAGGCGTTGTCGTGACTGGTCTTTACCAGAATGTTGCCGCCTGTCACGCCGCCGTCGTTGCAGACCAGCATCACCGTGAAATTGTCGTCAGGGCGCCGGAACACGGCGATTTCAGGGTCACGGATCCCGCCGGTTTCACTGGTGATGAGTTGCCCCGGCGCGGCGAACGTGCCGCCCGTGCGGGTGTACGTCGCAAACAGCGCGCGGTCGCCGTTCAACGCCTGGCCAACGAACGCAAGAAACACTTCGCCGTCGAGTCCGCCTTCAACGCGCGGCTGCGTCATGTCCACACTGCCCGAGGCCGCAAGCCCGCTGCCCACGCCGCCAAAAGTCGCGCCGTTGTCGTCGCTGCGGACCATCCGGATGTTGCGGCTTGTGCCGTCGCTTTCGGCCCAGACCACGTAGACGCGGTCGCTGCGATCGGTGCACAGGTCGGGCATCTCGGCCGGCATGTTGCCCGCCGCCTTGGGCAGCAGGACCGGCGCGAGAAAGATCGAGCCCTGGGTGCGGCGGTAAAAGATTGCGGTTGTGGGGTTGGGTGGCACGGTCGAACCTTCCCACAGCACGTGAATGCGTGAGGCGCTGTCCACATGGACGCGCGGGTTGTTTTCGTCCTCGGCCGTGTTGGTCAGGTTGGTCGGGGTGGCCAGAGTGCCGCCCGAAGTGCGTGTGGCATAGTAAATGTCGCGGTTCGGCGATGTGCCCTCTACCCACACCATGTGAAGTGTGCCGGCGCCGTCAAGGAAGACGTGCGGCGAGCGGCTGTCGCCCGCGGAGGCCGGAAACACGGGGGCGGGCGCCGTGAAGCTGCCGCCGCCCACGCGTTGGACGTACATGAGGTTGTGATGTGCGGCGCCGTCGTACTGGCAGTACAGCATGTGGGTGCGGGTGCCGTCGTAGGCGATGGCGGGCTCAATGGCCTGGTCGGTGGGCGTGGCGGGCTGCGCGATGGCCACGCCGACGGTTACGCTAATAGGCTTGGCCTCGCCTTCTTCGTCTTCGTCTTCCGCGCAGGCGCCAAGCAGTAACGCCAGCAGGCACAGGACGGTCAGGTTCAATAGCTTCATGGAAGGCTCTGGTAGGGGCAGGTCGGGGTTATTCTTTTTCGTAGACACCCTTGTCGCGCCGGACAAGCTTGGTGAACCCGAGTTCTTTGAGGCGCGTGGGGGCCATCCTATCGCTGGCGCCGGAAAAGCGCGACAGGATCTTCTCGACGGCGCGCCCGCAAACGGGGCACTTGTCGATGGGGTCGTCGGACATCTTCTGAAAGAACTCGAAGGTTTCTTCGCAGGTGTCGCCGGGCTTGCCTTTGTGTCGGTACTCGTAGATGGGCATGTGTGTCAGGATACGGAATTCGGGCGCCTCGCGTAAGCTGGCGGCAAATCAGGAACAGTGCCGCACGGAGCCTCAAACCCGTGTCAAGTTTTCTTACACATGGCCATAAAACGTGACAGTCTGGACGGGCGGCGAATTGGGCAAATGCCCGAAAAGGCTTTGAGTCAGGGCTGTGTGACGCGCCCATTAGAAATGGCATATCTTGTGCTTACTCGCAGGCACCGACTTACGGTTGAATTGGCAGGAATCTACTTTTCAGGGAGAAACTCAATGCGCAAAAGCATCTTTTTCAGCCTTCTGTGTTTGATCGCCATCGTGGCGGTGGCTTGTGGTAACGGCAACACTCCGACGACTGGTGGCAACACGACTGGTGGCGGTTGCACCGGTGGCGGCGGCGACGCGGCTGACGCTTACGCCCTCTACAAGAAGGAAGGCCGTAAGTGGAAGACTAAGAGCGTGATGAAGATCGAAGGCCAGCCGGACATGGTTTCGTTCACGGAATATGAAATCACCAAGCTCGCTGACGACCATGCCATGCAGAAGATGACCATGCTGGATAAGGACGGCAAGCCGATGGCCGGCATGGAGCCGACCGAAACCAAGATCGAGTTCAAGACGGCCGAAGCTCCGGCCTGCACTGGCGCCGAAGCTCCGAAGATGACGGAAGAGACGGTCACCGTCGCCGCTGGCGAGTTTGAGTGCTACGTCGTGGAAAACGCCGGCACCAAGAGCTGGAGTTCCAAGAAGTATCCGGGCCTTTCAGTCAAGATGGAAGGCGCAACGATGACCATGGAACTGATTGAGTTCACTGAGTAGATGATTCGCGATTATTGGACGAGCGGGCGCCTTCGGGCGCCCGTTTTCATTTGTGCTTGTGGACACGTCATGTCGCACGAGGTCTAATCTTCGGTCCAACTGACGGAAGTCGCTCAAACCAACGGGAGATGAATATGTACATCAAGACACTGTTCGCGAGCTTGGCTGCGGGCTCGCTGCTGATCGCGTTTTCGGCCCCGGCACCGATGGCCCAGGAGGCCAAGCCCGCGCCCGTTGAGGTCAAGCCCGCACCGGCTGCCAACACCAAAACCCGCCGCGGCGAAGGCGAGCAGATGCTGGGCTCGTTCCGTGACCAGGCCCGCGTTTCCTATGCCAAGACCGGCGTCGCGCCCAAGACCCTGACAGGCAAAGAAGATGCCGGCGGGTGCCGCGTCGGCAAGGAAGAACTCGTGGGCAAGTACTGCAAGGTTCACGACAAGGTCTACCAGGTTAACGACAAGCCCGGCAGCGCGGCGCTGATCGTCGAAGACACCGAGGGCGGCGACGGCTTCGCCATCATGAAGTTCGAATGGGCCAACGGCAGCTCGAAAATCAGCTGGTACAAGACCCTCGAGGACCTGACGAAGGCTCACGACGACGTTGCGGTCACGGACAAGACGACTGCCTCCGGCGACGGCGAAACCGCAGAAGCTGAGGAAGTTGACGACCCGTACGCCCTTTACAAGAAGGAGGGGCGCAACTGGACACATGAGCTGACCGGCGGCATGACGATGAAGACCACGGTCAAAGAAGTCACCAAAGAAGGCGCGACATTGGAAACGCAAGTGTTCATGAAGGGCGAGCCGCTCGGTGACGCATCGACTTACGAAATGGAGTTCACCACCGCCGAGGGTGTAGAGGACTCTGGCGTAGAACCCGTCAAGCCGATCGAAAAGGAAATCGAGTGCAAGGCCGGCACCTTCGACTGTGTCAGCTACGACGAAGGAAAGACCTGGCTGCACAAGCAGTATCCGGGTCTGATCGTTAAGGCGCAGGCGATGGAACTTGTCGAGTTCAACGAGAATCCCACGAGCGACGATGGCACCGAAGGCGGGCCTGACAAACCCGCCGACGACGAGGGCGAAGCCAAGCCCTCCGACATGAGCGACTACTGGGAGCGCTACGTCAGCACCTTCAAGAAGGGGCGCACCTGGACGCTCAAGATGGCGGCCGGCATCCAGTTGAAGTTCGAGGTTACCAGCGTCACCGAAACGAAGGCGGTGGTGAAGACTTCGACGACCATGAACGGCAACGCAATGGGCGAACCCAGCGACAGCGAGTACGATCTGGTGAAGCCGGATAACGAAGGCGCTGAAGGCGACGATGGGATCAAGTGGGTCGAAAAGGAGATCGAGGTCGAGGCCGGCAAGTTCCTGTGCGCGTCGCCCGACGGCAGAACCTGGATGATGAAGAAGCACCCGATGATCATCGTAAAGAGCGCCGGCATGGAACTGATTGAGTTCACTGAATAGAAACTTCAAGCCAAAGCGGGCGCTTTCGGGCGCCCGCTTTTGTTTTTGTGGGTGGGGGATTGGCCGGTAGGCTGGTGAGCCACGGGAGATCACATGAAACGTATATGGATTGCCGCGTTGCTGTTTGCTTTGGCCGTGCCGTGCGTGGTCGCGCAGGACGACGCACCCAGGGTCGAGGTTGACCCGGACATCAAGCTGATGGCCCTGTACGACACAGCCGGCCGCTCCTGGTCGCACCGTGTGATCCACTGGAGCCGGGGTGAAAGTCCGTACGTCGTGCGAATGCATGCCGTGGTGGACAGCCTGGAAGATGAGCGCGCGCAGGTAACGACAACCCACTCCGACGACTGGGGTACCGATAACGAAACGACGGAGACATATGAGCTGACCAACGTGCCGGACGGCCTGAAGAGCTGGGCGGGCAAGAATCTGGCCGTGGAAACCCTCGACATGGGTTTCCGAAAGTTCGAGTGCCGCAAGCACGTTTCTGAAGAGGACGGTGTGCGCGTCACCACCTGGGTCAGTACCGAGTTTCACCCCCTGATGGTCAAGCAAACGGTGTTTGGCGCGACGGACTACACGGTATGCAAGCTGACGTCGTTCAACGACGGCAAAGTTGACCCGTACCTTCTTTACCGAAAGTCAGGACGCAGTTGGACGATTGAATTGGCCGGCGGCATGAAAATGAAATCGACAATTACAGGCGTTACTGAAGAACACGCCAACATGCAGACCGAACTGTTCAAGGCCGACGGTACTTCACTTGCGCCCGCCACAGAGACGCAGATCAAGTTCCAGATCGTCGAGAGCGCGCCGGAAGAGATGCCGGATCCGGCCGTGCCCACAGAGAAAAAGGTCAACTGCCAGGCCGGAGAGTTTGACTGCATAAGCTACGACAACGGAGACACGTGGGTGCTTAAGCAGTACCCAGGAGTAATCGCCAAAGGGCCGGCCATGGAACTGGTCGAGTTCGACCTGGGCCATGACTCCAACGCGTTCTATCGCACGGTCGGGAACAGCTACACGCTGGAATCCACGACCAAGGTTGCCGGTGTCAGTGTTAATCAGTCCATGAAGTACGAAGTAACAAAAATCGACGGCGCCAACTGCACCTACACGATGAAATCCATCGACGACAACGGGGCAGTGATGAGCAACACCAAAATGAACCATACCCTGCCCGATGCGCCGGAAGAGGGCGAAGCGCCCCCGCCCACCTGCCCCTACACGGATCAGATCGAGGAGCTGGTCTACACGCCCGCGGGGACCTTTCCGGCCATTCGCACCGACGCCGGTGAGATGGTGATGTGGACCTGGAACGGGCTGACGATCCGCATCGAGATGAAGACCGACGACGTTGAGATGGTTCAGGAGCTAGCGCAGCTCAACATCCAGTAGGCGCGGAGGGGGCGATTCGGTACACTGAGACGGGCCACATACCACCTGAGGAGGGGGACATGCAGCACATCATTCGCGCTATGGCGCTCATCTTTGTCGTCGCGATCTTCGCGATGCACAGCAGCACCGTAAGTGCCGAACCCAAGGAAGGCGACTGGGCTTCCGGCTGGAACACCTGGAAAGACTCCACCGTCGGCGACTGGATCGAGTATTCGATCAGCGGCGTCGCTGGCATTCGCCAGGACGTCACCGCGGTCAAGGGTGATGACATCACCTACACCCACAAGATGCTCGACAAAGTCGGCGAGGTCACCAACAGCAAGGAATACACCAAGGCCTGGAACAAGATCAAAATGCAGAGCAAGCTGCCCTATGGCGACGCCATGGAGGTCACCTGGACCGAAGTCGTAGTCGACTTTGGCGCCGAAAAGCTGAACTGCGACCTCGCGGAATGGGACCAGGGCAAGGGCAACGACGCCGCCAAAACGCAGGTGTATTTCTGCAAAAACGTGTCCTGTGGCGGCATCGTCAAGGTCGCGACCAACGGCAAGGACATTGTCTGGATGACCGGCTTCGCCAAGGCGGGTGCCAAGGTTGAAGGCGACCCGACCACGGGGCAGGCGCCCGTGAAGTCCAAGCTGCCGCGCTTCTTCGCAAGCGTTGACAACAAGGCTGTCGTCAAGATCAGCGGCGCGGGGCGCGACGACATGTACCAGTTGCGCACCGTGACGGATGTGGCCGAGGAAATCACCAAGTGGACGGCCGTTGTTTGCGACAGCGAAGGCGCAGCGGACCCGAAGGCGCGCCTGCTGGAGTTTGAGCAGACCAAGGAAGCCTGGGACAAAGATTACGGCAAGCCCGCCGAAACCGGCGTGACGCTGAAGCTGGATGCGGGTGAGTTCGTTTGCGACGTGTTCAAATCAACCGCCGAAGACGGGCGCGAAATCACGGAGTGGGTGTCCGAAGGGCTGTCCGTGAAGAAGATCGTCAAGGCCAAGGGCAAGGAAACGACAATCGAAGTGGTTTCCTACACGATGAAGTAAGCGCGGAAGTAAACGCGGCAAACATGAAAGCGCCCCCGCAACTGCGGGGGCGTTTTTTGTTTCGTGGGCACCTACTGCGCTTCGACGTCCTGCAGAACCTTCGGGAATCCCAGCGCCAGCGCCGTGCGCAGCTTGTCCTTGCGCTTCTTCCACTTTTCGTCGGTACTTTCGAGCTTCTTGGCGCACAGGTACGCGCGCCCCAGGCAGTGCCCTTCACGGCTTCCGCCGGTCCACCAGGCGTAGTAGGCGCCCTTCACGTAAGCGTCATAGCCCTTCTGGAATGCGTCAGACCCGAAGTGCGCGTCGCCCAGGGCCGGGAAGGCTACCGCCAGGGCGGCTTCGTCATCCGTTGAATCCGGGTCGTCAAGGCTTTCGTCTTCCGTTACCGCTTCCAGCAGGGCCTTGCCGCCTGCGACGTTGCCGTTGGCGACTTCGCACATGCCCTCCCATGCCTTGGCGAGCGCTTCCGTGTTCTTGTTTTTTTCGGCCACCGCGGCGCTTCTCGCGCTTTGAAATGCCTTGATAGCGGCCGGGAGTTTGCCGGCCCGCGCCTCAAGCTCGCCAAGCAGCTGGTTGCCAAGACGTTCAAGAGCTTTGTCGGCGCGGATCATGCCCGCCAGCGTGGCGCGCGCGTCATTTTCGCCCTGCATACCGGCGAGGCGTGCGTAGACGTCGCGGGCGAAGTAGCCGTTCTTCCAGTTCTTGACGTATTCCTTGTAGCCTTCGATGGCCGGGCCCGTGCGGCCTGTTGCCACGGATTCGTTTTCAAGCAACTGCGCACGGATGTACGTCGCTTCTTCTTTGTCCAGAGCGCTGCCGCCGGAGGCGATGGCCTTGAGCGCATCCATGGCGCCGGCCGGGTCCGCGCCGATCATGTCCAGCGCGTTCTGCATGTCTCTGCTGTAGCTGCGGTCAACGGAGAGTACGTTGTTGTAGTCCACCGACACAACTTTCTTGTCGGCGCCCTCGAACTCGACCTTCGAGGCGCTCCAGCCCTTGATGATCACGCCGTCGGCGATCTTGACTTCGGCCTTGGCGCCGGAGCCACTGATGTAAGAAATGGAGTCCGCGTGAAGTGCGCCCGCCAGCAGCGTGCCCATCAGCATTAGCGCGACGGCAAGTCGTGTATTGTGCATGTCTTTTTCCTGTACTTGGGGGTGGGCAAGTGTGCCCAAATAACCCACCTGGGACAACCCCGGACCTGTCCATAATAACGGGCGCGCCTCACGCGGGTTCACTGGCGAGCGTCGCAATCTCACTGTGGAATTGCCGGACGGCCGTCTCGACGGCTTCGCGCCAGTGGGCCTCGCCGTGGGCTTTCAGGGGCCCGGCGGCGTAAGCGTGCATCACGCCTCGGCTTGAGTTCACGATGGCGCCCTTGCCGTCGGCATCAAAGCAGGCGCGCACGGCGGCGGCGTGCCCGCCCTGCGCCCCCCAGCCGGGCACCAGGAACGGCGTGCGGGGCATCAGCGCGCGCAGGTGTTTCGCTGCATCCACGTGCGTCGCACCCACAACCGCCCCGACGTCGCTGTAGCCGCACTTGCCGATTCCTTCGCTTCCCCAAGCGTCGATCTTGCGGGCAACTTCGTCAACCAGCGCGCCGCCCGGCTTGAGCTGCAGTTGCTGAAACTCCGCGCTTCCCGGGTTGCTCGTGCGCGCGAGCACGTAAATCCCCGCGGCATGTTCACGCGCGCGGTCAATGAACGGCACGACACTGTCGCCACCCAGGTAGGGGTTTACGGTGGCGCAATCCACGCCCACAGACTCGATCTCGACACCCTTGATCTCACGCTTCCCGAACAACGCCTGCGCGTAGGCTTCGGCCGTACTGCCGATGTCGCCGCGTTTGACGTCGGCAATCACCAGCAGCCCTAACTGGTTGGCGCGCGCGCAAACAGCCGCGAAATCGGCCCAGCCGCCGGGTCCCAGCGATTCGAAGAAAGCGGCCTGCGGCTTCACGGCCGGCACGTGCGGGGCGACGATGTCGAGAACCTCAAGGCAGAAGCTGCGTACCGCGAAGCGCACGCCCTTCTGGGTCCGTCCGAACTCGTCGAATGCGGTGTCGTAGAAGATCTGCGGCACCCACTCGGGGCGCGGGTCAATGCCCGCGCAGATTGGCGCCCCCTTGGCTAGGATAGCGGCTTCCAGGCGATCTGCGTAGTTGCTCACGTGGTGTTCTCCTGGACCGATTGTGCGGAAGGCAGGCAGGAGGGGAAAGAGGCTGTGTTGGAAAGAGCCCTGTGGGGTAAAGTGGGAGAATCGAGGTGTGTTTGAATGATTTAGTGTGTTGGTATCGTCCGATAAAGTGGTATGGATCACCGGGTATGAGCGATTATACGGACAAACACATACTCTATATTGTGTAATTGAATACTGAAGTACCACCCTTGTTGAGGTTTGTGTCTGTAAACCCTTTGACCAAAAGATTTACAAAAAAACCTCAGGGAGAATTGGACAAGTGGGTGAAAGTGGGTTATCTTCCCTCAGGTCGGGGGATGAATGGCGGGTTTACCCAAATATTTCGGACTTGCCACCACTTCGATGGACTCGAAGAACCGCATCACAATCCCGGCGAAGTTCCGCAGCAAATTGCCGGCGAGCAGCGACGGAAAGACGCTCCTGTACGTAATGCTTGGCGCCGACTTTCGTCACCTTGACATTTTTGACATCGAGAGTGGGGAGCGCCGGATCGAGGCCTTGACGGGTCAGGCCGGTCTGCCGAGTGAAGAGCAACGCAAGCGGCAGCAGTTTCTCGGGATGATGGAGCAGGTCGAGTTGGACAAGCAGGGGCGGATCCTGCTTCCCAAGAGCCACGTCGGATATGCGATGTTGAAGTCCGAAGTGGTGGTAAGCGGCGCGGGCGATCACATGCAGGTGTATGACGAAGCCCAGGCCGAAGAAGTTTCCGCGCCGGTGAACATCGAGAAGCTGGACCCGAGCGCGGTATCAGCCATCTACAACAGTACGCTACCCGAGCAGGGCTAGCGTACTGACGGCGCGAAAGCGCCCCAGAGCAGAAGCATTCTGGCGCTCACTGGCCGCGAAACAGCCAGTCGCCCGACGCCCGGCGCGAGGACGTCACCTCAAGTAAATGCCGCTTTGGCGGCGTAACCGACTTCCGGCACCGGAGGCGCGCTTGGCTGCGCCGGCGGACCTCTTGTGCCCAAACAGAATTCAGGGGGAGCAATGCACATCATTCATAACACGCGTCAGGAAGACGATCCGCACGGGCTGCGCGCCGTCGCCGAGTTGCTGGACCAGGGCAAGGCCGATGATTTCGAGCGCCGCGTCAGCGACCGTCTGCCGGAAATCAAACGCGTGAAACAACTGCTTGAGCGCGTGCAGCAGTTGACGCCGGGCATCGAGTTCAGCCCGTACGTCATGCGCGTGATCAGCGCAGCGGACAAGCACGAAAGCGCCCGCCTGGCGGAGGTAGCGTGAGCAGCCCGTGGCCGAACACATTCCCGTCCTTGTCGAAGCGATTGCCGACGCCTTTGCAGGCGTCAGAGCCGGCGCGGTTGTCGTGGACGGTACCTGCGGTTTCGGTGGGCACAGTGCCGCCATCCTCGAGGGGAATCCGGGCGTACGCGTCATCGGGATCGACCGGGACCTTCAGGCGGTGGAGCGCGCAACTGAGCGTCTCGAGGGATACGGAGGACGTGCCGTTGTCGGGCACGGTCGGTTCGGCCAGTGGCTTGAACAGCTCAAGCGCCTGGGTGTGGAGCACGCGGGAGGTCTGCTATTAGACCTCGGCGTCAGCAGCTTTCAGCTTGATACACCCGAGCGCGGATTCAGTTTTCGCAACGCGGGACCTGTCGACATGCGGATGGACCCTGGCGGGGGTCCATCCACCCTCGAATGGCTGATGGGCGCGCCGGAAGACGAAATCGCGAGTGTGATCTGGCGATATGGCGAAGAGCGCTATTCGCGTCGCATCGCCCGCCAGATCAAACTCGCGATCGAAGAGGACCGGTTGAGCACAACCCTGGACCTCGCGGAAATCTGCCGGCGCGCCTACCCCAAAGGCAAACATCGTATTGATCCCGCGACCCGCACGTTCCAGGCGCTGCGCATCCACATCAACGACGAGCTGGGTGAGCTTGAGCGCGCCCTTGCAGGTGTTCCTGACGGCTTCGACGAGCGCGGCGTGGTGGCCGTGATCAGCTTCCATTCGCTGGAAGATCGCGTCGTTAAGAACACTTTCCGCGAATGGGCCGGACAGGGGCTGGGAGGAATTCTCAAGCCCGCACCCATAATCGCCGATGAATCGGAGCGCGAGGACAACCCCCGCGCACGCAGCGCGAAACTGCGGGTCTTCAAGTGGGGCGAGTCTCGCGAAGACCTGGGCGCGGACAAGTACCGCAGCAAGAAACACCGGCGCAAACCATGAACCTCAAAACCGGCATTCTCTTCCTTGTGTTCTGCGTCGCTTTGGCTGGCGTGATTGTGGGGCAGCGACTCAAGATCCGCAGTGTCGGCTTTGAGGCCGCGCAGTTGGACCGTGAACTTCGGACACTGGAGGAAAACCAACGCGTGCTTAACGCGGACCTGGCCCGGAAACGTGACCCCGCGCGCATGATCCGTGAAGCCCGCGAGGCTGGTCTGCCGCTCAACCCTCCTGAGGGCGAGAGCAAGCCGCTGCCGGGCAAAAAGAAGGAAAAGGACGAGAAGGAAGGGGAGAAGACGAAATGAAGATCCTCTTCTGGATGCTTGGTGAAAGCGGCCGCGGCACGTCTCCGCGTCGCATGGCCCGCTGGGTTCTGGGGCTGATGGTCATACTGTTCTTCTGGCTGGGTGGGCGGCTGTTCAGCCTTCAGGTCTGGCAGCACGACGACTACATCGAGCAGCGCGACGCCAATTCGACGCGCGCCGTCACGCTGCCGGGCACCCGCGGCAGCGTTTTCACCGAGGACGGTGTGTGCCTCGCGCAGACGACGTTCTCCGGCGCGTCGCTTGTGGTTAACCCGCGGGCGATTCCCGGCGCCGCCCGGGCCGACCTGGCGAACCGGCTGTCCGGCATTCTGGGTCAGGACGGCGAATTCGCCCGCAAGCTTGAAGGTGAGTTGTACCGCCGTCGCGACAAGTATTACTACTGCATCGCACGGGAGACCTCCCCGGATGTCGTGAAGGAAATTGAGCGCTACCTGCGACTTGGCGAACTGCCCGGTGTGGAGTTGCGCTCGATTGAAACGCGCGAGTACCCGCTAGGTGACTACGCATCGCACATTGTCGGCTTTGTCGGGCGCGACATGTCCGGACAGGAAGGCGTCGAGCGCGCTCTGGAAGATCACCTGGCCGCCCGCCCGGGAATGCGCGTCATCACCGTGGACGCACTTGGGCGCGCCATTGAAAACACCAGCGATCGGGTCGAGAAGCCGATCGACGGCGCGTCTGTGTACCTGACGCTGAATTCCGGCATCCAGGCGATTGTCGAAGATGAGATGCGCACTCTCGTCGAGCAGTGGGAGCCCGTGACCGTCTCCATAATCGTAATGGAAACCAACACCGGCGCGATTCTCGGGCTGTCCAATTATCCCAGCTACAACCCCAGCGAGCCCGGCAGCGACGCGGCCGCGCGTAGAAACATCGCGATCACAGATCCGTTCGAGCCGGGCAGCATGTTCAAGCCGCTGATCGTGTGCAGCGCCTACCAGCGCGGGCTGCTGACGCCGGAAAGCATGGTCGAATATACGCCCGACCTGAAAGTTCCCGGGCGAAGCAAGCTGGTCAGCGACCGCGGGCACGAGATACCGGGCGAGTACCTGATACGTGGCGATGACGGCAGGTACTACGTCACCGTGAACCGCGCGCTGGTCAGTTCCAGCAACACGGTAATGACGCGGATCGGGCTGATGCTCGGTACGGAAGCACTGTACGAATCGGTCAAGGGGTTTGGCTTCGGGCAACGCACGGGCTTTGATCTAGGCGGGCCGCGCTTTGGTGAAAGCGCCGGTGTTGTTCGCCCGGTCGACAAGTGGTCGGTACCGCACAGCATTCCCTCGGTCAGTATCGGCTATGAGGTTCAGGTTACGCCCATGCAGATGCTGAACTGTTTCAACGCCATCGCCAACGGTGGACATGTCTACAAGCCCTGGGTCGTGGGCAAGGTTGTCGATGCGCATGGGCGGGCCCTCTATGAAGGCAGGCCGGAGATATTGCAGGAGTCCGGGCTGTCCGAAGAAGTCACCCGCGAGCTGATGAACGAGACGCTTAAGGGCGTCGTTGAGGACGGCACGGCAACTTCGGCTCAGATTCGGCAGTACATGGTCGCCGGCAAGACCGGCACGGCCCACAAGGTCAAGGATGGCCAGTACAGCAACGACAAGATCTGCAGCTTCGTCGGCTACGCCCCGGCGGACAATCCGGCAATCAGCGTGATTGTAGTGGTGAACGAAGCCAACGGGCACGTCGTGAACAAGTGGGGTTGGCGCATTCGCCATTACGGCGGAACGGTTGCTGCGCCAACCATGTCCCGCATCGTGCTGCGTTCGCTCAAACACCTTGGCGTTCCTGAAGACGCCATCACCCCAGAAGACTCCACCAGTAGGGATTGAAATGCGCTTCCAGTCATTGGCCAGGCAACTCAAGAACCTCGACCCAAAAATCTGGGTGCTGAACAACCAGCGCCTGCGCATTACCGGCGTGGTGGATGACAGCCGCGAGGTCATGCCCGGCAACCTGTTTGCCGCGCTGCCCGGCACGAAGCACGACGGCACCGGCTTTGTGCGCGACGCATTAAATCTCGGCGCCAGCGCGCTGCTGGTAGGTCGTCCCATGCGTGAGCTGAAGCTCGTGCCGCAGATCGTCACGGACGACCCGCGCCGCACGCTAGGCCACCTGGCGAGCCTGCTGTATGGCGAGCCCTCGCGCCACATGAAAGTCATCGGCATTACCGGCACCAACGGAAAGACAACCAGCGCTTTCGTGCTGCGTGAAATCTTTGAGCGCTGCGGGCTGCGCACTGGGCTGATGGGTACCGTCTGGAACATCGTCGGCAGTGAAAAACGAGCCGCCAGGCTGACAACTCCCGGCAGTCTGCAGGTTCATAAGATGCTGGCCGAAATGCGGGCGCACGGGCAGGAAGCCTGCATCATGGAAGTCAGCAGCCACGCGCTGCACCAGCACCGTGTCACGGGCGTGCGCTTCACGGGCGCGATCTTTACCAACCTGACGCGCGACCACCTGGATTACCACGGCGATTTCGACGAGTACTTCAACGCCAAGGCCATGTTGTTCGAGATGCTGGATCCGGCCTGCAGCGCGGCGGTCGTCAACCTTGACGACGAGTTCGGCCCCCGCATGAGGGACCGCGCAAGCAGCGTCGCATTCGGGTTCAGCGAGAGCGGCAAAGGCGACGTTGACATCGAGCAGATCAAGCTTGGCGTCAACGGCATGTCTTTCGGGATGCGCTGGATAAACCGGGCCAGCCTTTTCCACAGCCCCATGACCGGGCGCTACAACGTGCAGAACCTCGTCGGGGCGATAACCATGGCGCTGGCGCTGGACCTGCCGCTGCCGAAAATTCGTGCGACGGTGATGCAGTTCAAGGGGGCTCCGGGGCGTCTCGAGCGCGTGCCGTTCGATCAACCGGCGCCTGCGGTGTTTGTGGATTACGCGCACACTCCTGACGCGATGGAGAATGTCCTCTCTACCCTGCGTCAGGTGTGCCCTGACAGCCGTCTGACCTGCGTGTTCGGTTGCGGTGGCGATCGCGACCGTACGAAACGCCCGAAAATGGGCGCGATTGGCGCCCAGTATGCCGACCGTCCGATTGTCACCAGCGACAACCCGCGCGGTGAAAAACCGGAGAGCATCATCGAAGAGGTTCTGGCAGGTTTTCCGCCCCGCAAGCGCCCCGCGGAAGTCTACATTGACCGTCGAGAAGCGATTCGCAATGCCATCGCGCAGGCCGGTCCCGAAGACGTCGTAGTGATCGTCGGCAAGGGACACGAGGACTACCAGATTTTCTCCGATCGCACGGTCCATTTTGACGACAAGGAAGAAGCCCGACTCGCCCTTGAACACTACTGGGGCGTCGCCGGAAGCGGACGCCGGGCTGTTGCCAGAGTCTGAAGTGGTCAGTGACCGGTGGTCGGTGGTCAGTGACCCCAGGATGTTCCTGCTGACCACTGCGCACCTGACACTGACCACTGGAACCACGCCATGCACGACATGACCGTCCAGGATGTGCGTCTGGCCGTCGGCGGAAAATGGATTCGCCGCCCTGATGCCGCTGACGGCACCGAGGCCGACGACAGTTCACGGGCGCTGCCGGTACAGGTTGGCGCGGTCTGCACCGACACGCGCGGGCTGGTGCCGGGAGATGTCTTCATCGCACTTCATGGCGCGCGCTTTGACGGCGCGGAATACCTAGGCGAGGCGCAATCCCGCGGCGCACGTTGTCTGGTTGCGGAGCGCGTGCCGGACGGGTTTTCTCCGACAGTTCCAATGTTGCTCGTGCGCGACAGCCTCAAGGCACTCGGTCGCCTGGCGCGCTGCTACCGTGATTCGCAACGTGCCTGCGTCGTCGGCATTACGGGCAGTAACGGCAAGACCACCACGCGCGAAATGGCCAGCGCGATTTTGAAACGAAAATTCACTGTTCTGCAGAACACCGCAAACGAGAACAACCGTGTGGGCGTGCCGAAGACGCTGCTGCGCATGTCCGACCGTCACGAGTTTGCCGTGATTGAAATGGGCACCAGCGAGCCGGGCGAGATCCGGGAGCTCGCGCGCATTGCAGGGCCGCAGTGCGGCGTGCTGACCAGCATCAGCGAGAGCCACCTGTCCGGCCTGCGCGATCTGGACGGTGTGATCTCCGAAAAAGGCGACCTGCTTGCCGAGCTGCCAGGCGACGGCATCGCCATTGTCAACTTTGATGACCCGCGCTGTGTGCTGGCAAGCAAGCGGGCAAACTGCCGCGTGGTCAGCTACGGCACCGATCTGCGCTGCGAGTTGCGCGCCGACAGCATTCGTACCAACAAGTACGGCACGCACTTCATGCTGAACGGCCGCCACGAATTTCGCCTGCCCGTTCACGGCAGCCACAATGTACTCAACGCGCTGGCATCCATCGCCATTGGCTGGGTCAGCGGAGTGGATATGTGCGACATGCAGCTTGCGCTGCGCCAGATCGAGCCCGTTGGGCGCCGCCTTGAGTATCACGAGTTTGGCGGCATCGGCCTGCTGGATGATTCGTACAACGCCAACCCCGCCAGCACGTGCGCGGCGCTGCGCACGCTCGGCGGCTTCCCATGCGAGGGACAGCGCATTGCCGTGCTGGGAGACATGCTGGAGCTTGGCAGTGCGAGCGAACGCCTGCATCGCGAGGTGGCCTGGCTGGGAACCACGCAGCCCGTCGATCTGGTGGTCGCCGTCGGCCCGCAGATGAAAGCACTGGCCGAGGTATTCAACGAACACTTCATGGATTCCGGGCGCGGTTGTGTCTGGCACTTCGACGACTCGGAAGGTGCCGCGCGGCATCTGCTTGACGAAGTACGCGCCGGCGACGTGGTGCTGGTAAAGGGCAGCAACGGCATGAGGATGAACCGTGTCGTCGATGCCTTCCGCAAGAAGTACGACCGTGAAGCATTGATGCCCCTGCGCCCGACACGACGCGAGCGCCCCGTGGGCGACCCGCTTCCTGAGATGATCACCAGCGCGAGAAAGCCGGCCGCATGAACATCAATACACCTGAGCTGAGCTGGACCTTTGCGATCGCCGTACTGAGTGGCGCGGGCACCCTGTTCGGCGTGGGCGTTCTGCTCAGTATCGGCGGCGGGCGTCTGCTGATTCCGTGGCTGGTTCGCAAGAAGCTCAACGACGGCGAGCAGCGCAAAGCCAGCGACTACCTGAACATGCTTCACGCCGACAAGAAGAACACGCCCACTATGGGCGGCGCGTTCCTTGTACCGGCGGCCTTGGTCGCCGCGGCAATGGGCTGTGTGGTGCTGACCGTGCTGGGCGCCGATCCGCTGCGCGTCTGGGGGGCGTTCGGTCTTGCGGCGTTTGCGCTGGGCGCCCACGCCGGGCTGGGGCTGTGGGATGACTACTGCAAATTAACGCGGCGCGGCAAGGACGGGATCTCCGGCAAAAAGAAACTCGCGGCCCAGACGCTGATCGCGACGCTGTGCTGTACCGGCGCCTATCTGCTGGTCGGCGACTCCGGCGCGCGGCTGGTACTTCCGTTCATTGAGCTGCATCTGGGCATTCTGATGGTGCCGGTCGGCGTCTTCGTGATGGTCGGCGCGAGCAACGCCTACAACCTGACAGACGGACTTGACGGGCTCGCCGGAGGCACCGGCGCGATCGCCTTCTACGCGCTGGGAGGCGCCGGGGTTCTGATGGCCGTGTTTGGCGGCGGCGACCCTGAGCTTGCATGGACAACGGGCGTGCTCGGTGTGGCGGCGTCGGGCGCGCTGGTTGGCTTCCTGTACTGGAACCGCCACCCAGCCCGCGTGTTCATGGGCGATACGGGCAGCCTGAGCCTGGGCGCGCTGCTCGGCTTCATGGCCGTGCTTGCCAGGCTTGAGCTGGTGCTGGCCGTCGCGGGCGGCGTGTTTGTTGCCGAGGCCGGGTCGGTCATGTTGCAGGTCGCGTACTTCAAGACTACCAAAGGCAAACGCATTTTTCGTTGTTCGCCGCTGCATCATCATTACCAGTTCGGCGGGATGCACGAATCGACAGTAACCCGCAAATTCTGGAAAGGTGGAATGGCGTGCGCGGCGTTCGCGCTGGCGCTGCTGCCGATCACCATCCAGCCTCAGCCAAAGCCACAGGAGCCACCGGTCGCGGAGCACCCGAAGCCGCTCCCGCCCGACGCGGTGGTACAGCGCTAGAGCTAAGGCAGGGTCGGGCGCTGCACGTACCCCGGCGGGAACGTGGATTTGTTCAGGTCGATGTACCAGCGTTCGTTCTTGCGCACAAAGGCCAGCGTACACGTGACCGCGTCAAGCTGGCCGCCGAAGCTGATTCCCGCCCGCTCCATATGCGCGATGACCGATACCTCGACCTGGTACTCCGTTGCCCCGCCCGGCACGACAATCAGCTCGCGCGGGTTAATCACGTCGATCTGCACGTTGTCGGCCATTTTGGGTACGGAGTTGATCCAGGCCTCTTTCTCGGGGGCGGTCAGGTCACACAGGCTGAACAGCCCGTCGTAGTCGTTGTCGTTGAACTCTTCCTGGGCGCGCTCTATCAGCGCACGAATCTGTGCTTCGTCGGATTGCTCGCCCTCGAACACGCCGCAGTAGGCAAGCCCGAACAGCACCAGCGCCAGCAGGATCACGCCGCCGGCGATGTTGCGAATCAGTAGTTTCTGCTTCTGGTCCATGGCTGCATTGTATCAGGCCCAAAACAGCAGCCGGCAGCGGAAGCTGCCGGCTGCTTGGCGGAAAGTTCGCAAATCGAGGAATCCCGTATCCGGGGTTCCGCCTGGCAACGCCGATACTATCGCCCGATTGCGACGTATTCGCCGCCGCAGGCCCGGGCAAGGTTGCGCAGGGTAGTATTGTCCTGACGCACGCCCACGCCCACGCAATTCACCGTTATGCGCGCGATGCGGTTCCGGTCTTTGATTTCCGCCACCATGTCCACCATGATCGGCGCGTACAGGCGGGCCTTTTCTTCGTTGGATTTGCCGGCCCAGGCCTGGTCGTTGCCGCTGTACTTGCCCCAGGTGGCGTAGCCGTCCGTGTACAGGAAGATCGTATCCGGCAGCGCTTCATCCGGGTGACGCCCGGAGATCGGCCCCTTTTCCTTATCGTTCTTCTTCGGCTTTTTGCGCTTGCCCACGTCAACTCCGGCGAGTTCTTCGCTCAGGTCATAGGCCGCGTCCATGGCGCCGAACACGTTGGTGCGCTTCTGCCCCTTGATGGCGCGCAGCCAGTCGGCGGCTTCGGCAACGTGTTTTTCGTCCGTCGGGACGAGCTCTTCTTTCCAGTATTTGACATCGTCGGCGAAGGAGATGATCGTGAAGGTTGTGCGTTCCGCGTCCATGACCTCGAGGCTGCGGATCATTTCCTCGCGGGCGAGATCGAGCTTGCAGTTGATCTTGCTCCAGTCCAGTGGACGGCGCGGGTCTTTCTCCACACCCGGCTCGCTGGTGATCGATTTCTTAAGCTTCTCTTTTTCTTCCTCGGTGATCTTTTCCGTCATGGAAACCGAGGTGTCGATCACGAACACGTAGCGGTCGCTGAAGGTCTCCGTCTCGAACACCTTTACGCGCGTGCCGCGGTCGCCCTTGCCACTCTTGGGCGGCAGCCCCTGTTCTTCGCGCTTCTTGTTCTTGAACCAGTCGATCCACTTGTCCGGGTCCGTGCCGTTGTCAACGCGTGTGATCTTCTTCAGCGCGTCCGCCAGCACTTTGCGCATCTTGCCGGTTTCCGCGGCCAAGGCGTTGATCAGCGCCAGAATGGTCTGGTCTTCGTTGAAACTGACGGCGTCAATCAGGGCCTCGACGGCCGCGTCGCGGATCCGCCAACTGTTGTGGCGCAAAGCGGCGAGCAGCACGTTGTAAAGGTCCTGGGTCATGTCCCGTTTGCCAAGCGCGATGATCGCCAGAATGCGCATGTCGGTATCCATGGTCTGCCCTTCATCCCTGGCGATGTCGGTCAGGATTTTCAGGCAGGCTTCAGCGTCGGCGTTGTTGGCGAGGGCATCCAGCATGGCCATGCGTGGTCGCAGACCGAAATCCTCGCGTTCGTTGACCTGTTTTTCAAACTTGGCGACTTCTTCGGGTTCGCTCATTTCCCGGATGCACACAAGAATCGCGTTGGCGATTTTGTAGGCGTCCACGGGGCGCTTCTTGGATTCCTTGGGAGCCTCTTTTTCGCCGACAAAGGCGTCCCACACCATGTCGCATTCGTCGAAGTATTTCAGCAGATCCAGGGCCATGTCGTGGTCGAGCATGCCGTTCATGGACTTAATGGCTTCCACGGTTTCGGTCACGATCTCGGGATCTTTGATGTTGCGCTGGACGTTGGCCCAGTTCTGGGCGCGTTCCCGCTTGTCGATGTCGGCCGCGGCTTGCGTCGGGTTCAGCGCGCACAGCAGCACGCCGAACGTGATGGCGCCCAGAATCGTAAGTTTGCTCATGCCTGCCTCCTGTGCCTCTTCCGCGTCTTCCTCTACGGGACAATGATCGGTGATACGGGCTCGATCTTCAATGCCAATTGTCCGGCACCCCTCATACCTCTGAGTGGTCCCAGTCCGGCTTTCGTTTCGCCAAAAACGCTTCAGGGCCTTCCTTTGCGTCGTGCAGAGTAAGCAGGCGCTCCAGATACGCCGTCTCGACCGCACCAACTGCGGACAGAAACCGCTCCGCGGCGCCGGCGCGCAGCAGGCGGGTCGCCTCAACCAGCGGCCCCCGCGGCAGCACGCTGTAGCGGTCCACGTAGGCGTTCGTGCCGAAGCCTGCGCCACGTGCGATCAGCAACTCACCGGTGTACACCCGCCCGGACTGGATCAGATCGGCCGCCAGCATGGACGGAAGTTTCCACGGCATCAGCACCAGCGCCGCCGGCGGGTAGCAGCCCAGCAGGATTTCCGGAACCCCGAACGCAGCGCCTTCGGTCGCCACGACCTGGTCGCAGGCAAGCGCGAGTTCAAACGCGCCGCCCAGGCACTCGCCGCCGACTACGCAAAGGGTCGGCACGGGACAGCGCAGAATCTCGGCGATCAGCCCGTGCGCCGAGCGCAACATGGCGCGGCAGTTGTCCAGCCCGATATGCTCGCCAACGTCGGCACCCGCAGAAAACCGCCCCGCGACAGCGCTTTCCAGCACTACCACATTGTGATCCTTGCGCCCGCGAAGCTCTTCATAAGCAGCACGGATGTCGTCCTGCAAGCTTGAGGTCAGAATGTTCAGGGGCGGCGCATTCAGTATCACGCGGGCGACACGGTTCGATACACTGGTTTCGACCTGATTCATGGGGCGCCAGTGTAGCAAACCCACGACGCCCATTGCGCGACATAAGTCGCTCAGGCGCCTTCCGATTAGGGATGCCGTGCGGCGAGTCTCCCGATATGGCCGCACGCCACAAACAAACGCGGATTCAAACAGTCGCGATCAAATCACAAAGCACAGTTCATCATTGGCCCAGCAGGTCCGGCTCGATGTATTCGGCAGTGGTCAGTCGATTCGCGTCGTCAAGTTCAAGCTTCCACGCAGAGGCGTGTGCGCAACGATTGCCCGGTACACCAAGCGCGTAGAGGGCGTCGGGAATGTTGTTGCTGTGGGCCACCCAGATGGATGTGCCCGCGGCGGGCTCAACTTCAAAATGTCGCGCGATGTGCAGGCGGTCGTCAATCTCGGGTTGCATACCCAGGGCGGCGCCGATGATTTCCGCTGTTTCCACACAGCGCCGGTGGGGGGCGCAGCGCAGCTCATCAGCCCGCAGCCCCTGAAGATGACGGGCCATCCAGTCGGCCTGTTTGCGCCCGCGCGCGCTGAGGGGGCGGGATGCGTCGCCGCCGCTCCAGTATGACTGCGCTTCGGCATGTCGGATCAGGTAGATGAGCGCCATGTACAGCGTAAGATGCGCGACGGGCGTGCCACTTGTCTACAGTCTCTTGTATAAGAGGGGTGTCCATTTGCGTGAAAATGCGGAGATTCCGGTGAAGACACGGGCTGTTATCGCTCTGTTGCTTTTGCTTGCCATTGGCGCGACCTCGTTTGAGTCGCAATCGGCGCCGGCAAAGCTCACGAGTCTTGAGGACTACCAGAAGCTCGAAAAGACCATCCAGGGCGTGGCCGAAAAAGTCCGCCCCGCGGTGGTTGGTGTGCGCATGGGCGGCAGTTCGGGCTCGGGCTGTTTCATAAGCGACGATGGCTGGATCGCCACCTGCGGGCACGTCACGGGTCCCCGTGCGGGCACTCGTTGCATCATCGTGCTTTACGGCGGGCAGACACTTGAGGCCGTGACAGCGGGCTGGCACGAGCCGATGGATTTTGCGCTGATCAAGGCCGATACCAAGGGGGCAAAAGTTCCGTTTTGCGAGCTTGGCGAATCGGAGAAGGTCAAGGTGGGGGACTGGCTGATTCCGATGGGGCACCCGCTTGGCCCGGAAGGCGGACGGGACGCGGTTGTGCGCGCGGGACGCTGCCTGGTGCCGGAGAACGCCCGCAGCATGATCGTGACGGACGCGCCGGTGATCAGCGGCGATTCAGGCGGGCCGGTGTTTGATTTGAGCGGCAAGATTGTCGCGATCAATCAGTCGATTCAGACCAACAATGTTCACATCAACAACGTCACACCGGTCAAGCTGCTGAAAGAGCTGCTGAACGACCTGAAGGCGAACAAGACTTTCGGCAACGCCGCCGGCCCAAGCTGGGGCAAGGGCATGCGCGAGCCCGCCGAAGGCGCCCTGGCGGGCAAGGAAATCGCGACTTATCAGGCCGCCGTGAAGGCCCTGCAGGACCGCAAGCTGAAGCGCTGTTGCGAGTTGTTCGACGAGTTGCTGAAGCCCGATAAGCGCACTAGTGACGTGCTGTACAACGCCGGCTGCGCGTACGCATTGCGGGCTGCCGAGCTGACGGACAAAGAAGCCGACGAAATGGCGAAGAAGGCCGTCGCGGCGTTGCAGCGATCCGTGGACGCGGGCTGGCGCGACATGGACCACGCCTCGCGGGACTCTGACCTTGACTCGCTGCGCGACCGTGACGATTTCAAGCAGTGGCTGGAAAACGGACGGCGCATGACCAAACGTCCGGCCGTGGGGCTGGTGGTGCGCAGCGCGAGGGGAATCCGGGTTGACGACGTGCATCCCGGCTCGCCGGCTTACGCGGCGGGCTTTGAGGTAAACGACATCATTGAGCGTATTGACCGCGAGAAAGTCGAGAACGCCAAGGATTGGATTGAGCTGATCACCGAGCGCGGCATAGGCCCGGAGCAGGAGGTCAAGCTGAGCCGCGGTGGCAAGCGCCAGAGCCTGCATATCAACATTCCGCCATTCGGCGCGAAGGTCTTTGGGCAGGGCGGCGCGCGCATTATGGACTTGCAGGAGGGCGGGCTGGCTTACAGCGCGGGTCTGAAAGTCGACGACGTGATTGTGAAAGTGGGCGACGTCGCTGTTGACGGCGGGCTCGATTTCGTGAACGCCATGCTGATGATTGACGCCGGCAACGAAACAACGCTGGAAGTCAGGCGGGGTTACTCGCGCGAGAAAATCAAATTCAGCTACAGCACCGGTGACCTGGGCGACGGCGGCGGCGGCGGAACCCTGCCCGCACCGGAATGGAAGCAGGGCGACAAACTGCTTGAACTGTGGACACAACTCATCGCCGAGCGCGCCGCCGGCACCGTGTTCGCGGTCAAGCAGCGCGGCAAGCAGGTGGCGTTCGCTACGGCCGTGAGCGCCGACGGGCTGCTGCTGACCAAGGCTAGTGAACTGGTCAGCGGCGAAAAAATCGAGTTGCTGGACGGGACGGCTTCCTTTACGGTCGAGTTGCAACTCAAGAACAATCGCTACGACATTGCCCTGCTGAAGGCCGACCGGAAGTTCAAGAAGTTCATCGACTTTTCCGCCGGGACACTCACCGAAGAGTTCCCGAAGATAGGTACGTTGCTGGCAACGGTGGACGCCAAGGGCCATGCCACGGCCCACGGTTTCGTCGCACTGCCGCCCTATGACACGGACAAGATGGCGGGCGCGCCGGACCCCAACAGCGCGTTCGTAGGCATCAACGCGCGCGACGCGAAGGGCGGCGGCGCGGAAGTCACTGACGTGACTTCCGGGATGCCTGCGGACAAGGCCGGCATCAAGGTTGGCGACGTGGTCGTGAAGATGGCCGGACAGGTGGTTGAAAACTGGAACGGGCTGATAGCCATGATTCGCGGCTGCAACGCGACGGACAAGGTTGTATTCAGCGTAAAGCGCGGTGACCAGTCACTGGACCTTGATGTGCAGCTTGTTCCGCGCGCGGAGGCGTTGGGCGAGCAAGCGCCGGCCAAGGGGACGGGCAAGCCGGAACTTGGCATTTTCGCCTCGCGCCCGGCCGCCAAAGGGGTTGAGATCGGCGGTATCAAGCCGGGCTCACCGGCGGAGCTCGCGGGGTTGGCCAGCGGCGAAACACTGCTGAAGCTGGACGACACCGAGATCACGCAGCAGCGTGACATCGACAACCTGGTCAAGGGCAAGAAGATCGGCGACCGGGTGGTGGTGCTGCTGCTTCGTGATGGCAAGGAAACGACGGTCGAGGTGGAACTGGCCGAAGAAGACGCGCCGCCCCCGCCGCCGGGTGGGGGGCGTCCCAACGTGAAGGGGCCGATCAACGACCGGCACACGCACCTGGGCAAGGTCATCCAGCACGACGGCGTCGTGCTGCCAAGCCAGCAGGGCAGTCCGGTGTTTGACCTGCGCGGCAACCTGATTGGGCTGAACATCGCACGGGCCGATCGCACGCGCACGTTCGCCCTGACGGCGGCGAAAGTTGCGGAAATCATGAAAGATTGGCGCGAGCAACGATGAATTAATGTCGCAAGTTTGAGGTGCAAGCAGGCTGTCAGTAAATCTATGATCTGTGCGTCCGGGTACTTACAACATTTGGCCGAAGACGGGTGGCATGGCCAACAAGCAGGCTGAAATCGACGAGGCCTTCCTCAACTACGTGGCCGAGCGCGGGCATGTTACCGCGCTTGAGTCGGAGACATTGCGTTCCGAGCTGCGCCGCCGCCGCACCCAGCAGAAGGACATGACCATGCAGGCCCTGGTGGTTCACAAGGGCCACCTGACGCACGAACACGCCCGCGAGTTGTTTGACCAGATGATGGGCGTTTTGTCCGAGCCCACTCTGCTGCCCGAAGGCAATTTTTCGGCGGCCCCTCAGGAAGAGACAGACCGCCCCAACCCGCCCGTAAACAGCAGCAGGCCTACACGTCCCGTCGAGGATTCCGCGCCGCCACCCGACAGGCGCCCCACCAGCCGCCAGGGCACCGAACCCGTGCAGCAGCGCGCCACGACCAGGCCGGTTGACGACAGCCGCTCCGGCACGGATCGCAAAACGACCGCCCGCCGCAATGACGATGGCTGGAACCTGCATAAAGATACCGACGCAATTTCGGCCACGGACAAGATCGTCCCGGCCGGCACGATCATCCACGCCAGTGAAATGACCGTCGCCATGATGCGGCAGAAGATCGGTATCAAGGACGAAGGCGTAAAGCTGCTGAGCGACAAGATGCAGTCGAGCCTGGCGCAATACCAGCCGGACGCGACCGCTGACCGCAAGCGCTATGTGGTGGTTCGCGAAATCGCGCGCGGCGGCATGGGCAAAGTGCTGGAGGTTGAAGATACGGAATTGCGCCGCAGCGTGGCGTTAAAGGTGTTACGCAAGGAGTTGCTGGGGAGGCGCGACGTGGTGGAGCGCTTCCTTGAAGAAGCGCAGATCACCGGGCAGCTTGAACACCCCAACATTGTGCCGGTACACGAAATGGGCGTGGACGGCGCGGGCAACCTGTACTTCACGATGAAGTTTGTGGAAGGGGCCAGCTTGGCGGAGGTCCTGCTGCGTTTGCGCGAGGGCAACCGCGATGTGAAGAACGAGTACCCCCTGCTGCGTATGCTGGATGTCTTTATCAAGATCTGCGAGGGCATGAGTTTCGCCCACAACCGCGGCGTGATTCACCGCGACCTGAAGCCCGCGAACATCATGGTCGGGCGCTTCGGCGAAGTGCAGGTGATGGACTGGGGCGTCGCGAAAGTCGTCGGGCGGCAGTTCCGGGCTTTTGACAACGACAGCGGCATCGTGCTGACCGACCGCCTGGACGCGGGCAGCGTACACACCATGATGGGCTCGATCATTGGTACGCCAAGCTACATGTCACCGGAGCAGGCCAAGGGCGACATCGATATCATCAACCACAAGTCGGATATCTTCAGCCTGGGCGTGATCCTGTATGAGATGCTGTGCCTGCGCTCGCCCTGGACGGGCAAATCCAGCGATGAAGTGCTTGAGCAGGTGCGCGAACTCACGCCCATGAAGCCGCGCGAGCGCAACCCCGAGATCGAAATCCCCGGCGAGCTTGAACGCCTTGCGCTGAAGTGTCTTGAGAAAGATCCGGAAGATCGCATCGACACGGTCAAGGAACTCGCCGAGAACGTCCGAAACTTCACCGAAGGTCGGGCCATGGGCTCGGTCGATTACTCGCCACTGCGTCTGGCAATGAAGTGGGTGGGGCGCAACAAGAAGGAAGTGTTCGGCACTATGCTGGCGTTGATCGCCGTCGTGGCGGGCATTCTGGGTACGTTGTGGTACCTGGAGAAGCTTGAGCGCGATAAGGTGTTCAGCTTCAACGACGAGGCTATGCAGATCATGCAGGAGTGGCAGCCCCTTGCCGCGGACGGCAAGTTTAACGAAGCCGAGGTCCAGGTGGACCAGGCCAAGAACTGGTACCAGCAGGTGCTGGCCGTGGATGAGCACGACGCGACTGCGACGGCCGGCATGGATGACGTGCGCGTGGCCTACGAGAGGATTCGCGCCATGCGCATCGCGGATGCGCAGGAACAAGCCTTGCGCGGGCAGCGCGACCAGTTGATGAGGCGCGCCGCGGACCTGCTGGAAACCGGGCGCCGGGACAGTCTCAGCGGCGACACCAAACTTGAGCGCGCGTACGAAACCGCGGGGCTTGTGCTGGCGCAGACGCCCGACGATGCGGAAGCCATGCTGCTGCGGGCTCACGCGAGTAACGAGTTGTCGAAGTTCTGGGCTACGCGCGGCAAATGGGATTTCATGGAGTACTGGTGGAAGAAGCTGCGCGCCTCGGGGCTGCTTCCCAAGGAGTCCAACGACCGCGAGATGCAGTTCAAGCGCAAGCAGCCCTTCTGGGAAGACTAGTGCGGACGCGCGCTACGGGCGATCAGGCAGGGCCAGCACTTTCTCGTAATACTGTTCCCACACGGGCAGCAGCGCGTCACGCCGGAACGCACTGACGGCGCGCTCCCGGGCCGCCGCGCCCATACGTTGCGCGAGCGCCTGGTCAGCCAGCAGACCGCGAATGGACTCGGCCATCGCGACAGTGTCGCCCGGGTCATGCAGGAAGCCGCTGACGTCCTGCTCAACTACCTCTGGCGTACCGCCGGTGTTGGTACCGACGACTGGCACGCCGCACGCCATGGCCTCGAGGGCGCTCAGCCCGAAACTTTCGTATTCGCTGGGCAGAAAAAACACGTCGGCCTGGGGTAAAAGCTCCCAGATTGCGTCGTATGTCCCGGCGAAGGTGCAGCGGTCGAAGACGCCCAGTTCACGGGCGAGGTCTTTGCACGCGGGCAGTTCCGGCCCGTCTCCGATCAGCACAAGCCTGGCCTTCACGGTTTTGGACGCATCGGCAAAAGCCTTTACGACATCGCGGGGGCGCTTCACTTCGCGGAAGTTGCTGACGTGCATGACGATCTTTTCGTCTTCGCCTGCAAGTTGCGCGCGCTTGTTCGGGCAACAGCCCGGCTTGAAGCGGTCTGCATCCACGAAGTTGGGGATGACCTCGATGTCCTGGGCGCCGCAGTCGATTGTCTCAATCACGCGCTGCTTCAACTCCGCGCTGACACTCGTTACGCCGTCGCTTTGCCGGATGCCAAACCGGGTGATGCGCTGGAAGATGCGCTGCTGCCCGATGATCGTGATGTCCGTGCCGTGCAGCGTGGTCACCAGCTTTACGTTCTTGCCGCCGCCATTCAGCATCTCGCGTGCCAGATGCCCGCTGATCGCGTGCGGTATGGCGTAGTGCGCGTGCAGGATGTCCAGCCCGTATTGCTGGGCGACTTCCATAATAGTGCCCGCCAGGGCCAGGTCGTACGGCGGATAGCGGAACAGCGGGTAGGCGCTGACCTCGACTTCGTGATAGCGCAGGTTTTTGCGAAAGCTGTCGAAACGAAAGGGAATCGCGTAGCTGATGATGTGAACGTCGTGGCCGTTCTGCGCCAGTGCAGAGCCCAGCTCCGTGGCGACAACGCCGGAGCCACCGTGGGTTGGGTAGCAGACGATTCCAATTTTCATGTGTACGGACCAACAGCCGGGCCCGTCAGGCTATTCCCCGCGCGCGCGAACACCAGCGGTCAGTGATTAAAAGGAAGGACCGAGACGCGTTGAAAGGGCCGGAAAGGAGAGCGTAAAGCTACCCTCTCAATCACGTCTCGGCCGCATGGCACCATCGGCGTGGGCGATCACGCGCGACGGATAGCTTCATCCAGGTGACTGGAAGACCAGGGAGTCTTCGCAGATCATTCTTTTGTTGAACGCCGTCATCGTGAAGGGACACGAGCAGCGGAGCCAAAGCTCACCACCAAAGTTAGTATATCCTATCCAATGGGTCTGTCAACGTCAGCGATCGGCTTATTTAAGCGGGTTACAGCCGATTCGACCGATACCTGCCCTGCTCGTGCTCTTTAACGACTGAACAGGCAGGATGGCATCCAGAATCCGGGCGCGAAAGGCGGTTTTCCGTTTTGAAGCCCGCGAACAGCGCATTTACAGGGCCGATCGTGGTGACGGGCTACACGCGCCTGACCGGAAGCGGGGATCCGGGGTGCCCGGAGTGCCGCTGACAGCACCAACCGGCACCTCTGACTGACCCCATTAGTTAGTGAGTACTAATTGGCGGGCTCGCACAGTAGGTCGTAGCCCAGAGACCGCACCACGCGCGCGTTTAGCAGGGTGCCCGCTTCGTGCTTGCCCTTCAGCAGCACCGAGCAGTCGATTTCCGGTGCGTCGGCGCGGGTGCGCCCCGTGGTCGGGTACTTCGGGTCCTGGCTTGGACCTTCCGCGAGGACTTCGATTGTCTGCCCGACAAGGTTGTCGTTGCGCTTGAACAGCACCTCCCGGTTCACCTCCATGAACTGGCGATGGCGCTCGTTGATGACTTCGTCAGGAAGCTTTCCATCCAGATCGAAGGACGCGGCCTTGTCTTCGTCCGAAAACGGGAAAGCGCCCGCGCGGTCGATGTGCCCCTCACGAATGAAATCCAGCAGCTCGTTGAATTGCGCGTCGGTCTCACCGGGGAAGCCCACAATGAACGTGCTGCGCAGCGTAAGCCCGGGAATGCGGGCGCGCATTTTTTCAAGCAGGCGCAGTGTCGTGTCGCGGGTGCTGCCGCGGCGCATCCGGCGCAGAACGTCCGTGTTGATGTGCTGAAGCGGCATGTCGATGTAGCCAAGCAGCTTGGGCTCATGGGCAAGCAGGTCGATCAGATCGTCTGTCACCTGCGTCGGGTAGGCGTACATCAGGCGAAGCCAGTCCACGCCCCCGATTTTCACCAGTTCACCCAGTAGCTCGTGCACGGATTTGCGTTTTTCCGTGTCCAGCCCGTAGTAGGTGCTGTCCTGGGCGACGACGATCAGCTCACGGGCGCCGTCGTTTGCCAGCTCACGGGCTTCGGTCAGGATCTGCTCACGAGTCTTGCTTCGGAAACGTCCGCGGATACTGGGGATCGTGCAGAAGGCGCAGGTGTGGTCGCAGCCCTCACTAATGCGCAAGTAGGCGTAGTGGCGCGGCGTGATGCGCAGGCGGGCGGTGTCGTCGTATACGCTGCCGCGCTCATCTGGGTCGCTGATGGCAACCCGCCGGGCAAGTTCGCCGCTGGTGTTGAGCTCGCGCAGGACGTCACTGAGTCGCGTGCGGTCATTCACGCTTAGCAGTGCGTCAACGCCGGGGGCGTGCTCGTCCAGTACGTCGCGATAGTTGCCTACCATGCAGCCCGCTACCACAACGCGCTTTATGTCGCCCTTGGTCTTGAGATCCAGCATCTGGTTGATGTGGTCCAGGGATTCCTGGCGCGACGCGGACAGAAAGCCGCAGGTGTTGATCACCACCACGTCCGCGCCTTCATAGTGGGGCGTGACCACAAAGCCCTCGCCGGCAATGCTGCCCAGCATGGTTTCGCTGTCGATCAGGTTTTTGGGGCAGCCAAGCGAAATAAACGCCACGCTGCCAAGCGCCGTCTTCATGGGCGGAATATTAGCTTCCAAACAGCCCTCCGTAAGGCGGGGCGGTTTGCAGTTGACCGGCAACCGTTCACGATCAACGATCATCCGCATGGACACCTGGGTCGGAATCGAAGTAACACGGCAGTTGCGCGTGAATGACGGGCAACTCCAGCCGGCCGGCGCCCTGAGCGTCGGCGGAGTCAATCTGCTGGACCACCAGCTGATGATCGCCAGACAGATCACGGATTCGGATCACATCTGCGTACTGAGCCCGCAGGGAGACGAAACCATGCTGGAGCTGATCGCGAGACACGAAGTGCGTGAACTCGCGCCTTTCGACTTCATCGCCATGCTGAACGACCGGGCCAAACAGGGTGAAGCGGGTGCGGTTGTGCTGCTGCGGCAGATCGCGCCGCTGCATGATGCCCGCCCCGTGAAGAGTGCCCTGAAACTGCTGAAGAATCACCCGGCTGTTGTCAGCGCCAGCCGCCCACCCGAGGGGCACAAACGCCACGAGCCACTGCCCGGCGAAACCGCCCCGGACTACCGCTGCCTTGCCTTCGAGGTGCGACGCCTGGACCAGTTCGGCCTGGGCGCCATGGACGCCGCGAACCACGGCAACGAAGAGTTGCTGTTCATTGCCTGGGACGATTTTGCAGAATACACCCGCCCAGAGGACAAGCTCGAAGTGACCGCGAAGATCGCCAATTGGCGCATCTGAGCCTGCGTCCACCGGACGCCGCGGAAATTACTGACATTCCCCCATACTTTTGGAAACAAACTGTGATACCATGGCGTTTGTCAGATGTTGCAGCTCGTTTGTAGCTGCCTGATACAACCTCCGACGGTTACACGCGTCAGACTCGGCCGGAAGTCCATTCCGGCGAATGCCTCGAGACTTTGCCGCTAGTTCCCCTCGGG
Source organism: Planctomycetota bacterium (assembly GCA_019912315.1). Classification (GTDB taxonomy): domain Bacteria; phylum Planctomycetota; class UBA8742; order UBA2392; family UBA2392; genus JACKID01. The sequence continues at coordinate 163,718 of JAIOJA010000023.1, forward strand.
CATTTGTGGTGCCGCCCAGAAGGCCGCGCCACGTGAAAGTAAAACCGCATGACTGATAGTTTTGAAGCACTGTCCCTGGACAGTGCGCTCCTTCGTGCTTTGGAGCATGAAGGCTACACGCGACCGACTGAAATCCAGTCCCTCGCAATCCCTCACGCGCTGGAAGGCAAAGACGTCCTCGCCATCGCACCTACCGGCACCGGCAAGACCGCTGCCTTTACCCTCCCGATTCTTCAGCGTCTGGCCAAGGGTCAGCACGGCGGCATTCGGGCCCTCGTCCTCGCACCCACACGCGAACTCGCCTTGCAGGTTGAGGAGGCACTGCGCGCCTACGGTCGCAACTTCAAGCTGCGCAGCGGCGTCGTCATGGGCGGCGTTGGCGAGCAGCCACAAATTCAGATGCTCAAGCGTGGCGTTGACATCCTTGTCGCCACACCCGGGCGCCTGCTCGATCTCATGCAGCAGGGCCACGTCAAACTTGAAAAGGTACAGGTGCTCGTGCTTGACGAGGCCGACCGCATGCTCGACATGGGTTTCATCCACGACGTGCGGCGAATCTGCACCAAGGTTCCGACGCAGCGCCAGACGTTGTTCTTCAGCGCGACCATGCCGAAAGATGTGGCCGAACTGGCCAACACTCTGTGCAAGGACCCGGCCCGCGTGGATGTCGACCCGACTCCGATCGGGCGACCGAACATCGAGCAGAAGGTGATGTTCGTGGAGCAACGCAAGAAGCAGGAGCTGCTGACGCAGATTCTCAAGGATGACCCGACCGCCATGGTGCTCGTATTCACGCGTACAAAGCACCGGGCCGACAGGGTCGTGAAGAAGCTGAACCAGGACAAAATCCGGGCCGGCGCCATTCACAGCAACAAGACCCAGGGCGCACGTCAGCGCGCGCTGGCGGATTTCGCCAACGGGCGTGTGCGTGTACTGGTCGCGACGGATATCGCCGCGCGAGGCATTGACGTTGACGGCATTACCCACGTCATCAACTTCGACCTCAGTGACGAGCCGGAAAACCACGTGCACCGCATCGGGCGTACGGCCCGTGCCGGGGCAAGCGGTATCGCGATCAGTTTCTGTGACCGCGAAGAGCTCAAGAAACTCGCCGCGATCGAAAAGGCGGCCGACACCGCCATGATGACGGATGACGATCACGAATTCCACGTAGGAAGCTCCGTGACCGCGTACCGCGAGCAGATCACCCAGAAGGTCAAGTCAAACAAGTCGAAGGGCGGGTGGCCCAAGCCGAGGCGCAAGCGCGCCAAGCGCAGCCGCAGTTCGATGCGCATGGCCTAGACAGGAATGACCAACCGGCCCCCGTGGTTGCCAGCAACTAGGCAACCCGGGGGTCTGTTTTTTGGGGCGAGTAAATTTTCATCCCCGCCGGCTTGCCCGTTGACTGGCGTGTGCCGGACAGCAGACTCTTGGGCCATGAGCAAAGGCATCACATATGTTGAGGCCATCAGCGCCGGGCTGCGTGAAGAAATGCAGCGCGACGAAGATGTGTTTCTGCTGGGCGAAGACATCGGCGTGTACGGCGGCGCCTTCGGCGTAACCAAAGGGCTCGTTGATGAGTTCGGCCCTGAACGCGTGTGGGACACGACGCTCGCGGAATCCGCTATTATCGGCAACGCGATCGGCGCGGCCATGTACGGTTTGCGCCCCGTGGCCGAGATGCAGTTTGCCGATTTCGTCGCCTGCGGTTTCAACCAGATCGTCAGCAACGCCGCCAAAATTCACTACCGGTGGGGGCCGAAAGTTCCCATGGTTGTGCGCCTGCCCTGGGGCGGCGGTGTCAGCGGCGGGCCGTTCCACAGCGGTTGTATGGAAGCCTGGTTCATGAACGTGCCCGGGCTGAAGCTTGTGGTGCCAAGCACGGCAAGCGACGCCAAGGGCATGATCAAGGCCGCCATTCGTGACGACAACCCTGTTCTGTATTTCGAGCACAAGCACCTGTATCGCGACCCGAAGCTGCGCGAGGACGTCGGCGACGTCGAGCCCACTGAAATCGGCAAGGCCCGCATCGCGCGGCAAGGGCGCGACGCCAGCGTGATCACGTTCGGGATCATGGTGCATTATGCGATCAAGGCCGCCGAGAAACTGGCCGAGGACGGCATTGAAGTAGAGGTGCTGGATTTGCGCTCGCTGCGCCCATACGACGAAGAGGCGATCAAAGCCACGGTCGAAAAGACCAGCCGCGCGCTCGTGCTGAACGAAGCCACGCTGATGGGCAGCGTCGCCGGCGAGTTCGCCAGCTTTATCAGTGAGCACTGCTTCGAGCACCTGGACGCGCCGGTCATGCGCCTGGGCGCGCTGGAGACGCCCATTCCCTACGCGCCGGAGCTTGAACAGGCCATGCTGCCGAACGCCGACAAAATCGCGGCCGCGCTGCGCAGGCTGGTGGACTTCTGATATGCCGGGGCACGCCTACATTACGCACGGCGATCCCAACGTGCTGCGTGACGTGGCGATTCAAGTCGCCGGTGGGTTGGGCTACGGGGTTGAGCCTCAGGGCGCATGGCGCCTGAAGGTTTCCCAGGGCAGTCTGGCCGCCAGCCTGTTTCTTGGCGCGTTCATCGCCTATTGTGATTTCACCGTGGACGTAGTCTCACACGCTGACGGTACATATCACCTGCTGCTGCACCGCAACAACCCTTGGTGGACCGGGTGGATCGGCATGAACCGGGTGAAGAACCGCGCGATCCAACTGGCCGACGCGTACGGCAATGAGCTGATGCGCGCGGGTGTGCCGGTACTTCAACGCAACGACTTCTGATGCCGCTTGTCCGTCTGTGTTCGATTGAAGAAGCGCCCGCGCCCGGTAAGGGCGCGCACTTTGATGTGGGGGACGGCCCCGGCATCGCGCTGTTTAATGTGAATGGCGAGTTTCGCGCTGTGGAAGATAACTGCCCTCACATGCACGCGCCGCTGCACGACGCGATCTGCGCTCGCGGCGTGATCACCTGTCTGTGGCACGGCTGGCAGTTCGATTTGAAAACCGGCGTCAGTTTGATGAGCGACCGCATCCGTGTGAAGATCTACGACGTCAGGCTGGAGGGCAACGCCGTCTTCGTTGACGTGCCGGTTTCGGTATAGTCTGTCATCGAATCTCAGGAGCGATTCCGTGAGCGGTCAACCGGTGAACTTTCAACCCTACGGCGACGGGTTCGCCGCTCATCGTGCCGCTGCGAGCGGGCTTGGCAGCATGGAAGAGCAGGCTTTGGCCCGGGCAGGCGCGAAGCTTGACAGCGTGCGAACCGGTCTAGGCGGCGACCGCGCGGCCGGCCCGGACCTGGTGCAGGTGATACCGGCGGCTCTGCTTGCCCTGTTGTTCGGCGCGCCCTGCCTGATCGGCGCCGCGGCGCTGGCAAGACAGCCTGACGGGATAGTTGGCGGCGTGATTCTGGGGATTCTCGGTCTGACGATTCTGGCAATCCCGGTGCTGTTGTGGATACAGTCAAAGCCCGCCACGCCGAAGCGGGCATTGCAGGGCTTTTATCGCTCCCTGGCGCGCAATCGCGTTGGTAGGGCGCGCGCGCTGACTGTACAGGCGGACCTTGACCGTTTTCCGCGCCACCAGCCCATGATCGCCAAGCTTGGAAGGCCTGCGGGCATCCCTCGCGGGTTTGGGGACCGGCACGCGTTTCAGTCGTACTGGAACGAGCTGCTGCGTTCGCACCCGTCTCCTTATTGTATCAGCCGCGTCAGTAACGTGCGGGTGACGCCCATCGGCCCCGACATTGTGCTGGTCGACTTTCAGTTGAAGCTGGTCATGAACACCAGCCTGTGGCTGTTGCTGGTTTTCGTCGCGCTGTTGCTGGCTGTGATTGCGGATATTGCCACGCGCAAAACCGTGAAGGTTCAGATGCGCAAACTGCTGGTGAAGGTCGACGACGAGTGGCACCTGCTCAGCGCCGAATGGCAAGGCTACGAGGAATTCAACATCGCCTGGCTGCAGCGCTGATGGGAATGACGAAATGCAGACCGACACCGCCGGCAGAATCAAGGTGCAGCTGTACGGCGCCTGGTACGCCGAGCCCGGCGGCTTGCTGTTTGAACGCGAAGACCGAAATGATGCTCTCGCGATGAATCGCCTAAGACGGCTGCGCGAGAGCCCGGCGAGCGAGCCCCGCTATTCACACAGGAAGGTGGTCATTGCTTACGCGGCTGTCGGGTTGATTCACCTGCCGCTGGCGATTCTGCACGCCGGGGCCAAGCTGACGGGTACGCGTGGCTGACGGGTACGCGGGACAACCATCCGGCCGGCCGCGCTGTCTGGTGGCCGGCGCTCGTGGGAGCCATTTCCACTTCGCTGATCGTGTTCGGCACAGCCCTGTTGCTGGCTACGGGCAACCCTTGCATGGCAATTCTGACCTGGCCGTCGTCGCAGCGTCAATTGCCTCTGACGACGGTCACTGTTTCAAAGGCGACAGCAGGTACAAGATTGCTTCCCCAGACCACAATCACAACGTGCCAGTCACTGTTTTCGGAACTCCCGGTCGTCCTGTGAAACGCGCACTTCGTGGGGTCCGCAGCGTCGTCAAAAGCCGAAGGATCACTATTCGGCGTGTATATCGTCCTCGATTCATCATACTCCGCCTGTCCGTCATCGGTTGTGCCAACGATGGGATGCCCCTTCTCGGCGAGAAAGCTCCGTTTGAATGCGGCACTGTCCCATTCAGAAACATCTACAATGACATCTATTGAGTGACTGGGCACGGGATCGTCGACAGCGTCCAATGCTGGGAAATCTATGTTGCTTTGGGAAAGGCTGAGAGTGGCCGTGGGCTTAAGCGGTGAGCCGGAGTCTGCTCGTACCTGTTCCTGATCCAGTATCTCCTCGACCATTGCTCCGGCCAAACTGGGTAGATTGACGGTACTCGCGGGGCTCTGATTCAGATTTATAAGAATATTCCCATGAACGCACGACAGATCACGCGAGCTCTGTCCCTCCCAGTCCTCAATTTGCTCACGGTCATGGTCATGAAGAACGAGAATGTGGCCCGCCTCTACGCCAAAGTCAGGACCCCAAACCGAATAAGCCGCCCTGACGGACATCTGCCGTTTCCCGGCGACATCCAGCGCCATGATTCGCTTGGCGGCGTGGTGGTCCGGCGCAACCACGACTTCGACGCCAATTCTGTTGTCCTCACTTCCAAACACCAGCTTTCGAGCCACACAAACCGATAAGTCCCAGATTCCTCATCCCATGACGGAATCGAACCACCGCCGTCCGAAAGCGTCTTGGTCTCGCGAAACACAGTGACTCCATCTTCAAGTTGCTCGTATCCATTCAATACGCCGTAGGCGGCTTGCTCGAATGTGAAGCCGAGAATTGCGTCTGTTTCGTCCGGCCACGAATCAAGCTTCATCAGTTCGGCCTGTTCTTCACCGAGAATGTCCAAGATGTCCGCATTGGGTTCCTGAGGTGTCTGGGCGCTTTGAGTAGGACCGTGAAACACAACCCCAAAGATGCCGACAAGCACCACAAATCTTACGACTGTACGCATGTCAGACTCTCCTTGACTGCTATTTGATTCGGATTGAATGCTCCACCCCGGCGTCTTTCACGGAAACCTCTAACGTGTGATCAGATGGAAGCAAAATCTTCCTTTCGTCGTCATGACTGGTATCCCGAACGGCCGTGAGGTAGTCGGCCACATCCTTGCCATCCCCCGGCTTTATCGGCCCCACCGTTGCATCCGAGACCTTGCTCTGAACCAGTACATATGCGTGGAGCGTGAAGAACGATCGCGCGCGAACACCGTTTACAATAGGGCTGTAGTAGAAGCGGTATCAAAAACGGCGCAACAGGATGATGATGCACCCAAGCTGCACGAAGGCAAGGAAGTTGGCGGCATGGTAATCCCAGCGTGTCACGAGTCTGCGGAAGTTCTGAAGCCAGGCGAACAGGCGCTCGACTGTCCATCTTCGGCGGTAGCCAGGC
>JAIOJA010000024.1 GCA_019912315.1 Planctomycetota bacterium
CGGACGGCCCTTGCCGTCGGCCCGCCGCACGGGAACGGGAATGAGGGGCTCCAGAAGGGCCCATTGCGCGTCAGTAAGTTCCATGCTGACTGTATCGGCAAGCGTTAAGCGCCTACTTCAACGTTTTAGATACTGCTTCTAATCCGTCTCCTCCGGGTGCTTGGGAAGAATTGGAACTCCGACTGCAACGAATAGGCTGCCAGTTGCTCCCAGTGCCACGCGACCCGAAGCGGCCCGAGTTCCGCGAAGCTGTTTGGACGACGCCGGTAGGTGCGGCCTATGTCGCGTATTTTGACAAGATGCAGCCTGCCCCGAAGATTGCCATTGACGGGCGCAGCGCAGATGAATTCAGAGCAAACTTAGCCCGGTTGCACCGCGATACACAGGGTAGCTGTCCCTCGCCGTGGGTCATCAGGAAGGTTGCGAATTGGTTGGCATCTAATACTTGAAAACGTCTCCACTTCCCAAGACGTCCAAGGCCACTCTAGTGGGCAGGTATTGGAAGCTGCTCAACGCGAGATTCCATCGGCCCTGCTGCACAAGCTCGCTACTAAGCCGGCCTATGAGTGAAGGCAAGTAGATTACGTCATTCAGAGCGTACTCTACTTGCTCTCGGCTGAGCACTGGCGCCGACCAATCTGAAACCCTTTGTGCTTTACTGATGTGCACCCCAAAGTACTTGGCAAGCAAAGTCTTAAGGCTGTGATCTGTCCGATGAGGCTCCAGCACTTTCGAGGCAATCTTCGTGCAAAAGACAGACGCAGCCAACACTCTCCAAGTGGCGAAAGTGAATGTGAGATCGAATGTCGCATGGTGGAAGACTTTGGTGACGCCTGGCGACTGAAGAAGCTTGATGAGGTTGGTCGGCGGATGACTACCAGGGCGTACAACTAGCGCGACATCGTTTGGCATGAACAACTGAAATGTTGCGAGCCTGTCGATGCCAGGAGTCAGCCCAGTTGTTTCGATATCGCATGCTGTGATCCCTACTCGGTGCGCAAAATCGACGATATCAGGGCCGATGTCACCCTCTACGACTCCATAGTGTCTGTATGTATTGGGAACGGATACGTATGCCATCTTATGCCTCGGCTTTTCCTTCTTCTTCGGCAGACGCTTGTTTCTCTGCACCAGAATCGGGCGTCGGACTACTTTGGTCGGCTGCCGCTACGGAAGGGACTGACTCTGCTGGCACCGGCCTAGCGCCAGCACTAGAACTAATCAGGTACTCGAACTCTTCCGTAATAAACTCATAGCATTTACCCGGCTTCTCGAAGACAAAGGCGGGGACTTCGCCCTTTTCAGGCTTGTGCATGTAAAGAGTGACCACGACCTTTTCGTCGATGCGATAGCACGCAAAAACTGGAGCGCGCGAACAGTACACGATTCGAAACTGGCACCCGCTTAGTAGCTTCTGTAGCTCAGTTGCAGCTGAACGAAGGCGGGTAGCCACATCGTCGGGCGGGTTGTTGAATCTTGCCGCAAGGTCCGACATTAGAAGCGGTATCAAAAACGACGCAACAGGATGATGATGCACCCAAGCTGCACGAAGGCAAGGAAGTTGGCGGCATGGTAATCCCAGCGTGTCACGAGTCTGCGGAAGTTCTGAAGCCAGGCGAACAGGCGCTCGACTGTCCATCTTCGGCGGTAGCCAGGC